>NZ_BCAV01000072.1:0-37578 GCF_001320125.1 Pseudomonas sp. NBRC 111119
TCGATCTCATAGGCCCTGCACCTGTAACGGCGAACACCTCGCAGCCCTCACCCGATTCGATGCCGAGCCTGCATCCATCACGTCGCGCATCGCAAACAAGCTCCCCCCTACAACCCCTCCAACTCCGCCATCAAATCACTCAGCCGATCAACCTTGTCCTCGTCCAGCGCACTGCCCTGCAGCCCCTCCACATACACCGCCAGTTCCTCCACCGTGCTGCACTCGAACATCGCCCGTAGCGGCACGTTCAGTTGCAACTGCTTCTGCACCCGGGAGGCGATCTGCGTGGCCAGCAGGGAATGCCCGCCCAGCTCGAAGAAATTGTCGTGCACACCCACCCGCTCGGCCTTGAGTACATCGGCCCAGATGCCGGCCAGGGTCTCCTCCAGCGTGGTACGGGGTGGCTGGTAGGCCTGGCTGTGCTGGCCGCCGATTTCGATGGCTGGCAGGGCCTTGCGGTCCAGCTTGCCGTTGGCGTTGTGCGGCAAGCTGTCGAACCAGGCCCAGTGCAACGGCACCATGTATTCCGGCAGTTCCGCGCGCAGCCGTTGCTTGATCTGCTCCAGCAGTGCGCCATCCCCGGCCACACCCTGATGGGCCACCAGGTAGCCCACCAGATGCTTGCCGTTGACGCCCTCCTGCACCGCCACCGCGGCATCACGCAAGGGTGCCTGTTCGTGCAGGCGCGCTTCGATTTCGCCCAGTTCGATGCGGTAACCGCGGATCTTCACCTGATGGTCGATACGCCCAACGTACTCCAGCACCCCGTCTGCACGCCGGCGCGCCAGGTCACCGGTGCGGTACAGCCGCTCACCCGGTGCCCCGTAGGGGTGCGGGATGAAGGCCAGGGCCGTGCGCACCGGGTCGCTGACGTAACCACGCCCCACACCGGTGCCGGCTACGCACAGTTCCCCCACCGCCCCCAGTGGCACCAGGGTCTGTTCGTCGCCAAACAGGTACAGCCGGTTGTTGTCGGTCGGCGTGCCGATAGGCAGGTAGGTGCCACGGGTAGATGCGGCATCGACGCGGAAGAACGCCACGTCATCCGAACACTCAGCAGGGCCGTAGGCATTGACCAGCCCGATATGCGGGTAACGTTGCAGCCACTGCGCGGCCAGCTCCGGCGGCATGGCCTCGCCCGTCGGCAGCATCCAGCGCAGGCTGTCCAGGGCCTGGTGTTCGTTCGCCAGCATGCCCTGGATCAGCGACGGCACGCTCTCCAGCACCGTAATGCCGGTGGCTTGCACATGGGCCAAAAGGCCCTGGGGATCATGGGCAATGGCATTGGGCACGATCTGCACCGTGGCACCGAACAATGGGGCAGCGAGGAACTGCCACACCGAAATATCGAAGCTTTGCGAAGCCGTCTGGGCGATCACGTCTCGCTGGCTCAGCTCAAGGTAAGGCACTTTGCTCAGCTGGTTATTGAGCATGCCGCGCTGCTCCACCATCACACCCTTCGGCAACCCGGTGGAGCCAGAGGTGTAGATGACGTAGGCCAGGTTGTCCGGCCCGCTGTAGATACCCGGGTTATGGCTGGCTACCTGGCTGGCCTGGATGTCCTCCCACACCAGCAACTGCACCTGCCCTTGCAGGCCGCCCAGCAATTGCCGGGCCTGCTCGGCACAGGCCGCTGTGCACACCAGCACCGGGGTGCCGCTGAGCGCGATGATGCCTTGCAGGCGTGCGCTTGGCAGGCCCGGGTCGAGCGGGAGGTAACCGGCACCCGCCTTGAAGCTGCCGACGATCATGCCCAGCAGCGGCAAACCGCGCTCGGCCAGCAGGGCCACCGGCTGGTCCAGCTTCACCCCGGCTGCCACCAGGGCGTGGCCCAGGCGGTTGGCGGCCAGGTTGAGCCCGGCGTAGTCGTGGGCGGCCTCTTGGCAGCGGGCCACGGTACGCTGCGGGTATGCGGCCACCTGGGCCTCGAACTGCGCGATGTAGCTGTGCTCCAGCGGGTAGTGGTGCGCAGTGCGGTTGCAGTCGTCCAGCAGGTAGCGCTGCTCTTCGGTGCCCAGCAGCGGCAGCTCGCTCACCTCACCGTCGAAGCCTTGCACCAGCGCCAGCAACAGGCGCTTGAACTCGGCCAGCAGGCGCTCGACAGTTGGGTAGTCGAAATACCGCTGGTCGAACGACAGGTGCAGGCCCAGGTCGTCGCCCGGGTAGCACACCGCCGTCAGCGGGAAGTTGGTGTGGGTACGGCCCGAATCGGAGCTGGCATTCAGGTGCTGGGCGCGGTCGAGCACGGCGGTTTCCACCGGGGCGTTCTCGAACACGAACAGGCTGTCGAACAACGGCTGGCCCTTGGGCAGCTCGCTGCATTCCTGGATCGCCACCAGCGGCAGGTACTCGTACTCGCGCAGCTCCATGTTGCTTTGCAGCAGGCCCTGCAACCACTGGCGCACACTGCAGCGCTCACCCGGGAGCGGCAGGCACACCCGCAGGGCGACGCTGTTGATGAACAGGCCGACGGTGCGTTGCATCTGCGGCATGCTCACCGGCCGACCGGCAACGGTCACCCCGAAGGCCACGTCGCGCTCGCCGCTGTAGCGCGCCAGCACCAGGGCCCAGGCCGCCTGGGCGAAGGTGTTGACGGTGAGCTGATGGGCCTGTGCCAGCTCACGCAGGCGCACACCCTCGCTGGCGTGCAGGCGGGTGTAGCAGTCGCCGACCACCATGCCGCTGCCGGCGTGGTCATGGCGCAGCGGGCGGTCGCTGGGGATGGCGGTTGCACGTTCAAAGCCGGCAAGGTTGGCCTGCCACCAGGTGCGGGCATCCTCCAGGCCCTGGCGTTGCAGCCAGCCGATGTAGTCGCGATAGCGCGGTGGCACCGGCAACTGCGCCGGGCGGCCTTCGCCCAGCGCCTGGTAGACCTCGAAGAAGTCGTTCATCAACAGCGAGCGGCACCAGGCATCGATGAGGATGTGGTGGTTGCTCATCATGAACCAGTATCGCTCGTCCGCCACGCGCACCAGGCGCAGATGGAACGGCGCTTCACGCAGCAGTTCGAAGCCGGCCTCGCGCTCTTGCTTGTGCAGTGCCTGCAGGCGGGCTTCCTGGGCGGTGTCGTCAAGGCCGCGCCAGTCCTGGTAATCCACGGGCAGGTTGCCCGGTTTATGGATGATCTGCAGCATGGCCTCGCCGCTGTTCCAGCTGAACGAGGCACGCAGCGCTTCGTGGCGCGCCACCACCGCCTGCCAGGCCTGGGCGAACCGCTGCGGGTCCAGGGCGCTGTTGATGCGGTAGCGGTCCTGCATGTAGTAAAGGCCGGTGCCGGGCTCCAGCAGGGTGTGCAGCAGCATGCCTTCCTGCATCGGGGTCAGCGGGTAGACGTCCTCGATCTGCGCAGCCGGTACCGGCAAGGCGTCGATCTGCTCCTGGGTCAGGTGCGCCAGGGGGAAGTCCGACGGGGTAAAGCTGCCATTGCCATCGACCAGGCAGTGGGCCACCAGTGCCAGCAGCTCCTGCCGATAGGCTTCGGCCAGGCGGGCGATGGTTGCCGGGTCATAGCGTTCGGCACTGAACGTCCAGCGCAGTTGCAGGGCGCCGCCGTACACCTGCCCGTCCACGCTCAGCCAGTTGGGCAGTGGCGCATCGGGGTCATGGGCCTGGCCGGCTGGTGCCTGCAGTGGCTCGAATAGCGCCGCGCCGTCGAACTGCTGGTCGAACTGCCCCAGGTAATTGAAGGTGATCCGCGCCTGCGGCAAGGCCGCCATCTGTTCACGGCCGGTCTCGTCGCCCAGGTAACGCAGCACACCGTAACCCAGGCCCTTGTGCGGCACCTGGCGCAGTTGCTCCTTGATACGTTTGATCGAACCGGCGCGCGCAGCGTCGTCATTTCCCGGCAACGGGCGCAGGCTCAGCGGGTAGGCGTTGGTGAACCAGCCGACGCTGCGGGTCAGGTCCATGTCTTCGAACAGCCCGTCACGGCCATGGCCTTCAAGCTGCACCAGCACTTCCTGGTCGCCGCTCCAGCCGCACAGGGCCCGCGCCAGCGCCGTCAGCAGTAGGTCGTTGACCTGGGTGTGGTAGGCCGCCGGCGCTTGCTGCAGCAGTTGCCGGGTCTGCTCCACGTCAATGCCGATGGCCAGGGTGTGGGCGTGGCGGTGCAGGTTGCCGCCCTGGGGGTGATCGCAGGGCAGTTCGCGGCGCACGCCACCCAGTTGGCCTTGCCACCAGCCCAGCTCTTCGCGCAGCGAATCGCTGCTAGCGTAATTCGCCAGGCGGGCCGCCCAGTCGCCCTGGGTGTGGGTCTTGGCCGGCAGCGGCTGGCTGCGGTACAGCGCCTGCAGGTCTTCGAGCAATACCCGCCACGACACACCGTCGACCACCAGGTGGTGGATGGCGAGCAACAAGCGCTGAGCGCCCTGCCCGTCGCTGACCAGCAAGGCACGCAGCAACGGCCCGCGCTCCAAGTGCAGGCTGCGCTGCACGTCGGTGTACAGCGCCTGGCAGTCGGCAAAGTCCGCGACCGTGGCAGTCCACAGCAGTTGCTCGGCAGCAGGCGGGGCATACTCGGCCTGCACGCGGCCATGGGCCTGGACGAAGCGCAGGCGCAGGCTGTCGTGGTGCTGCACCAGGGCTTCCAGGGCCTGCCCCAGCACTGTTTGATCCAGCGGCTGACGCGCCTGTAGCAACACGGCCTGGTTCCAGTGCTGTGGCTGCGGCACATCGCTGTCGAAGAACCAGTGCTGGATGGGCGTGAGGCCGGTCTGGCCCGTGCGCTGGCCCTGCTCGATGGCGCTGGCCGTATCGCTGCGCTGCACCACGGCGGCCAAGGTCTGGATGGTCTGGTGCTGGAACAGGTCACGCGGGCTGAACTGCAAACCGGCCTGGCGGGCGCGGCTGACCACCTGGATCGACAGGATCGAGTCGCCACCCAGCTCGAAGAAGTTGTCGTTCACGCCCACCTGGGCAAGGTTGAGCACATCGGCCCACATCTGCGCCAGCTGCGCTTCCACTTCGTTACCCGGGGCCTGGTAGTGCTGGCGGGCCTGCTCCAGGTCCGGCAGGGGCAAGGCGCGGCGGTCGAGCTTGCCGTTACCCATCAGCGGCAGGCTGCCGAGCAGCACCAGGTGCGCCGGGACCATATAGTCGGGCAGGTGCTGGCGGGCATCGGCCTTCACCGCCTCGCGCAGCCGGGCCTGGGCCTCGCTGGCGGCGCTTGCCTGCTGGCACACCAGGTAGCCAACCAGTTGCCGGCCACCCGGCAGGTCCAGTGCCAGCACCACGGCCTCTTCCACATCGGCATGGGCCTGCAGGCGGCTCTCGATTTCACCCAGTTCGATACGGAAGCCGCGAATCTTCACCTGCTGGTCGGCACGGCCAACGTACTCGACCAGGCCATCCACGCTCAGGCGCACCAGGTCGCCCGTACGATACAGGCGGCCACCTTCCGTGCTGAACGGGTCGGCGACAAAGCGCTCGGCGCTCAGGCCCGGGCGGTCGTGATAACCCTGGGCCAGGCCCGCCCCGCCCACATACAGCTCGCCGATGCCGCCTTGCGGCAACAGGGCCAGGTCTTCGTCAAGGATGTAGGCGGTGCGGTTACCGATGACGCGCCCGATCGGTACGCTGCCCAGGTCTGCCGCCAGCACCTCGGGCGCCAGGCAGGCCAGTGGCATGACCACGGTTTCGGTGGGGCCATAGGCGTTGAAGCACTGCTGCGGCGCGAAGGCCTGGCGGATGCGCAGCAGGTGCTCGCCCGTCAGCGCTTCACCCCCGGTGATTACCAGGCGTACCGGCAGTTGCTCGCCCTGCGCACCCAGGTACTGGGCCAGCTGGCTGCCGTAGCTGGGGGTAAAGCCAAGAATGCTCACCTGCTGCTCGCGCACCAGCTGGCAGATCTCCTGCGCGCCCCACTGCCCCTGGGCCCGCAGCACCACACGGGCCCCACACAGCAGTGGCACCCACAGGCGCTCGCTGGCCGCATCGAAGTTGATCGAATAGAAGTGCAGTTCGCAGTCATCACTGCGCATGCCGAACGCGGCGATCACCGCCTGGCAGTGCATGGCGAACTCGCCGTGGCTGACCACTACGCCCTTGGGCTTGCCGGTGGAACCGGAGGTGTAGATCAGGTAGGCCTGGTGCTGCGGCAGGCTGACGTTATCCAACGGCGCATCGCTGAAGGCAGCCAGGCTGGCGGCATCGTCCTCGAGGCACCAGCGGGTGACGCCCTCCGGCAGGTCGCCCAGTGTGGCCAACAACGCCCGCTGGCTCAGCAGCAGGCCGATGCGGCTGTCCTCGATCATGTAGCGCAGGCGGTCGAGCGGGTACTCCGGGTCGAGGGGTACGTAGGCGCCGCCGGCCTTGAGGATGGCCAACAGGCCAATGACCATTTCCAGCGAACGCTCCAGGGCCAGGCCCACACGGACCTGCGGCCCCACGCCGCGCTCGCGCAGGGCGCGGGCCAGGCGGTTGGCACGCTGGTCGAGTTCGGCGTAGCTCAGGTGCTGGCCGGCGAAGGTCAGGGCGCCCGCCTGGGGCGTGCGCGCAGCCTGGGCGGCGAACAGGCCGTGCAGGGTATGGCCCAGGTCGTAGCCCTGCTCGCCCTGCAACTGCCCGGTCAGCGCCTGTTGCTCGGCGCTGGTCAGCATCGGCAATTGGCATAGGCGTTGTTGCGGGTCGTCGAGCAGGCCCACCAGCAACTGCTGCCAGTGCTCGGCCATGCGCGCGATGCGCGGCTCATCGAACAGGTCGCGGCTGTAGGTGAGGCAGCAGCCCAGGCGGCCGTCGAGGTCGGTGACCTCCAGGTACAGGTCGAACTTGGTGGCACTGGCGTCGTTGACCAGGTAGTCCACCTGCATGCCCGCCAAGGTGCGGCTTTGCTGGAAGGCCCAGCGCTGCACGTTGCACATGACCTGGAACAACGGGTTGTAGGCGCTGCTGCGGGGCGGCTGCAAGGCCTCCACCAGCTGGTCGAACGGCAAGTCCTGGTGCGACTGGCCCTCGATGGCGGCCTGGCGCACCTGCTCCAGCAGCGCACTGGCAGTCATCTGGCCATCCAGCTGGCAGCGCAGCACCTGGGTGTTGAGGAAGGCCCCGATCAGGCCTTCGCTTTCCGGGCGGATGCGGTTGGCCACCGGGGCACCGATGCGCAGGTCACGCTGGCCGCTGTAGCGGTGCAACAGTGCCGCCAGGGTGGCGGTCATGGTCATGAACAGGGTCAGGCCGCGCTGGGCATTGAAGGCATGCACGCGGCTTACCAGGGCCGGCGCCAGCTCGAAACGGTACAGCGCGCCCCGGTGGCTCTGCACGGCGGGCCGTGGGCGGTCGGCGGGCAGTGCCAGCACCGGGTGCTCGTCGCCCAGGCGCTGTTGCCAATAGGCGAGCTGGCGGGCGCCCTCGCCGCTGTCCAGCCACTGGCGTTGCCACACGCTGTAGTCCAGGTACTGCACGGGCAGCGGTGCCAGTGGCGAGTCGCGGTCATCGACAAAGGCCTCGTACAGCTCGCCCAGCTCGCGGGCGAAGATGTCCATGGCCCAGCCTTCGGTGACGATGTGGTGCAGGGTGAGCACGAAGAAATGCTCGCGCTCGCCGGCTTTCACCAGGCAGGCGCGCAGCAGCGGGCCGCGCTCCAGGTCGAACGGCTGGTGGGCCTGGTCATCGGCCAGTTGCTGCAGGCGTTGCTGGCAAGTGTCGGCGGGCAAGGCGCTGAAGTCCTGCCAGTGCAGATGCAGGCGGGTGTCGGCAGCCACGCATTGGTAAGGCACGCCATCAATACTGGGGAAGGTGGTACGCAAGGTTTCGTGGCGCACCAACAGCGCCTGCAGCGCCCGTTCGAATGCATCCACATGCAAGGTGCCGCGCAGGCGGGCCATGCCGCCGACGTTGTAGGCCGGGCTGCCCGGCTCCATCTGCCAGAGGAACCACATGCGCTGCTGGGAATATGACAGCGGCACGGCCTGGCGGCGGTCCACACGGGCAATTTTCCCTTGCAGGTTGCGTTCACCGGCTGCCTGGATGCGCGCGATTTCGGCGCAGAACGCCCCCAGTTCGCTGGCGTCGAACAACGCCTTGAGCGGCAGTTCCACATCGCAGGCCTGGCGCGTGCGCGACACGATCTGGGTGGCCAGCAGCGAGTGCCCGCCGAGGGCGAAGAAGTCGTCCTGCAGGCCAACGCGCGGCAGGTTCAGCACCTCGCGCCAAATGGCGGCGACGGTTTGCTGCAGCGCCGTCTGCGGCTCGACGTGCTCGCGCTGCTGCCACACCGGGGCCGGCAACGCCTTGCGGTCGACCTTGCCGCTAGGGCCCACGGGCATCTGCGCCAGGGGCACGAGCTGCGCCGGCACCATATAGGCGGGCAGTTGCGCTGCCAGCACGTTCAACAGGTCAGCTGGCTGCGCACTGCCGCTGTAGTAGCCCACCAGTTGCGCGCCGACGGCGTTCTGGTGAATGAGCACCAACGCCTGCTCGACGCCGGCCTGCGCCAACAGGCACGCCTGCACTTCCTCAGGCTCCACGCGGAAACCCCGCACCTTTACCTGGTGGTCCAGGCGGCCGAGGTATTCCAGCGCTTCGAGCGGCGGCTGCCAGCGGGCGCGGTCACCGCTGCGGTACAGCCGCTCGCCATGGCCATCAGGCTGGGGCACGAAGCGCTCGGCGGTCAGGCCTGGGCGGTTCAGGTAGCCACGGGCCAGGCCCGCGCCGCCGAGGTACAGCTCACCCGGCACGCCGGGGGTGGTCAGTTCGAGTTCGTCGTCCAGTACCCGGCACAGCACATTGCCCAGCGGGCGACCGATGGGCGAGCGCTCGCCATCGGCCACCTGGCAGTGCCAGTGGGTGACGTTGATGGCGGTTTCGGTCGGGCCGTAGCGGTTGTGCAGTTGCACCTGCGGCAGCACCTGCAGCACGCGGTCACGCAATGCGGCGGCCAAGGCTTCACCACCGGAGAACACCCGGCGCAGGCTGGTGCAGCCAGCCGCCTGGGGCTCCTGGGCAAATACCTGCAGCAGGGGCGGTACGAAGTGCAGCGTGGTCACAGCATGAGCCTGGACCAGGGCAGCGATGCGCTGCGGGTCGCGGTGCTCACCGGGGCCGGCGAGCACCAGCCGGCAACCGGTGACCAGCGGCCAGAAGCACTCCCACACCGACACGTCGAAGCTGATCGGTGCTTTTTGCAGAAGCACGTCGCTGTCGTCCAGGCCGTAGGTAGCCTGCATCCACTGCAGCCGCTCGGCCAGCGCGCCATGGGTATTGCCCACGCCTTTGGGCTGGCCGGTGGAGCCGGAGGTGTAGATCACATAGGCCAGGTTGTCGGCTTCCAGGTGCAGGCCCGGCGCCTGGCTGGGCCAGCTGTCGAGGTGCAGTTGGTCAAGGGCGATCACACTCACGCCGTCGACCTGCGGCAGGTTGTGCAGTGTATTGCTGTGGCTGAGCAGCAGGCTGGTCTGGCAGTCCCTGAGCATGTAGGCCAGGCGCTCGGCCGGGTAGTCCACATCCAGCGGCACATAGGTACCACCGGCCTTGAGGATGGCCAGCAGGCCCACCAGCAACTGCGGCGAGCGCTCCACGGCAATGGCCACGCACGTATCGGGGCCCACACCCTTGTCGCGCAGGTAATGGGCCAGGCGGTTGGCCTGCTGGTGCAGTTCGGCATAGCCCAGGCTGCCACCCTCCCAGGCCAGCGCCACGCGTTGCGGGTGAAGCCGGGCCTGCTCGTTGAGCTGCTCCACCAGCAGGCGCTGGGGCGCAGGTGCCGGGGCCTGGCCCCAGCCCAGCAACTGCGCACGGGCCGCTTCGCTCAACAGCTGCACTTCGCCCACCGGGCGTTGCGGGTTGGCGCACACCTGCTCGAACAGGGCCAGCAAATGCTCGGCCAAACGCTGGACAGTGCTGGCCTCGAACAGCTCACTGGCATAGTCGAACGCCAGGCTCAGGCGGCCCTGGTGGTCTTCCTCGCTGTGCAGCTGCAAGTCGAACTTGGCTTCACGGCTGTGCCAGGGCAGTTCCTCGGCCAGCAGCCCGGGCAGGCGGCGCAAGGCCGACAGGTCGCGTTGCTGGTGGTTGAACATGACCTGGAACAGGCCCTGCTCGCGGGCATCGGGGAACGCCTCCAGCAGTTGCTCGAACGGCAGGTCCTGGTTGGCCTGTGCCTCGACGCTGGCCTGGCGCACCTGGGCCAGCAACTGGGTGAACGGCAACCGCCCATCAACGTGCGCACGCAGTACCTGGGTGTTGATGAAGAACCCGACCAACCCCTGGGTTTCCAGGCGCGGGCGGTTGGCGTTGGGGATGCCCACGCGGATGTCAGCCTGGCCGCTGTAGCGGTACAGCAACGCCTGCCAGCCCGCGAGCAGCACCATGAACAGGCTGGCCTGTTGCTCACTGGCCAGGCGCTTGAGGGCTTCGGTGAGGCGCGTGGGCACCTTGACCTGCAAGCGCGCGGCAAGGTGCTCACGCTGGCGGCTGCGGGGGTGGTCGGTGCACAGGTCCAGCGCGGGCAACTCGCCTGCCAGGTGCGCCTGCCAGTACGCCAGCTGGCGCTCGGCCACACCGCTGGCCAGCCACGCCCGCTGCCAGGTGCCGTAGTCGGCATAGCCCAGGGTCAGCGGCGCCAGCTTGGCCTCCAGGCCCTGGCAGTTGGCCGCGTACAAGCGGGCCAGTTCGTCCAGCAGAATGTTCAGCGACCAGCCGTCGGCGACGATGTGGTGCAGGGTTACCCAGAGCTGGTGGTGTTCATCGTCCAGACGCGCCAGGGTGACGCGCAGCAGCGGGCCCTGGGTCAGGTCGAACGGCTGGCGGGCTTCGGCTTCACGCTGCAGGGTGACCTGATCGCCAGGCAGCCCATCAAGGTCAAGGTGCTGCAGGGCCAGCGGCTGGGCGGGCAGGATGTGCTGCAGCGGCTGACCGCCTGCCTCGCTGAATACCGTACGCAGGGACTCGTGACGTTTCACCAGGGCCTGCAGTGCAGCCTGCAGTGCGTGCTCATCGAGTTCGCCCCGCAGCACCAGCCCGGCCGGAATGTTGTAGGCTGCCGACTGGGGTTGCAGTTGCCACAGCAGCCACAGGCGGTTCTGGGCCAGCGACTGGGGCAGCGGTTGTTCACGCTGCACTGTGCCGATGGCAGCCGCCTGGGGCAGCCCTTGCGCGACAATGGCTGCCACTGCGCGGGTGTAATCGGCCAGCACCGGCGCCTCGAACAGGGTACGAAGGCTCAGGTCGATGCCCAGCTCGTCGGCCAGCCGTGCAGTGGCCTGGGTGGCAGCGATGGAATTGCCGCCCAGCAACAGGAAGTGGTCGTCGGCGGCCGCCGTCTCGACGTTGAGAACATCCCGCCATACCTGGGCGATACGCGCTTGCAAGGCATCGCCGCTCAGGGCTCGGGCGGCCTCTGGACGCTGCTGCGGGAAGCGGGCGTAGCAATCCAGGGTGCCCTCTTCCATGCGCAGGCGGCAGGCTGAGCGTTGCAGCTTGCCACTGGAGGTCTTGGGCAGCGCCCCGGGGTTCAGCAGCAACACCACGGCAGGTGCCTGACGGCAGGCATCGGCGATCACCTGGCGCAGGGTGGTGATCAGCGCCTGGGGGTCTATCGCCTTCTGCACATTGCGGCTGACCTCCACCGCCACACCAATGCCCTCTTCGCCCTGGTGCTCCACGCCGAACACCGCCACCCGGCCTTTGCGCAGCCCCTGAACCTCCTGTTCCAGGGTTTTTTCCAGGTCTTGCGGGTACAGGTTCTGACCGCGCACGATCAGCATGTCCTTCAGACGGCCGGTCACGAACACCTCACCGTCACGCATGAAACCCAGGTCGCCGGTACGCAGCCAGCGCTGGCCGCCCTGCTCGACGAAGGTGCGGGCAGTCGCCTCAGGGTTGCGCCAGTACCCCAGGGCGATACTCGGCCCTGCCGCCCAGATTTCACCCACCTGATTGTCGGCCAGTACCTGCAGGTGCTGGGGCTCGACAATGCGCACGGCATGCCCGGGCTGCGGCCAGCCGCAACTCATCAGCACGCTGCCTTCGCCAGGCTCGGCGCGGTGTTCGGCGAAGGCCTGGGCGTCCAGTTCCAGCGCCGCGATGCCTTGGCCACGGCGGCTGCCGCTGACGAACAGGGTGGCTTCGGCCAAGCCATAGCTGGCAAAGAAGCTTTGCGGGTCGAAACCACAGGCCTGGAAGCGCTCGGCGAAGGTGGCCAGGCTGTCCTGGCGGATCGGTTCGGAACCCGAATACGCCACGCGCCAGCGGCTGAGGTCGAGCCCTTCGAGGGCGCTTTCACTGACCCGCTCGCTGCACAACCGGTAGGCGAAGTCGGGGCCCCCGCTGATGGTGCCGCCGTATTCGCTGATTGCCTGTAGCCAGCGCAGGGGGCGCGCCAGGAAGTAGCCCGGCGACATCAGCACACACGGCACGCCGCTGAAAATCGGCTGCAGCAGCCCGCCAATCAGGCCCATGTCGTGGTAAAGCGGCAACCAGCTGACAATCACATCATCGGGGTTGAGGTCGATGCCGAAACCACAGCGGATCAGTTGTTCGTTGGCCACCAGGTTGCCGTGGCTGACCTGGACGCCCTTGGGCAGCGCAGTGGAACCGGAGGTGTACTGCAGGAAGGCGATGTCGTCGGCCTTGAGCGCGGGTTCGCGCCACGCATCCGCCAGTGCCAGGTCAACGCCATCGACGGCCAGCAGCTCAGGGGCATCGGCGGCTGAAAGCGCCTCCAGGCCCTGCAGGCTGCCGTGCAAGGCATCGACGGTCAGCAGCAGGCGCGGCTGTGCGTCGGCGATGATCGACAGCAACCGCTGCTGGTGGTGCTGGCGGGCCGATTCTGGCGGGTAGGCAGGCACGGCGATGATGCCGGCGTACAGGCAGCCGAAGAACGCCGCAACGTAGTCTGGCCCGCTGGGGAACAGCAACACCGCGCGTTCGCCATGGCCGGCCCGCGCCTGCAGGGCGGCAGCGATGGCACGGGCGCGCTGGTCGAGGTCCCGGTAACTGAGCACGGCCTGCTCGCCCGGCGTGTCGGCCAGAAAGCGCAAGGCGACTTGGTCCGGGCTGAGCGCGGCACGCTGCATCAGGGCCTGGACCAGCGTGAGCGGGAGTTCGAAGGCATGCGTCATGGGGTGTTCCTGCCGGTGTCTGGGTGGGCGGGCCGGTTGCACCGCCACCAGGGCGGGCAGCATGGGCGGCCGGGGATGTACACAGGGGAACGGATAGGCAGGGGCAGAAATTAGCGGGTGTTGCCCTGTACGCGGGCCTGAGGACGCGCCCCTTAGGCAGGGCCTGGCTTAGAACTGAAAAATACAGATACTAATTTCGTTTCGTATTTGACAATCATTATCATTCTGAATAGCTTGTCGCACGTCTTAGGACGCATCTGAAGTTTCAGTGCGCCCTTTCCCTTCTGTGACAAGGTGATTTCCATGGCGGAACAACTATCCACAAGTAAGTGCGATTCACCATTACTCCAGGCCTTCGTCGACAACCGCAACATCCTGCTAAAGATTGCCGCACGCATCACCGGCTGCCGCTCACGCGCCGAAGACGTGGTACAGGACGCGTTTTTCAGGCTTGGCAGCGCGCCACAGATCACCTCCTCGTTCAAGGCGCAGCTCAGCTACCTGTTCCAGATCGTGCGCAACCTGGCCATTGACCATTACCGCAAGCAGGCAATGGAGCTGAGGTATTCCGGTAGCGAGGAAGAGGGCCTGAACGTGGTCATCCAGAATGCCTCGCCCGAAGCCACCCATATCAACCGGGCAGCGCTCGACGACATCGCCCAGGCCTTGAACGAGCTACCCCAACGCACCCGCTACGCGTTCGAAATGTACCGCCTGCACGGTGTGCCGCAGAAGGACATCGCCAAGGAGCTGGGCGTTTCCCCTACCCTGGTCAATTTCATGATTCGCGACGCGTTGGTGCATTGCCGTAAAACGGCCAGCCGGCAAGGTTGAACGGGCGCCGCGCAGCGCATCGCGCTGCGCGCCCGCTCACTCAAACCAGGTCACAACGCTCAAAAAAACGCTCCCGCCCCAGAATCATCAGCGCGGCGCGCTTGTGCGGGAAGTCGAATTCCTTGTCGCAGTGGAAACACTGGTCATGCATGTAGCCAATCATCCTGGCATTGTCGGCGCGTGGCTCGGCCACTACCCGCTGGGTGCGGGGGTCGTCCAGGAACAGGTAGTGCACCAGCGCCGATAGCCAGCTGGCGACCTTGTGCGGGCCGCGGTGGCGCTGTTCGCCCACCAGCATGTGAATGCCGCGGTCGTAGTCATCGGCCGGGTAGAACGGCGCGATGCGGTCTTCCTTGGCCCAATAGGCTTCGAAGTAAGCGAACGGCTCGTCGTCGAAGCAGCCGATCAGCGTCAGGGTATGCGGGTCGGCGTCCAGCTTGCTCAGGTATTCGCGGTGCTGCGCCAGCGTGCCGCCTTCCTGCCAGAACGCCTCTACCCGCGGGTCGTTCTGCCAGCGGTTGAAGCGCTCCAGGTCGTGCTCGATTTCCAGGGTACGCAACGACACCCAACTGCCCAGCCGCGCATCGAAGCGCCGGTACACTTCCCCCCGCGGCTTAGGCGCGCGCTGGGGGTGGCGCTTGCCATCGGTGATGCGCATCTGCTGCGGGTACACCGGTGCCACCGACTCGCCCAGCCATGGCTGCGGCAATTGCCAAAACATCCCGCGCTCGCACACATACTGGCCCGGCTGCTCTTCGCGCAACAGGCCGCTGGCGAGGGCCTGCACGGGCACCTCAGGGAGCTGCCAGGCCAGCCGCTGGCAAGACGGGTTGCGTGACAGCAACCAGTAGCATGCGGCCCACAGCGCCTGGTAGGGCCGCTCGGTGCATGCGTGTTCCAGCTGAACGGCAAGCGGCTCACCAGGCTGCACACGCAACTGAATCAATGGCCGCCCCTGTAGAGACAGGCTCAACCGGTTATCCCCCTCCTGGCCATCAAGGCTGCGCCAACGGGGGGGTGACAAAGGCTGCGAAGTGGCATCGAAAGGCATGGGCGTAGCTCGCTGAAGTGGAAAGTGGGCTCACAGTCGAGAACGAGGGCGCCGAGGCCGAATTTAGTGCAGTTCGGGCGTGAGCTGTATGCCGTAGGGCTCGAAGATGCGGCCCAGTTGGCCATTGTCGCGCAGCACCTGTAGCAGCCTGGCAAACGATTGCGCCGGTATCGGCGCGCCGGGGCGCAGCAGCGCATAGTGGTGGTACAGCTGGTCGATACGCTGCGAAGCCAGCAGTTGCGCGCGGCTGGCGGGGTTACGGGCGATAAAGTCGTTGAAGAACGAGCGGGTTACCAGGGCAATGTCGGCCCGCCCCGCCTGCACCATCAGCAGGTTGCTGTCATGGGAGTAGGTGAGCGTGGCATTGAACGCATGGCGCAGGTAGCCGGGGTCGGGGTTGAACCCGGCGAATGCGTAGTGGTAGCCGTTGAACAAGGCCAGGCGTTTGCCCCGCAGGTCGTCGAAATAGCCAGGGCTCTGCGCGCTGCTGGTGCGGGCAACGAACACCTCCGCGTCTTCCAGGCCCATGTCCACGGCCTGGTGCGGCACCTGTGCCCAGCCCCATTGCGGGTTTTCGAAAATGGCCATGTCGGTGCGGCCCTGCTTGAGGTCGCTGAAGCGGCGCTGCACGGAGGTGGGCACCAGCACGAACCGATAGCCAGGCTGCAGGCGGTTGAGGGCGTCGATCAGTTGCACCAGCAGGCCGGCACCGGCGCCCTGCTCGGGGCGCACGGTATAAGGGGGAAAATGCGCAGCCCCGACCCTGACCTCGACCTGCTCGGCAGCCCATGCCGGTGCCGCCAGCCAGATCGCGGCAAACAGCAGCAAGGTCGACAGGGCCTTAAGGCCGGGCGCTGGAGTCAAGACGGACACTCATCACGTTGGATGCCTGGGTATGCCTAAGCTAGGCGCTTTCCAGGGGCGGCACAACTGCCGAAACCTGACCTTTATGCCAAAGCAGGCGGCAAAATGCCAGGGGGTGCCTGAACGCCGGACTTTGGCTACGCTCTAGCAGGATCTGCAAGGGAGCCTGGTATGGGCCATTGGTTGGTGATCGACCTGGAAGCGACGACAGACGACGGCGGCTGGCCAGTCGCAGACATGGAAGTGATTGAAATCGGCGCAAGCCTGGTGACCCGTGAAGGCCGTGAGGTGGACCACTTCCAGCGCTTCGTGCGGCCCCGTCGCAGGCCGCAGCTGACACCGTTCTGCCGGCAGCTGACCCACATCAGCCAGGCCAACGTGGACACCGCGGCACCGTTCACCGAGGTATGGGCAAGCTTCGAGCGCTGGCTGGGACATCACCGCGAGCAATTGCAGGCGTGGGTGAGCTGGGGTGACTACGACCGCCAGCAACTGGCCCAGGAGTGGCAGCAGCACGGCCTCGACAGCCTGCTGCGCGCCCTGCCGCACATCAACCTCAAGCAGCGCTTTGCCAAGGCCCGCCACCTGCAACGGCCCACCGGGCTCAACAGCGCCTTGCAGATGGCGGGCATGCACTTCTGCGGGCAGCAGCACCGGGCCCTGGAAGATGCGCGCAACACCGCGCGGCTGCTGCCGTTGAGCCTGCCAGCCGGTTGACCTGCGCTGCCGTTCAAAGCAGATGACGGGGCCTTTGGCGTTGGGCATACTGGCCAGCCTTTTTGCCCACTTCTTTTTTCTGGAGTCGCCCATGTTCAAGGTCAACGAGTACTTCAACGGCACCGTCAAGTCGATCGCCTTCACGGGCGAGGAAGGCCCGGCCACCGTTGGGGTGATGGCGGCAGGCGAATACGAATTCGGTACGGCCAAGCGCGAAATCATGCAC
The DNA here is from genome assembly GCF_001320125.1 of Pseudomonas sp. NBRC 111119. NCBI lineage: Bacteria > Pseudomonadati > Pseudomonadota > Gammaproteobacteria > Pseudomonadales > Pseudomonadaceae > Pseudomonas > Pseudomonas sp. NBRC 111119. Next base: position 16,748 of record NZ_BCAV01000072.1, read on the forward strand.
GTGGTGTCGGGCGCACTCACGGTCAAGCTGCCAAGCAGTGACAGCTGGGAAACCTTCAAGGCGGGCGACAAGTTCAATGTGCCGGCAGACAGCAAGTTCCAGTTGAAGGTAGCGGTAGATACCGCTTACCTGTGTGAATACCGCGACTGATCCAGCGCGTTCGCGGGGGCCTGCTGCGCAGGCCATCGCGACCTCCGGTCGCCCCTACGGGCGGATCAGGAATTCTGCGGTCAGCCGGGCGGCCGCCTGCAGGTGCTGGTCGTGGGTGAAACCTGAGGCACGCAGGGGTTTCAGGTCGTGATCGGCAGCGGTCAGCCAGCTGACCTCGATGGCGGGCGATAACCTGTAACCGGCCACCGCCTCCCGGTTACCCAGCGCGTCCCGCTCGCCCTGCACGATCAGGGTCGGCGTCTTCAATGCGGCCAGGTGCTCCACCCGCGGCTTCTCCGGTTTACCCGCCGCATAGAACGGGTAACCCAGGCACACCAACCCATCTGCACCCAGTTCATCGGCCACCAGGCTGGCCATGCGCCCGCCCATGGACTTGCCGCCAATGGCCAATGTGCCTGTGACTAATGGTCGCACCTGCGAATACACCTCACGCCAGCAATCAAGCAATACCTGTTGCGGGTTAGGCGGGCGCTTGCTGCCGCCCTGGCGCCGCTGCGCCATGTAGGGGAACTCGAAGCGCACTACCGCTACCCCAAGCGCCGCAAGCCTTTGCGCCATTTCGTCCATGAACCCGCTGTCCATCGGTGCGCCTGCACCGTGGGCCAGGATCAGGCAAGCCCGGTACCTGCCACTGCCCTGCTGCTGTGCAGGATCGCAGCGCAAGCCTGGGACATTTCCGACCTTCGCCCATTGATCCCCGTCAATGCAGGCATTTTGCCCATTAATCATGCTTGCCTCGCTGTATAGCCTGCCAATAACCGTGGATGGGAACCCATACATGAACACAACCAGCAGTACCGCCTATAACTACAAGGTGGTCCGCCAATTCGCCATCATGACGGTGGTTTGGGGAATCGTCGGGATGGGGCTCGGCGTCTTCATTGCCGCCCAGCTCGCCTGGCCTTTCTTCAACTTCGACCTCCCCTGGACCAGCTTCGGCCGCCTGCGCCCACTGCATACCAATGCGGTGATCTTCGCCTTCGGCGGCTGCGCCCTGTTCGCTACGTCGTATTATTCGGTGCAACGCACCTGCCAGACCACCCTGTTTTCTCCGCGACTGGCGGCGTTCACGTTCTGGGGCTGGCAACTGGTGATCCTGCTGGCGGCCATCAGCCTGCCGCTGGGCTACACCAGTTCCAAGGAATACGCTGAACTGGAATGGCCGATCGACATCCTGATCACCATCGTCTGGGTTGCCTACGCCATCGTGTTCTTCGGCACGCTGATGAAGCGCACCACCAAGCACATCTACGTGGGCAACTGGTTCTTCGGTGCGTTCATTCTCACCGTTGCCATCCTGCACATCGTCAACAACCTGGAACTGCCGGTCAGCCTGACCAAGTCCTACTCCGTGTATGCCGGGGCCACCGATGCCATGGTGCAGTGGTGGTATGGCCACAACGCGGTGGGCTTCTTCCTGACCGCAGGCTTCCTGGGCATGATGTACTACTACGTGCCCAAGCAGGCCGAGCGCCCGGTGTATTCCTACCGCTTGTCCATCGTGCACTTCTGGGCACTGATCACCCTGTACATCTGGGCCGGCCCACACCACCTGCACTACACCGCCCTGCCCGACTGGGCACAGTCGCTGGGCATGGTGATGTCGCTGATCCTGCTGGCACCCAGCTGGGGTGGCATGATCAACGGGATGATGACCCTGTCGGGCGCCTGGCACAAACTGCGCAGCGACCCGATCCTGCGCTTCCTGGTGGTGTCGCTGGCGTTCTACGGCATGTCCACCTTCGAAGGCCCGATGATGGCCATCAAGACGGTCAACGCCCTGTCCCACTACACCGACTGGACCATCGGCCACGTACACGCCGGCGCCCTCGGCTGGGTAGCGATGATCTCCATCGGCGCGATGTACCACACCATCCCGAAAGTGTTCGGCAAAGAGCGCATGTACAGCATCGGCCTGATCAACGCGCACTTCTGGCTGGCCACCATCGGCACCGTACTCTACATCGCCTCGATGTGGGTCAACGGCATCGCCCAGGGCCTGATGTGGCGCGCAGTCAACAGCGACGGCACGCTCACCTACTCGTTCGTGGAAACCCTGGTGGCCAGCCACCCAGGCTTCATCGTGCGTTTCGTCGGTGGTGCGATCTTCCTCAGCGGCATGTTCCTGATGGCCTGGAACACCTGGCGTACCGTGCGTTCGCCGGCGCTGGATACCGCCCCTGCGAATGCCCAGCTGGCTTGAGGAGACCTGCCTGATGAAACATGAAGTCATCGAGAAAAACGTTGGCCTGCTGGCCCTGCTGATGGTGTTCGCCGTCAGTATCGGCGGGCTTACCCAGATCGTCCCGCTGTTCTTCCAGGACGTCACCAACAAGCCGGTGGAAGGCATGAAGCCCTACACCGCCCTGCAGCTCGAAGGCCGCGACATCTACATCCGCGAGGGCTGTGTTGGTTGCCACTCGCAGATGATCCGCCCGTTCCGCGCCGAAACCGAACGCTATGGCCATTACTCGGTAGCCGGTGAAAGCGTATGGGACCACCCGTTCCTGTGGGGCTCCAAGCGTACCGGGCCGGACCTGGCCCGCGTGGGCGGCCGCTACTCGGACGACTGGCACCGGGCGCACCTGTACAACCCGCGCAACGTGGTACCGGAATCGAAGATGCCGGCCTACCCGTGGCTGGTTGCCCAGCAGGTCGACAACAGCCACACCGATACCAAGATGCGCACCCTGCGCACCCTCGGCGTGCCTTACACCGACGATGACATTGCCGGCGCCCGCGAAGCGGTCAAGGGCAAGACCGAGATGGACGCCCTGGTCGCCTACCTGCAGGTGCTCGGCACCGCGATCAAGAACAAGAGGTAAGTGCGATGGAAATGGATATCGGCATGATCCGTGGCCTGGGCACCCTGGTGGTGATGATCGCCTTCATCGGCCTGAGCCTGTGGGTGTTCAACCGCAACCGCGACCGTGACTTCGCCGAGGCGCGCCTGCTGCCCTTCGTCGATGACGGCGTGCCTGCGGGCAGCCAGGAACCTGCAAAACGTGCAGCTGTGAGGAGCAAAGCGCAATGACCGCCTTCTGGAGTACCTATATCAGCGTACTGACCATCGGCAGCCTGATCGGCCTGACCTGGCTGCTGCTCGGGACCCGCAAGGGCCAGAGCAGCGAGACCACCGACCAGACCATGGGGCACAGCTTCGATGGCATCGAGGAATACGACAACCCGCTGCCCAAATGGTGGTTCTGGCTGTTCGTCGGCACCTTGGTGTTCGGCGCCGGCTACCTGGTGCTGTACCCGGGCCTGGGCAACTGGAAAGGCATCCTGCCTGGCTATGAAGATGGCTGGACCGGTGTGAACGAGTGGCAGAAGGAGATGGACAAGGCTGACGCCAAGTTCGGCCCGATCTTCGCCAAGTATGCCGCCATGCCCGTGGAGGAAGTGGCAAAGGACCCGCAGGCACTGAAAATGGGCAGCCGCCTGTTCGCCTCCAACTGCTCGGTGTGCCATGGCTCCGACGCCAAGGGTGCCTATGGCTTCCCCAACCTGACCGACAAGGACTGGCGCTGGGGCGGCGAGCCGGAAACCATCAAGGCGTCGATCATGAATGGCCGCCACGGCGTGATGCCGGCCTGGGCTGAAGTGATCGGTGAGCAGGGCGTGGCAGATGTGGCTGCGTTCGTGCTGACCAACCTCGATGGCCGCAGCCTGCCGGAAGGCGTCAAGGCCGACGCTGCCAAGGGTAAGGAAATCTTTGCCGGCAACTGCGTGGCCTGCCACGGGCCTGAAGGCAAGGGCACCCCAGCCATGGGTGCGCCAGACCTGACCCACCCACAGGCGTTCATCTACGGCTCAAGCTTCGCCCAGCTGCAGCAGACCATCCGCTACGGCCGCCAAGGCCAGATGCCAGCCCAGGCGGACATCCAGGGCAACGACAAGGTGCACCTGTTGGCCGCCTACGTCTACAGCCTGTCCCAAGGCGAAACCGCCGCCCAGTAACCCTCCCCCTCGCTCCGCCGGCCCCCGCCTCGGCCGGCAGGAGCGACCCCAGGTCGCGATGCGTGGCCAACTCCGCACCACCCTCCCCCTCCTTGCACCCCCCACCATCCCAACTAGACTGGTTGCCACCTTGCACACGCCGTGCACGGCCTGGCGCTGGCGCACGCAAAAGGTTGACCGTTCGATCAGAAAAAAACGAAAAACGGTACACATAACAAATATTTGTTTGTGTACAATCCTCAGCATCCTGTTCCTTGCGTGCCACCGTCGAACAGGGCTGGACACGGGTCGGCGTACCAAAGTTGCGTTGCGATATCCCGGGTGGTTATCGATACTGGCGCTGATTTTCTACCAACAAGAACATAAAACCGTGGAACCTTAGAATGAGCACTGCAACCAGTCCGACTGCTTATAACTACAAGGTCGTCCGCCAGTTCGCCATCATGACGGTGGTGTGGGGGATACTTGGCATGGGCCTCGGCGTCTTCATCGCCTCGCAACTGGTCTGGCCGCAACTGAACCTGGACCTGCCCTGGACCAGCTTCGGCCGGCTGCGCCCCCTGCACACCAACCTGGTGATCTTCGCCTTCGGCGGTTGTGCGCTGTTCGGCACCAGCTACTACGTGGTGCAGCGCACCTGCCAGACGCGGCTGATTTCCGACAGCCTGGCGGCCTTTACCTTCTGGGGCTGGCAAGCCGTGATTGCCGGTGCGCTGATCACCCTGCCGATGGGCTACACCACCACCAAGGAATACGCCGAGCTGGAATGGCCGCTGGCGATTTTGCTGGCGATCGTCTGGGTGACCTACGCCGTGGTGTTCTTCGGCACCATCGTCAAGCGCAAAACCCGGCACATCTATGTGGGCAACTGGTTCTACGGCGCATTCATCGTGGTCACGGCCATGCTGCACATCGTCAACCACATTTCCCTGCCGGTGAGCCTGTTCAAGTCGTATTCGGCCTACGCCGGTGCAACCGATGCCATGATCCAGTGGTGGTACGGGCACAACGCGGTGGGCTTCTTCCTCACCACGGGCTTCCTGGGCATGATGTATTACTTCGTGCCCAAGCAGGCGGAGCGGCCCATCTATTCGTACCGGCTGTCCATCGTGCACTTCTGGGCGCTGATTACCCTGTACATCTGGGCCGGCCCACACCACCTGCACTACACCGCCCTGCCCGACTGGGCCCAGTCGCTGGGCATGGTGATGTCGATCATCCTGCTGGCACCGAGCTGGGGCGGCATGATCAACGGCATGATGACCCTGTCGGGTGCCTGGCACAAACTGCGCACCGACCCGATCCTGCGCTTTCTGGTGGTTTCCCTGGCGTTCTACGGCATGTCCACCTTCGAAGGGCCGATGATGGCCATCAAGACGGTGAACGCGCTGTCCCACTACACCGACTGGACCATCGGCCACGTGCACGCCGGCGCCCTCGGCTGGGTCGCGATGATTTCCATCGGCGCCGTGTACCACATGATCCCGCGCCTGTATGGCCGCGAGCAGATGCACAGCGTCGGGCTGATCAACGCGCACTTCTGGCTGGCCACCATCGGCACCGTGCTGTACATCGCCTCGATGTGGGTCAACGGCATCACCCAGGGCCTGATGTGGCGTGCGATCAACGATGACGGCACCCTGACCTACTCGTTCGTCGAAGCCCTGCAAGCCAGCCACCCCGGCTACATCGTGCGGGCGCTGGGCGGCGCGTTCTTCGCCAGCGGCATGCTGCTGATGGCCTACAACGTCTGGCGCACGGTACGGGCCGCCAACCCGGTACAAGCCGAGGCAGCCGCCAAGATCGTCATCGTGGGAGCGCACTGATGAAGCACGAAGCCGTTGAGAAGAACATAGGCCTGCTGGCGTTCTTCATGGTCATCGCCGTGAGCATCGGTGGCCTTACCCAGATCGTCCCGCTGTTCTTCCAGGACGTCACCAACAAACCGGTGGAGGGCATGAAGCCGCGCACCGCGCTGGAACTGGAAGGGCGCGATATCTACATCCGCGAAGGCTGCGTGGGTTGCCATTCGCAGATGATCCGCCCGTTCCGCGCCGAAACCGAGCGCTATGGCCATTACTCGGTGGCCGGCGAGAGCGTGTGGGACCACCCGTTCCTGTGGGGCTCCAAGCGTACCGGGCCGGACCTGGCCCGTGTCGGCGGCCGCTACTCGGACGACTGGCACCGGGCGCACCTGTACAACCCGCGCAACGTGGTACCGGAATCGAAGATGCCGGCCTACCCGTGGCTGGTGGAGAACACACTCGACGGCCGTGATACGGCGAAGAAGATGGAGGTACTGCGCACCCTGGGCACGCCGTACACCGACGCAGATATCGCCGGCGCCCGCGACGCGGTCAAGGGTAAAACCGAGATGGACGCCCTGGTGGCCTACCTGCAAGGCCTTGGCACCCTCATCAAGAGCAAACGGTGACGCTGATGGATATCGGGATGATTCGCGGCCTGGGCACTGTGGTGGTGCTGGTGGCCTTTGTCGGGCTGGCGTTATGGGTGTTCAGCCCACGCCGCAAGAAGGATTTCGACGAAGCGACCCAGCTGCCATTCGCAGATGACCCCGAGGCCCGCCGCCACGTCGAGAAAGCGCAAGCAAACGCGTCTGGGAGAAAACAACAATGACAACCTTCTGGAGTGTGTACATCACGGTCCTGACCCTGGGTACCATCTTCGCGCTGACCTGGTTGCTGCTGTCCACCCGCAAGGGCCAGCGCGACGAAGTCACCAACGAAACCGTCGGCCATGCCTTCGACGGCATCGAGGAGTACGACAACCCCCTGCCCAAATGGTGGTTCTGGCTGTTCGTCGGCACCATCATCTTTGCCTTGGGCTACCTGGTGCTGTACCCGGGCCTGGGCAACTGGAAGGGCATGCTGCCGGGGTACAGCTACCTGGATAACGACAAGCAGACCGAGTTCGCCAACGGCGAGGCCGGCTGGACGGGCGCCCATGAGTGGGAAAAGGAGATGGCCAAGGCCGACGCCCGCTTCGGCCCGATTTTCGCCAAGTTCGCCGCCATGCCCATTGCGGACGTGGCCAAGGACCCACAAGCCCTGAAAATGGGGGCCAGGTTGTTTGCCTCCAACTGTTCGGTGTGCCACGGCTCGGACGCCAAGGGCGCCTATGGCTTCCCCAACCTGACCGACAACGACTGGCGCTGGGGCGGTGAGCCGGACACCATCAAGGCGACCATCATGGGTGGCCGTCATGGGGTGATGCCGGCATGGGCCGAGGTGATCGGCGAACAGGGCGTGGCCGACGTGGCCGCATTCGTGGTCAGCAAGCTCGATGGGCGCACGCTGCCCGAAGGCGTCAAGGCCGATGTGGAAAACGGCCAGAAGATCTTCGCGACCAATTGCGTGGCCTGCCACGGGCCCGAGGGCAAGGGTACGCCGGCCATGGGTGCGCCAAACCTGACGCACCCGCAGGCGTTCATCTACGGCTCGAGCTTTGCCCAGCTGCAGCAGACCATCCGCTATGGTCGCCAAGGGCAGATGCCGGCGCAGGAGCAGTTGCAGGGCAATGACAGGGTGCATTTGCTGGCCGCCTACGTGTACAGCCTGTCGCATCAGGATGCGCCGGCAGAGGTGGAGTAAGCAGGCCTGGCCCCGTCGCGGGCAAACCCGCCCCCACATCCCCCACCCGTTTTGCAGTGGGTGCGGGTATCCGTGGGAGCGGCTTCAGCCGCGAAGAGGCCAGTACAGCCACGCATTTCTCGCCGCCTGATGACCTGGATCAATTGACACTCGCCATATCACGATTCAGGGCGTGAACCCAATGCGGCATAAGGTCGCAATGCGACCACTGCGTGCCATCACCGGCGTATCATGGCCCGCAGAGCGCTAGCAGATTGCGCGAGACTGCAGCCGGCATGCACTGGCCGCAGCGTTTCTCCACTGCCGTGGGACATGATGATGAGCAAGCACATTCCGGTACATGACGTAACCCCGCCTGCCAGCAAAGGGAAGGACTCCGTCGACCTCTACGCCTCGCGCGAAAAAATCTACACCCGCGCCTTCACCGGCCTGTTCCGGCGCCTGCGCATGGTGGGCGGCGCGGCGCTGTTTCTGCTGTATTTCGGCACCGTGTGGCTGAACTGGGGCGGCCACCAGGCAGTGTGGTGGGACCTGCCGGAGCGCAAGTTCTACATCTTTGGCGCCACCATCTGGCCCCAGGACTTCATCCTGCTGTCGGGCATTCTGATCGTTGCCGCCTTCGGCCTGTTCTTCATCACCGTGTACGCCGGGCGCGTCTGGTGCGGCTACACCTGCCCGCAGAGCGTGTGGACGTGGATCTTCATGTGGTGCGAGAAGGTCACCGAGGGCGACCGCAACCAGCGCATGAAGCTGGACAAGGCGCCCATGAGCGGCAACAAGTTCGTGCGCAAGCTGGCCAAGCACAGCCTGTGGCTGCTGATCGGCTTCGTCACCGGCATGACCTTCGTCGGCTACTTCGCGCCGATACGCGAACTGGTAATCGACTTTTTCACCGGCCAGGCGGATGGCTGGTCGTACTTCTGGGTCGGCTTCTTCACCCTCGCCACCTACGGCAATGCGGGCTGGCTGCGCGAGCAGGTGTGCGTGTACATGTGCCCCTATGCACGCTTCCAGAGCGTGATGTTCGACAAGGACACCCTGATTGTGTCTTACGACCCGCGCCGTGGCGAAACCCGTGGCCCGCGCAAGAAAGACGTGGACTACAAGGCCAAGGGCCTGGGCGACTGCATCGATTGCACCATGTGCGTGCAGGTGTGCCCCACCGGCATCGACATCCGTGACGGCCTGCAGATCGAGTGCATCGGCTGCGCGGCGTGCATCGATGCCTGTGACAGCATCATGGACAAGATGCACTACCCCAAAGGCTTGATCAGCTACACCACCGAGCACAACCTGTCCGGCCAGAAAACCCACATGCTGCGCCCACGGCTGATTGGCTACGCCATCGTGCTGCTGGTGATGATCGGCGCCTTGGCCACGGCCTTCGCCATCCGACCACTGGTAGGCCTGGACGTGAGCAAGGACCGCGTGCTGTACCGCGAGAACGCCCAGGGGCGGATCGAGAACGTGTACAGCCTCAAGGTGATGAACAAAGACCAGCGCGACCATGTTTACGTACTGGAGGCCGCCGGCTTGCCGGACCTGAAACTGGACGGCCAACGCGAGATTCACGTGGCTGCCGGCGACATCGTCAGCCTGCCGGTGCAGTTGTCGGTGGCACCCGAAAAGCTGCCCTCGACCACCAACGAAGTCACCTTCATCCTCAAGAGCGCCGATGACAGCGACGCACAGGTTGAAGCCAAGAGCCGTTTCATCGGCCCCCAGATCCGCTAGGAGAGAAGCACGACAATGCCTGCCACCGCCGCCAGCCCCTGGTACAAGCACCTTTGGCCCTGGATCATCATCGGCATCCTGACCACTTCGGTCTGCCTGAGCCTGACCATGGTCAGCATCGCCGTTCGCAACCCGGACAACCTGGTGAACGACAACTACTACGAGGCTGGCAAGGGCATCAACCGCTCCCTGGACCGCGAACTGCTGGCCCAGCAACTGGGCCTCAAAGCCAGCGTGCACCTGGATGAGCTGACCGGCGAGGTGGACCTGCGCCTGACCGGCAGCAGCCACCCGCAAACCCTGGAGCTGAACCTGATTTCGCCGACCCAGCCGCAGAAAGACCGCAAGGTGCTGCTGAGCCAGGCCGAAGCGGGCCGGTACGTGGGGCAACTGGATGACAAGGTGGACGGCCGCCGCTTCGTCGAGTTGCTGGGCAACGAAGGCGGCCAGGTATGGCGCCTGTTCGAGGAAGAAAAGGTCGAGCACGGGGTGGACCTGCAATTGGGTGACGAAGCCCTGCAAGGTGCCGAGCGCCAGCAATGACCCAACCCACCCCCTGCTTTCACTGTGCCTTGCCCGTTCCTGCGGGCAGCCAGTTCAGCGCCGTCGTGCTGGGTGAGCCCCGGCCATTCTGTTGCCCAGGGTGCCAGGCGGTGGCCGAGTCGATCGTGGCAGGGGGGCTTGAGCACTATTACCAGCACCGCAGTGAAACCAGCGCCAACCCCGACGCCCTGCCCCGCCAGTTGCAGGATGAGCTGGCCCTGTACGACCGCAGCGATGTGCAGCAGGCTTTCGTGCGCCACGAAGGCCAACTGGCCGAAACCACGCTGCTGGTAGAAGGGGTAAGTTGCGCGGCGTGTGGCTGGCTGATCGACAAGCACCTGCGCAACCTGCCCGGCGTGGCCGAGGCACGCCTGAACCTGTCCAACCACCGCCTGCTGCTGAGCTGGGACGACCAGCAGTTGCCGCTCTCCGCGGTGCTGGCACAGTTGCGCCAGATCGGTTATGCCGCCCACCCCTACCAGCCGGACCAGGCCGCCGAGCAGTTGGCCCGGGAAAACCGCAGCGCCTTGCGCCGCCTGGGCGTGGCCGGGCTGCTGTGGTTCCAGGCGATGATGGCAACCATGGCCACCTGGCCTGAGTTCAACATCGACCTGTCGCCCGAGATGCACACCATCCTGCGCTGGGTGGCATTGTTCCTGACCATCCCGATCGTGTTCTACAGCTGCGCGCCGTTTTTCAAGGGAGCTGCCCGCGACCTGCGCACGCGCCACCTGACCATGGACCTGTCGGTGTCACTGGCCATCGCCCTGGCCTTCGGTGCCGGCATCTGGACCGCCATCACCGGCAGCGGTGAGCTGTACTTCGACACGGTGGGCATGTTCGCGCTGTTCTTGCTGACCGGCCGCTACCTGGAACGCCGTGCCCGCGAGCGCACGGCTGCGGCCACGGCGCAGCTGGTCAACCTGCTGCCAGCCTCGTGCCTGCGCCTGGATGCACTGGGCCGCAGCGAGCGCATTCTGCTCAGCGAACTGCGCTGCGGCGATACCGTGCAGGTGCTGCCCGGGGCCGTGATCCCGGCCGACGGGTGCATCGTCGAGGGCCGCTCGAGTGTGGATGAGTCACTGCTGACGGGCGAATACCTGCCGCAGCCGCGCCGCATTGGGGAGCGTGTGACGGGCGGCACACTGAACGTCGAAAGCACCCTGCATGTAGCGGTCGAGGCCGTGGGCCATGACTCGCGCCTGTCGGCCATCGTGCGCCTGCTGGAGCGGGCACAAACCGAAAAGCCGCGCCTGGCGGAAATCGCCGACCGCGCCTCGCAACTGTTTCTGTTGTTTTCGCTGCTGGCCGCCGTCGCCATCGGCCTGTGGTGGTGGCAGCAAGCCCCTGACCGCGCGTTCTGGATCGTGCTGGCGATGCTGGTGGCAACCTGCCCATGCGCACTGTCGCTGGCCACCCCTACCGCGCTGACAGCCGCCACCGGCACCTTGCACAAGCTGGGTTTGCTGGTGACCCGGGGCCATGTGCTGGAAGGGCTGAACCAGATCGATACGGTGATTTTCGACAAGACCGGCACACTGACCGAAGGCCGCCTGACATTGCGCAGCATTCGCCCGCTGGGCAGCCTGGGGGCCGATGAATGCCTGAGCCTGGCCGCCGCCCTGGAAAACCGCTCCGAGCACCCCATTGCCAGGGCGTTTGGCCGCGTTGCCAGGGCTGCCGAGGATGTTCAGACGGTGCCCGGCCTGGGCCTTGAGGGGCAGGTCGACGGCCAACGCCTGCGCATCGGCCAGGCGGCGTTCGTGTGCGCCTTGAGTGGCACACCGGCACCTGCCATTCCCGAGCCCCGGGGCCAGTGGCTGTTGCTGGGCGGGCGCCAGGGGCCGCTGGCCTGGTTCGGCCTGGACGACCGCCTGCGGGACGACGCCCCTGCCCTGCTTGCCGCCTGCCGTGCCCGTGGCTGGCGCACGCTGCTGCTGTCGGGCGACAGCTCGCCGATGGTCACCGAAGTGGCCGCGCAACTGGGCATCGACGACGCCGTGGGCGGCCTGCGCCCGGACGACAAGCTGGAGCGGCTGAAGGCCTTGCAGCAGGCTGGGCGCAAAGTGCTGATGTTGGGTGATGGGGTGAATGACGTGCCAGTACTGGCTGCAGCCGACATCAGCATCGCCATGGGCAGCGCCACCGACCTTGCCAAGACCAGCGCCGATGCCGTGCTGTTGTCCAACCGCCTGCAGGCGCTGGTACAGGCCTTCGAGCTGGCCCGGCGCACACGGCGCAACATCCTCCAGAACCTGTTGTGGGCAAGCCTGTACAATGGCCTGATGCTGCCCTTTGCGGCGGTTGGCTGGGTCACCCCCGTGTGGGCAGCCATCGGCATGTCGGTCAGCTCGCTGGTGGTGGTGCTCAACGCCCTGCGCCTGACCCGCCAGCCCGCCCTGGCATCAACGCCCACCCCTGCAACCTACCAGGTGAGGAAATCGCCATGCCCGCCCTCTATATCATGATCCCTGCGGCGTTGCTGCTGGTCGGCGTGGCCGTGTACATCTTTTTCTGGGCAGTGGACAGCGGGCAGTACGACGACCTGGAAAGCCCCGCCCACAGCATTCTGTTCGACGATCAGGACCCGCGCCACCAGGCAGCGGTGAAGGCGCCGCCCACCGACGTGCCCCCCTCACACGAACAACCCGAGGAACAACCACCCCGTGCATGACCTGCTCCCCCTGCTGGGTTCTGCCCTTGTGCTGGGCCTGCTGGGCGGTGGCCACTGCCTGGGCATGTGCGGCGGGCTGATGGGCGCACTGACCCTGGCCATCCCCCCCGAGCAACGCAGCAGGCGCCTGCGCCTGCTGCTGGCGTACAACCTCGGCCGCGTGTGCAGCTATGCCTGCGCCGGGCTGCTGCTGGGCCTGGCCGGCTGGGCCGTGGCCAGCGGCCCGGCAGCGGTGGTGCTGCGCACGGCGGCGGCGCTGCTGCTGATTGCCATGGGCCTGTACCTGGCCGGCTGGTGGAGCGGGCTGACGCGGGTGGAGGCCTTGGGGCGCGGGTTGTGGCGGCACATTCAGCCGCTGGCGACGCGCTTGCTGCCGGTGTCCAGCGTGCCGCGGGCCATGCTGCTGGGGGCCCTGTGGGGGTGGCTGCCCTGCGGCCTGGTCTACAGCACCCTGTTGTGGGCGGCCAGCCAGGGTAATGCAGGCTACAGCGCGGCCCTGATGCTGGCCTTCGGCCTGGGTACCTGGCCGGTGCTGTTGGCCACCGGGCTGGCGGCAGAACGGGTAAACGCTTTGTTGAGACGGCGCAGCGTGCGCGTGGCAGGCGGGGTGTTGGTGATGCTGTTTGGCATCTGGACCCTGCCCGGCCCGCACCAGCACTGGCTTATGGGGCACTGAAGCGGCCACGTGTCGCGGGCGGTTGATACAAATCAACACAGATTCCTACAGACGCCCCTAGACTCCGGAGCATTGCTGCTCTTTCCGGGGACCGCCCTCATGCTCGACGACCTACGTTGGGACACCGACCTGATCCGCCGCTACGATCTGGCCGGGCCACGCTACACCTCCTACCCGACCGCCGTGCAACTGCACAGCGAGGTGGGCTCGTTCGACCTGCTGCACGCCCTGCGCGAGAGCCGTCGGGCGGTGCGCCCCCTGTCGTTGTACGTGCACGTGCCGTTCTGCGCCAACATCTGCTACTACTGCGCCTGCAACAAGGTCATCACCAAGGACCGCGCCCGTGCGGCGCCCTACCTGCAGCGCCTGGAGCAGGAAATCCAGCTGGTGGCCTGCCACCTGGATGGCAAACAGCGTGTTGAACAGCTGCATTTTGGCGGCGGTACGCCCACCTTCCTCAGCCACGTGGAGCTGCGCCAGCTGATGGCGACGCTGCGTCAGCACTTCAACCTGCTGGACGACGATTCCGGCGATTACGGCATCGAAATCGACCCCCGCGAAGCGGACTGGTCGACCATGGGGCTGCTGCGCGAGCTGGGCTTCAACCGCGTCAGCCTGGGTGTGCAGGACCTGGACCCCGCCGTACAGCGTGCGGTCAACCGCCTGCAAAGCCTGGAGCAGACACGCACGCTGATCGAAGCTGCCCGCACCCTGCAGTTCCGCTCGATCAACCTTGACCTGATCTACGGCCTGCCACGGCAAACCCCGGAAGGTTTCGCCCGCACCGTCGAAGAAGTGATCCGCCTGCAGCCTGACCGGCTGTCGGTGTTCAACTATGCCCACCTGCCCGAGCGCTTCATGCCGCAACGGCGCATCGAGGCCGGCGAGCTGCCCAGCGCAGCCGCCAAGCTGGAGATGCTGCATGCCACCATCGATCAGTTGACCGCCGCAGGGTATCGCTACATCGGCATGGACCACTTTGCCCTGCCGGACGACGAACTGGCCATTGCCCAGGAGGAAGGCACCCTGCAGCGCAACTTCCAGGGCTACACCACCCACGGGCACTGCGACCTGATCGGCCTGGGCGTTTCGGCCATCAGCCAGATCGGCGACCTGTACTGCCAGAACAGCAGCGACCTCAACACCTACCAGGACAGCCTGTCCAACGCCCAGCTCGCCACCCAGCGCGGCCTGCTGTGCAACACCGACGACCGTATTCGCCGGGCGGTGATCCAGCAACTGATCTGCCACTTCGAACTGGATTTCGAGCCTATCGAAAAAGCCTTCACCATCGATTTTCGGGGATACTTCAACGACCTTTGGCCCGAACTGCTGACCTTGCAGCGCGACGGCCTGATCCGCCTGGACGACAAGGGCATTCGGATCCTGCCAGCCGGCCGCCTGCTGGCGCGCTCGGTGTGCATGGTGTTCGACGCCTACCTGGCCATGCAGAACCGCCAGCGCTTCTCGCGGGTGATCTGACGGCCGAGGCGTTCAGCCGCATGGACAACCGCCCCAGCCAGGCGGACCATAAGCGCACATGAACTCCGGCAGTTGCCTGCCGGGGGTTTCGCCGGGTCGTACCATAGTCGAGCACGCTGGCCTACACCCTCCTTCGTGGGTTACCCTTACGGCTTATGTGTGCTTTCCCACAAGGATCGAGTCAAAATGTCCGAGCCAGTCAAACTGCGCCCACACAACCAGGCCCATTGCAAGGATTGCAGCCTGGCCCCACTGTGCCTGCCTCTTTCGCTAAACCTGGAAGACATGGATGCATTGGATGAAATCGTCAAGCGGGGTCGCCCGCTGAAAAAAGGCGAGTTTCTGTTCCGCCAGGGTGACAATTTCGGCTCGGTCTACGCAGTTCGCTCCGGCGCCCTGAAAACCTTCAGCCTCAGCGACAGCGGCGAGGAGCAGATCACCGGCTTCCACCTGCCCAGCGAACTGGTGGGGCTGTCGGGCATGGACACCGAGGCCTACCCGGTATCGGCCCAGGCTCAGGAAACCACGTCGGTGTGCGAAATCCCCTTCGAGCGCCTGGACGAGCTGTCGGTGCAACTGCCCCAGCTGCGCCGCCAGCTGATGCGGGTGATGAGCCGTGAAATCCGCGACGACCAGCAGATGATGCTGCTGCTGTCGAAGAAAACCGCCGACGAGCGCATCGCCACCTTCCTGGTCAACCTGTCGGCGCGCTTCCGCGCCCGTGGGTACTCGGCCAACCAGTTCCGCCTGAGCATGTCGCGCAACGAAATCGGCAACTACCTGGGTCTGGCGGTGGAAACCGTGTCACGGGTGTTCACCCGCTTCCAGCAGAACGGCCTGCTGCATGCGGAAGGCAAGGAAGTGCACATTCTGGACCCGATCCAGCTGTGCGCGCTGGCCGGTGGTGCAATCGAGGCCTGAAGCGCGCTTTAGCAGGTATACTTGGCCATTCGTTTTCCCAGGATACCTGCAACAATGCACAGCGACGCTTTCGACCTCAAAGCCCTGATCCGCCCGGTAGTGGACTTCCCCAAACCGGGTGTGATCTTCCGCGATATCACCCCGCTGTTCCAGTCGCCGCGCGGGCTGCGCTATGTAGCCGACCAGTTTATCGAACGCTACGTCGAGGCCGAGTTCACCCACATCGGCGCCATGGATGCGCGCGGCTTCCTGATCGGTTCGATCATCGCCCACCAGCTGAACAAGCCTCTGATCCTGTTCCGCAAGCAGGGCAAGCTGCCCGCCGACGTGCTCAGCGAAGGCTACCAGACAGAGTACGGCGAAGCGTTCCTTGAAGTGCACGCCGACAGCCTGTGCGAAGGGGATTCGGTGCTGATCTTCGATGACCTGATCGCGACAGGCGGCACACTGCTGGCAGCTGCCAATCTGGTGCGCCGCACCGGTGCGCAAGTGTTCGAGGCCGCAGCCATCATCGACCTCCCCGAACTGGATGGCTCGCGCCGGCTGCAGGCGGCAGGCGTGCCCACCTTCTGCCTTACCGAGTTCTCCCTCAGCGAGCGCTGAGCGGCCAAGCGGCGTGCTGCAGGGTCGGCTTGCAGCGCGCCCGGTTACAGCGAGATCGGCCGACGGCCCGCAAACGCGTGGGCCAGGGTGCCGCCATCGACCATTTCCAGCTCGCCGCCCAGGGGCACGCCATGGGCTATGCGCGATGCCACCAGGCCTTTCTCGGCCAGCAACTGCGCGATGTAATGGGCGGTTGCCTCACCTTCCACCGTTGGGTTGGTGGCCAGGATCACCTCGCTGAAGGTGCCCTGCTCCTCGATGCGCGCCATCAGTTGGGGAATACCGATGGCCTCGGGCCCCAGGCCGTCCAGCGGGGACAGATGGCCCTTGAGCACGAAGTAGCGGCCACGGTAACCGGCCTGCTCCACGGCATAGACATCGGTGGGGCCCTCCACCACGCACAGCTGGGTATCGTCACGGCGTGGGTCGGCGCACTGCGGGCACAGGTCCTGCTCTGTGAGGGTGCGGCACTGACGGCAATGCCCTACCCCTTCCATGGCCTGGGTCAGCGCCTGGGCCAAGCGCATGCCGCCGCTGCGGTCGCGCTCAAGCAGCTGCAGGGCCATGCGTTGGGCGGTTTTCTGGCCAACGCCCGTTAGGATGCGCAGGCCATCGATCAGTTGGCGGATGAGAGGGCTGAAGCTCATGGGAAAGGCCTGACAAATCAATAAGAGGCGGTTTATACCCAGCGTGGGCAGTGGCGTCAAATCCGCCATTGTGCCTGCGCCTGGCTATTTCGACCGCAGTACGCTGCTAACAGCGCAAAAAAAACCGCCGCTGGTTTCAGCGGCGGCTCGTGAACCTCAAATTGCCTTAGAACGGCATCTTGAAGCCCGGCGGCAGTTGCATGCCAGCGGTCATGCCGCCCATTTTTTCCTGGCTGCTCTGCTCGATCTTGCGCACAGCGTCGTTCAGGGCTGCGGCAATGAGGTCTTCCAGCACTTCCTTGTCGTCTTCCTCGGTCGACATCAGGCTCTGGTCGATGCTGACGCGCTTGACGTCATGCCGGCCAGTCATCACCACGCTGACCAGGCCACCACCGGACTGGCCGGTGACTTCCGCGTTGGCCAGCTCTTCCTGCATTTTCTGCATCTTTTCTTGCATCTGCTGGGCCTGCTTCATCAGGCCGGCCATGCCACCTTTCATCATGGGGAGATACCTCGATTGGGTCATGTAATGCAGCCCGCCACGAAGCCGGCTGCATGGTTATCGGTTATTGGCCCTGACTGGCCAGGGCCTCTACAGGCTCAATAGTATCCTGACGCACCTTGGCGCCAAACAGCTTGATCATCTGCTGGATCAACGGGTCTTGCTCGATCGAGGTCACGGCTTCGTGCTGGCGCTCGATGCGTTTGCGTGAAGCCGCCTGGGCAGGGGTTTCCTGCTCCGGGAGGACCAGTTCGATGCGCAGGTTGAGGGTGCGACCCAGGTGCTGGTTGAGCGCCTCATTAAGCCGCCGCTGCTGGGTGGCGTTGAACAGCGCACCCTGGCCAGGGTCCAGGTGCAGCAGCCAGTCGTCACCCTCGGCCGCGATCAGCGTGCAGTTGGCTGCGATGTTGCCCGTCATGCCCGATACGGGCAACTGCGGGAATAATTCCAGCCATTGCAGGGCCAGGCCAGTGGCAGGCCTGGCTGCAGGCAATGGCTCGGCAGCAGGCTGGGCGGGCTCCTCCTGCACATGCTCGGCGAGCTCGTCCAGGTAGCTGAAGCCAGCGGGGTCACTCTCGCCCACGTAATAGTCTTCATCCAGCGGCGGCTCGTCGTCGCGGTCCATGCCCACGGCGGCATAGGCGCCGGGGTCGAACGGCGGGGCGTCGTCATGGGAAGCCGCCGCCGGCTGTGCAACCGGCGGGGCAATAGGCTGGGGCTCGGGCGCAGGCGCCGGGGCAGCGACCTGGGCAACAGGCGGCGCAGGCTCTTCCCAGGGCAGGTCGACCACCTCGGCGACGGGCTCGGGCACCGAGATGGCTTCGATTTCGGCTTCTATCTCGGGGTCGCGTTGCGCCTCTGGCTCATGGTCCGCGGTGGCCGGGGGCGGCACCTCCACGTCCGGGGCAGCCGCCACCGGCTCAAGCGGCACGGCCTGCACTGCCGGCTGCGCCACGGGGGCCTGGGCTGCCACCGGCTTGGCGGAATCAGCTGTGGCTTGGCTGATCCCCACTGGCTTTAGCTGCGGCTTCGGGGCATCGTCCGTATCGGCCGGGCGGAATGCCAACATGCGCAGCAAAACCATCTCGAACCCCCCGCGCGGCTCCGGCGCCAAAGGCAGGTCGCGGCGGCCGATCAGGCCCATCTGGTAATAAAACTGCACATCCTCGGCCGGCAGTGCCGCAGCCAGGGCCAGCACCCGCTCGCGATCACCCTGGCCGTTGTCCACGGCTTCTGGCAGCGCCTGGGCAATGGCCACGCGGTGCAGCACGTTGAGCATTTCGGCCAGCACACCTGCCCAGTCCGGGCCCTGCTCGGCCAGGTTGCGAATGGCCTCCAGCAAGGCCCGCGCGTCGCCCTCGAGCAACGCTTGCAGCACATCGTAGACCTGCCCATGGTCCAGGCTGCCGAGCATGGCACGCACATCAGCCGCCAGCACCTTGCCCTCGCCAAAGGCGATGGCCTGGTCGGTGAGGCTCATGGCATCGCGCATCGAGCCATCTGCCGCACGGCCCAACAGCCACAGCGCATCGGGCTCAAAGGGTACGTTTTCGGCCTGCAGCACGTGGCTGAGGTGTTCCACCACCCGTTCCGGGCTCATGTTTTTCAGCGAGAACTGCAGGCAGCGCGACAGGATGGTAGCCGGCAGCTTCTGCGGGTCGGTGGTGGCCAGGATGAACTTGACGTAGGGCGGCGGCTCTTCCAGCGTCTTGAGCAAGGCGTTGAAGGAATGGGTAGACAGCATGTGCACTTCGTCGATCAGGTAGACCTTGAAGCGACCACGGCTGGGGGCGTACTGCACGTTGTCCAGCAGCTCGCGGGTGTCTTCCACCTTGGTGCGGCTGGCGGCGTCGATCTCGATCAGGTCAACGAAGCGGCCTTCGTCGATTTCGCGGCACACCGAGCAGGTGCCGCAGGGGGTGGAGGTGATGCCGGTTTCGCAGTTCAGGCACTTGGCTATGATGCGTGCGATGGTAGTCTTGCCCACACCACGGGTACCTGTGAACAGGTAGGCATGGTGCAGGCGCTGGTTGTCCAGCGCGTTGATCAAGGCCTTGAGCACATGGGCCTGGCCGACCATTTCGCGAAACGAGCGCGGACGCCATTTACGTGCAAGAACCTGATAACTCATCGAAAAACCATCGTAGCCTGATAGAGCGGAAGATCGCTAATGCTAGCGGAGCGGGGGCAAAATTGCACCCTGCCTGGTTGGTCTAGACTTGGCTATCACCTGTGCGGCTCACGGAGGAACTGCTTTGCGAACCTTGCTGGCCCTGTTGCTGTTATGGACGGCGCAATGCCTGGCGGATCAGCCGGTGCTGCGTTTTTCGGTGGCGGAGAGCTGGAGCATGCCACTGGTGCGCATCGAAGGCGATCAGCCGGTCGAAGGCCTTCTGTACGACCTGATGCAGGCGGCCGCCCAGGCGGCGGGTGCCCGTGCCGAATACCACGTGATGGCCAGGCTGAGGCTGGAAGAGGCCATGAACGGCGGCGACATCGATGTGCGCTGTTATGTCAGCACCCAGTGGCTGATCGATCGACCCAAGGATTTCATCTGGAGCATCCCGCTGATTCACCAGCGCGATCTATTGGTAGCCCGCGCCGGGGAAGCCGGCCCTGGCCTCCCGGAGCAGCTGCCGCCCCAGGCCATCGGCACGGTGCTGGGCTACACCTATGCCACCCTGCAACCGCTGCTGGCGCAGAACCGCGTGCACCGTGAAGACAGCCGTAACCAGTTGCTGGCCCTGCAGAAGCTGCAGGCCGGTCGCTACCGCTACGCGGTGAGCAACCAGCTGTCCTTGCAGTGGTTCAACCGCCAGGCGCCTGCAGGGCAGCAACTGCAGGCGCTGGCGGTGCTGGATGACCAGGACCTGGGGTGCATGGTGCGTAATGACCCCGACATCCCGGCACAGGCATTCCTGCGGGCACTGGTACGAATGAAGGCATCAGGGGAAATCGAGCGGCTGGTCGAACGCTATGGCGGCTAACCGCCCGTCCTTTCAAACCAACGCCACCGGATTGAGATTTACAAGGGGCAGAATGGAGGCGGCCCCGTCAGCCACACCCCGGCACTCGATGTTCCCGCTATGGCTGCTCCCTTCCGGGCCTGACCAGGTTAACGGGTAATCAATGCGGGGGGACCGACAGGGCCACCACTACATGTCTCGCTGAGCAGCGAGTGGCGCCATTGTACCGGGACTGGGCGCAGATACAACCTCTGAGGTAGAAAAAGTCATCGTTTCTCAATGACTTGACTGGGGGGCGGGAGTTTTTTTGGGGGGCTGATCGCGAGCTGCGCTCGCTCCTA
>NZ_BCAV01000073.1:0-19953 GCF_001320125.1 Pseudomonas sp. NBRC 111119
GCGAGCTTTGCTCGCTCCTACGCTTACTTCGGGCCAGTCACGCCTATGACAGGCGCGCGCGACTGCCTAGTGGGTACGGCACGATGTCGCGTGATGCGCAAGGGGGTTGCGCGCAAACGCCACCGGCATAACTGGACTGAAACAAAAATAAATTCTGGATTCCCCGGCGCTGGCCGTGGCGGGGCGATCTACTAGTCCACCGAAGTGAGGCGCAAAATCCCTGGGGGCCTGTACTTGGTCGTCGCCCAGGTGTCGGCCTATGTGTTCCTAAGCCTCCAGTACGTCCTCCGATTTGCGCCAGATACGCTGCGTGCCTGCAGGCATTAAATAGGCTCACAGGCTCGCAGCTATTCAAGGCTCGGGTGGATTTTGCGCCCTTGGGAGACTCGGGAGCTGAAACAGCGACGGCCCGGATCTGGCGGCTGTACGCCCAGCCAGAGCGTCGAGAGGCAGGATTGTTGGTGGAGGAGGTGGGTGAGGTAGACAAGGGCGTAGATCATCCATTTCGTTGGGAAAAGGCGTCCGTGCCGTTGCGCTTTATTGGATATTGGATACAGTAGCCGAGCCGAACCGTATCTGGAGATCCAAAATGAAACAAAATGTTATTGCGCTAATTTTTGGCGGGCGAAGCACTGAGCACGCCGTATCTCTCATGTCGGCCCGCAACCTTCACCAGGCCCTGATTTCTCTGGGTCACTCAGTTCATTGCGTTGGAATCGACAGAACCGGCGTATGGCGTTACCAAGGCCGACCACGTGAGTTCCCAGGGGAGGTGGACACAACTGCACCTGTACTGACGCTGCAGCCTGGTAGGTCAGCGTTGATCCATTCAGGCCCGGGATCTGCTTCAGAAGAAATCGCGGTCGACCTGATTTTTCCGGCACTTCATGGACTGTATGGGGAAGACGGTGCGATCCAGGGGCTGAGTGCCATGTGTGGTATTCCGTGCGTCGGCTCGGGAATACTCGGCTCTGCGGTTTCCATGGACAAAGACGTCACCAAGCGACTCGTAAGCGCAGCGGGGATCAAGGTGGCTCCCTGGATTGCGGGTTATGAGATGCACCCCTGGTCTTGGTTGTTAGATTCCCTGGGCGGAGAGGTGCTCTTCGTGAAGCCTGCCACTTCTGGATCTTCCATTGGTGTGGCGCGAGTGACCTGCGAGTCCGAATACCGTGAGGCTTACGCCGCGGCTCGACACCTGGATCCAAAGGTGATCGTGGAAAAAGAGATCAAAGGCAGGGAAATTGAGTGTGGAATCCTAGAGCGGCGTGGGCGAGCCATTGCATCACTGCCCGGTGAAATTGTGCCCGTCACTGGCCATGATTTTTATAACTACGATGCCAAGTACACTGCTCATCAGCCCTCGACGCTGCTTGTGCCTAGCCCTGTCTCTTTGACGCTGTCCATGAGCATCCAACAGCTGTCTTTGGAGGTATTCCGATGCTTGGGCCTGACAGGCTTGGCCAGGATCGATTTTTTCCTTCAGAACAATGATGAGCTTATTCTGAATGAAGTGAACACATTGCCTGGATTCACCAAAGCGAGTATGTACCCTAAAATGTTCCAAGCCACAGGCTATTCGCTTGAAAGCATCGTAGACGAGTTGGTCAGCGCTGTGATCAGGGCATCGTCGGAACCTTGACTGCTACGAATTAATGCCCTGATGGCGACTCAGGAAATTAACGATCTCATCTCTTCCCGCTTCTAGGTGGTGCCGTAGCACGTGTTTGGCTAATTCACGGTCCCCCCTACGGCAAGCCTCGAGAATGGTAAAATGGTCCTCTTCGGATTTCTGGTGATAGTCCAAGTTGCTGAGCAAAAAACGGAGGTGTCTGTCGACGGCTTGATGAAGCGACTTTATGAGTGCCAGCAGCCGAGGGCGTTTTGACCGCGCGTACAGAAAATTGTGAAATTGCTCATTTAGCTCGCCTAGCGTGTGGGGATCTCGCTGGGTAGCCATTGCTTGGATGCATTTTTCCATCTCCAAGATATCTTCATTGGAAATGTCGCCAAACCCAAAGTCCAATGCAGTCGTTTCTGCCATGATGCGCATGTCGTAAATCTCGACCACATCGTCAATCGTCATGACGGAGACAAACGCCCCTTTGTTGCGCTCGGTGGTAACCAATCCTTCCGCTTCAAGTTGTCTTATAGCATCACGGATCGGCATGCGGCTTACACCGAATTTGGCCGCTAATTCATCTTGGCGCAATTGTGCACCCTCTGGAATCTTGCCTGAAAGGATGCCATTGCGAAGTGAGTCAGCAACAAACGCCATCGCGGTTTTTTGCTGATAACCTGTTGGCACTGTGAAGCTGTCAGGAAGCGGGGACACGCTAATCTCCGAGATCGTTATAAAAGCCTGCCGAAGGTACCATAACGCTGCCACCTCAGCCATCGTCACGGGCGTTTCTATATAACGGATTGGATGGCTTCAGCGTCAGCGATGTTCCAATGTCTTTAGCATCCTGCGTTGGGCGAGCTCGCATGTTAAGCATTAAGTCGAGGCATCTATAATCCGCGACGCGTCTTCACCTCTGGATGAGGATTGAGGCATTCAA
The DNA here is from genome assembly GCF_001320125.1 of Pseudomonas sp. NBRC 111119. Classification (NCBI taxonomy): domain Bacteria; kingdom Pseudomonadati; phylum Pseudomonadota; class Gammaproteobacteria; order Pseudomonadales; family Pseudomonadaceae; genus Pseudomonas; species Pseudomonas sp. NBRC 111119. Next base: position 2,562 of record NZ_BCAV01000073.1, read on the forward strand.
AACGCCGTACGATAAGCTTTAAGAATGTCAGTGCTGCGTGGCAAAGGCTCTCCGCTGCTGGCCCCGTCATGGCATGCCCATCGCAATGCCCATTCATCTCTATGGGGAAATGCAGAACCCTGATGGCTCCTGTCACTGGCGTCCCACGCTGTAAGCCGCAGTGATGCAGTGACCTTGTCCGACCGTCGTCATGGGTTTCTTCCATGCAAATCTCGCTTTTATACGGTGGCGGTCATCGATAGGGCATGCATTTCAGTGCCTGTGCTGGGAGAAACCGATTTATCTCCCAGCCCCCCCAAAGTTGGAAAGCTTCTTGCAATGCCAGCGCCAGGCGCCCATCTGGCGTCAAAGTTTTGCATCAAGAGGACTCGCGGTGGATCGCACTCAGTTAATCAGCAACGCCCGCCACAACCTGGCCGGGCTTGGCCGGGGCAACCTGGGCGTGCCGATTTTGTTGCTGGTGATGCTGGCAATGATGATGCTGCCGATCCCCCCGTTCCTGCTGGACGTGTTCTTCACCTTCAACATCGCCCTGTCGATCGTGGTGCTGCTGGTGTGCGTCTACGCCCTGCGCCCGCTCGACTTCGCTGCGTTCCCCACCATCCTGCTGGTGGCCACGCTGCTGCGCCTGGCCCTGAACGTGGCATCCACCCGGGTGGTGATGCTGCACGGCCAAGAGGGCCACGGCGCTGCGGGCAAGGTGATCCAGGCCTTTGGCGAAGTAGTGATCGGCGGCAACTACGTGGTCGGTGCCGTGGTGTTCGCCATCCTCATGATCATCAACTTCGTGGTGGTGACCAAGGGCGCGGGGCGTATCTCCGAGGTAAGTGCGCGGTTCACCCTGGACGCCATGCCCGGCAAGCAGATGGCAATCGACGCCGACCTCAACGCTGGCCTGATCGATCAGGCCCAGGCCAAGGCGCGCCGTAGCGAGGTGGCCCAGGAGGCCGAGTTCTACGGCTCGATGGACGGTGCCAGCAAGTTCGTGCGCGGTGACGCCATTGCCGGCCTGCTGATTCTGTTCATCAACCTGATCGGCGGCATGCTGATCGGCATGCTGCAGCATGGCATGAGCTTCGGCGACGCCGGTAAGGTGTACGCCCTGTTGACCATCGGTGACGGTTTGGTGGCGCAGTTGCCATCGCTGTTGCTGTCCACTGCCGCCGCCATCATGGTTACCCGCGCCTCGGGCTCCGAGGACATGGGCAAGCTGATCAACCGGCAGATGTTCGACTCGCCCAAGGCGCTGGCGGTGTCGGGGGGGCTGATGATCGTCATGGGCCTGGTACCCGGCATGCCCCATGTCGCCTTCCTCAGCCTTGGCCTGATGGCGGGCGGTGGCGCCTACCTGGTCTGGAAAAAGCAGCAGAAAACCAAACAGCTGGCGGTGCAGGAAGCGCAACGCCAACAAGACCTGCTGCCCTCGCCACAGCGCGCAGCCGAAACCAAGGAACTGGGCTGGGACGACGTCACCCCGATCGACATGATCGGCCTGGAAGTGGGCTACCGCCTGATCCCCCTGGTGGACCGCAACCAGGGCGGGCAGTTGCTGGCGCGCATCAAGGGCGTGCGCAAGAAGTTGTCCCAGGACCTGGGCTTCCTCATGCCCACCGTGCATATTCGCGACAACCTCGACCTGCAGCCCAGTGCCTATCGCCTGACCCTCATGGGCGTGATCCTGGCCGAAGCCGAGATCTACCCGGACCGCGAGCTGGCCATCAACCCCGGCCAGGTGTTCGGCACCCTCAACGGCATCGCCGCCCGTGACCCGGCCTTCGGCCTGGAAGCGGTGTGGATCGACGTGGGCCAGCGCTCCCAGGCGCAGTCACTGGGCTACACCGTGGTAGATGCCAGCACCGTGGTGGCCACCCACCTTAACCAGATCCTGCAGAAACACTGCCACGAACTGATCGGCCACGAAGAAGTTCAGCAGCTGCTGCAGGTACTGGCCAAGGCTTCGCCTAAACTGGCTGAAGAACTGGTGCCGGGTGTCATTTCCTTGTCGGGGCTGTTGAAGGTATTGCAAGCGCTGTTGTCAGAGCAGGTGCCGGTGCGGGACATTCGCAGCATTGCCGAGTCCATCGCCAACAATGCGGCCAAGAGTCAAGATACCGCCGCGCTGGTGGCGGCAGTGCGCGTCGGATTGTGTCGCGCCATCGTGCAAAGCATTGTAGGCGTTGAGTCCGAGCTGCCTGTGATCACCCTTGAGCCCAGGTTGGAACAGATTTTGCTCAATAGTCTGCAACGGGCCGGGCAAGGTCAGGAAGACGGTGTTCTTCTGGAGCCGAGCATGGCCGAAAAGCTGCAGCGTTCGCTGATCGAAGCCGCCCAGCGTCAGGAGATGCAGGGCCAACCGGCCATCCTCCTGGTCGCCGGCCCGATCCGCGCCATGCTCTCGCGTTTTGGCCGGCTGGCTGTACCGAACCTGCACGTGCTGGCGTATCAGGAAATTCCTGACAACAAGCAAGTCACCATCGTTGCCACCGTGGGCCCTAACGGCTGAGGTAGTGGATAATGCAAGTTAAGCGATTTTTCGCTGCTGATATGCGTCAGGCCATGAAGCTGGTTCGCGATGAGCTGGGCGCTGATGCGGCCATCATCGGTAACCGCCGCATTGCCGGCGGTGTCGAGCTGACGGCGGCGCTCGACTACAAATTGTCCGCCCTGGCACCGCGGGTGCCCAATGCCGAGCTTGAAGAAGAACTGCGCAAGACCCACTCGCGCATTGCCACGGTTCAGGCCGAGCTCGACCAGCGTCAGGACAACAGCGAGAGCAACCGCCAATTGTTTGCCGGGCAGTCGTTGACCGCTGCCGAACCGCTGGTTGAACCCCATGTGGATGCCCCTCAGCCGGCCGCTGCCCCTGCGCAGGCGTCGGTAGACCCGCGCCTGTTCGAGGCCATGCGCTCCGAGCTTTCGGGCCTGCGCCAGTTGCTTGAAGTGCAACTGGGCTCACTGGCGTGGACCCAGCTGCAAGGCAGCAAGCCGCAACAGGCTACGCTGTGGCGCCGGCTGCAGCGCCTGGGCCTGTCCGGGCCGATCGCCCGTGAGCTGCTGGCGCTGACCGGCGAGATTGAGGAGCCGCGCCATGCCTGGCGCATGCTGCTGGCGCACCTGGCACGCATGATCGATATCCCGGAGGTGGAGCCGATCGAGGCGGGCGGTGTGATTGCCGTGGTCGGCCCGGCCGGCATGGGCAAGACCACCACCCTGGCCAAGTTGGCCGCGCGCTATGTGCTCAAGTACGGCGCGAACAACCTGGCGCTGGTGAGCATGGACAGTTTTCGCATCGGTGCCCAGGAGCAGCTCAAGACCCTGGGCCGCATCCTCAACGTGCCTGTCACCTACGTCGACCCCGGTCAGTCCCTGGCGGCGGCGCTGGAGCCGCTGCTGCGCAAGCGCGTGGTGCTCATCGACACTGCTGGCCTGCAGGCCAGCGACCCGGCCCTGCGCATGCAGCTCGAAACCCTGGCAGGGCGGGGCATCGCCGCGAAGAATTACCTGGTGCTGGCCACCACCAGCCAGAAGCAGGTGCTCACCGCCGCCTACCACAGCTACAGCCGCTGTGGCCTGGCCGGTTGCATTTTGACCAAACTTGATGAATCGGCAAGCCTCGGCGATGTGCTGAGCCTTGCCATCAGCTACCGGCTGCCGGTGGCCTATCTGACCGATGGGCCGCGCATTCCGGACGATCTTCACCTGCCACGCGGGCACCAGTTGGTCACCCGGGCGGTCAGTGTGCAACAGCAGGATGAGCCCAGCGAAGAGGCCATGGCCGACATGTTCGCTGATCTCTACCACAACCCTCGGCGAGTGGGTTGAACATGAAGTGTGTGCAAGGTAGCTATGCCAAGGGGCACGCAGAATTGCCCTTCGTGTGGCCTGAGTCCCAGCGAGACAAGGTAAAGAACAGACATGGGTAGCATGCATCCCGTACAGGTGATCGCCGTGACCGGCGGCAAAGGTGGCGTCGGCAAGACCAACGTTTCAGTGAACCTGTCCCTGGCACTGGCCGAACTGGGCCGCAGGGTTATGCTGCTGGACGCCGACCTGGGCCTGGCCAATGTCGACGTCCTGCTGGGCCTCACCCCCAAACGCACCCTCGCAGACGTGATCGAGGGGCGCTGCGAGCTGCGCGATGTGATGCTGCAGGGCCCTGGCGGGGTGCGTATCGTGCCGGCCGCCTCGGGCACCCAGAGCATGGTGCACCTGGCGCCCGCCCAGCACGCGGGGCTTATCCAGGCGTTCAGCGAGATCGGTGACAACCTTGACGTGCTGGTGATCGACACCGCTGCCGGTATTGGTGACTCGGTGGTCAGCTTTGTGCGCGCCGCCCAGGAGGTCCTGCTGGTGGTGTGCGACGAGCCCACGTCCATCACCGACGCCTATGCGCTGATCAAGCTGCTGAACCGCGACTACGGCATGAACCGCTTCCGCGTGCTGGCCAACATGGCGCAGAGCCCGCAGGAAGGGCGCAACCTGTTCGCCAAGCTGACCAAGGTTACCGACCGTTTTCTGGACGTGGCCCTGCAATACGTGGGCGCAGTGCCCTACGACGAATGCGTGCGCAAGGCCGTGCAGAAACAGCGCGCGGTCTATGAAGCCTTCCCGCGCTCCAAATGCGCCCTGGCCTTCAAGGCCATCGCCCAGAAGGTGGACACCTGGCCGTTGCCAGCCAACCCACGCGGCCACCTGGAGTTCTTCGTCGAGCGCCTGGTGCAACCCACCAGTGCGGGTCCGGTGCTATGAGTGCCAGCGGCTTCAAGATGTATAGCCGCGCGTCGAAGGACGCGCAGTACCAGCTGATCGAGCGCTACGCCCCGCTGGTCAAGCGCATTGCCTACCACCTGCTGGCCCGGCTGCCAGCCAACATCCAGGTCGAGGACCTGATCCAGGCCGGCATGATCGGGCTGCTGGAAGTGGCCAACAAATACGACGCCAGCAAGGGCGCCAGCTTCGAAACCTACGCCGGCATCCGCATCCGCGGGGCCATGCTCGACGAGGTGCGCAAGGGTGACTGGGCGCCGCGTTCGGTGCACCGCAACACCCGCATGGTCAGTGATGCCATGCGCGCCGTTGAAGCAAGAACCGGCCGTGACGCTAAAGATCATGAAGTTGCTGCCGAACTCAAGTTGAGTCTCGATGATTACTACGGGATCTTGAACGATACCCTGGGCAGTCGCCTGTTCAGTTTTGACGACCTGTTGCAGGACGGCGAGCACGAAGGGCTGCATGAGGATGGTGCCAGTGGCCAGGCTGAGCCTGCCCGTGGCCTGGAGGACGAGCGTTTCCAGGCTGCGTTGGCCGATGCCATTGCCAACCTGCCCGAGCGTGAGCGCCTGGTACTGGCGCTTTACTATGACGAGGAGCTGAACCTCAAGGAGATCGGCGAGGTCCTTGGTGTCAGCGAATCGCGGGTCAGCCAGTTGCACAGCCAATGCGCCGCGCGCTTGCGCAGCCGTCTGGGGGAATGGCGGGCACGTTGAGCCCGCTGTCGTTGTAGTCGTTTTCCACGTTGTACCGAATTGATTGAGTGCGCGCTCGGGGCCGAGCGCGTTTGAGACTGCTTGGAGGTCTAATTGGACAAGAACATGAAAATCCTCATCGTCGACGACTTTTCGACGATGCGGCGGATCATCAAGAACCTGCTGCGTGACCTGGGGTTCAGCAACACCGAAGAAGCCGATGACGGCACCACGGCGCTGCCGATGCTGGAAAACGGCCACTACGACTTCCTGGTGACCGACTGGAACATGCCGGGCATGTCGGGTATCGACCTGCTGCGCAAGGTGCGCGCCAGCGACAAGCTCAGGGCCTTGCCGGTGCTGATGGTGACGGCTGAAGCCAAGCGTGACCAGATCATCGAAGCGGCCCAGGCCGGCGTTAACGGCTATGTGGTCAAGCCGTTCACCGCGCAGGTTCTCAAAGAAAAGATCGAGAAGATCTTCGAACGCGTCAACGGCTGAGTCACGTCAGGGGGCGCGCCATGAATTCATCACAAACGTCGTTGGGCGAGTTTGAATCCACGCTCAAGAAGCATGCCCAGGAGCTGGTAGAAAGCCTGGAGCGGGGCCGTTTCGGCGAGGCGGTGCAGCTGATTCACGAGCTGAACCAGACCCGCGATCGCGGCTTGTACCAGGAAGTTGGCAAGCTGACCCGTGAGCTGCACAGCGCCATCGTCAGTTTCCAGATCGACCCGACCATTCCGCAGGCTGAAGAGGTGTCGCAGATTACCGACGCCACCGAGCGCCTGTCCTATGTGGTCAAGCTCACCGAAGGCGCGGCCAACCGCACCATGGACCTGGTCGAAGAAAGCACCCCGGTGCTCAACGGCCTGGCCACCGAAGCCAACGCCCTGAGCGCAGACTGGCAGCGCTTCATGCGCCGCGAAGTGGCCGCCACGGAGTTCCGCGACCTGGTCAAACGTGTCGACAGTTTCTTGACGCACAGCGCTGAAGGCAACCGCAAGGTGGCTGGCCATCTGAATGACATTCTGCTGGCCCAGGACTACCAGGACCTGACCGGGCAGGTGATCAAACGGGTCACTGCCCTGGTGACGGAAGTGGAAAGCAACCTGCTGAAACTGGTGATGATGGCCAGCCAGGTGGACCGCTTCGCCGGCATCCAGCATGACCAAGATCAATTGCGTGCAGAAAAAGATCGAGAAAAACATCCGACTCGGGGTGAAGGTCCGCAGATTCATGCCGATAAGCGTGAAGACGTTGTGTCCGGTCAGGACGATGTCGATGATCTGCTGTCCAGCCTGGGTTTTTAAGGAGCACGTTTGATGAGCTTCGGCGCCGATGAAGAAATCCTCCAGGATTTCCTGGTAGAGGCCGGCGAAATACTTGAGCAACTGTCCGAGCAACTGGTCGAGCTGGAAAGCCGGCCGGACGATGCCGACTTGCTCAATGCGATCTTTCGCGGTTTCCACACTGTAAAAGGGGGCGCCGGCTTCCTCCAGCTCAATGAGCTGGTGGAGTGCTGCCACATCGCCGAGAACGTGTTCGACGTGTTGCGCAAAGGTGAGCGCCGGGTCGACTCGGAATTGATGGACGTGGTGCTTGAAGCACTGGATACCGTCAACAGCATGTTTGGCCAGGTGCGCGAGCGCAGCGAAGTGACGCCTGCAACGCCCGAGCTGCTGGCCGCCCTGGCGCGGCTGGCCGAGCCGGGTGCCGCAGCGCCGGCCCCGGCGCCCGCAGCGGTAGCGCCCGAGCCGGTGGCCCAGCCTCCTGTGGCTGAGGCCGAAGCCGACGCGGATATCACCGACAGCGAATTCGAGCAGTTGCTCGACTCGCTGGATGCGGTGAAGGCGCAGGCCGCCGCCGAACAGGTGCAAGACGAAGTCGTTAGCGCGGGCGGTGATGACATCACCGACGCGGAATTCGAATCGTTGCTCGACCAGTTGCACGGCAAGGGCCAGTTCAGCGCCGAAGTGGCCGCTGCACCTGCGCCTGCCAGCCAGCAGGCGGCCAGCGACGAAATCACCGATGCCGAGTTCGAATCCCTGCTCGACCAGTTGCATGGCAAGGGCACCTTCCAGGCCGATGCCTTGCCTGCCGCGAAAGCCCCGGCACCGGTGGCCGAAGCCACGGCTGCGGTGGGTGACGAAATCAGCGAGCACGAATTCGAGGCGCTGCTGGACCAACTGCATGGCAAGGGCAAGTTCACCGGGGAAGTGGCCGCTGCCGAAGCGCCCGCCAAGGTACAGCCGGCACCTGCCGCACAGGCCGGGCCTGCGCCGGTCGCCAGGCCTGCCGCTGCGGCACCTGCGGCTGCCGCCAAGCCCGCCCCAGCCCCGGCACCCCGTGCGCCGGCGCCTGCAGCCGAAAAGCATGGCGCCAGCGAGGCCGAAACCACCGTGCGGGTCGATACCGCGCGCCTGGACGAGATCATGAACATGGTCGGCGAACTGGTGCTGGTGCGTAACCGCCTGGTGCGCCTGGGCCTGAACAGCGGCGACGAGGCCATGTCCAAGGCCGTGTCCAACCTCGACGTGGTCACTGCCGACCTGCAGACCGCGGTGATGAAGACGCGCATGCAGCCGATCAAGAAGGTGTTCGGGCGCTTCCCGCGCCTGGTACGCGACCTGGCCCGGCAGTTGAAGAAAGAAATCAACCTGGAACTGGTGGGCGAAGAAACCGACCTGGACAAGAACCTGGTCGAGGCGCTGGCTGACCCGTTGGTGCACTTGGTGCGCAACGCCGTGGACCACGGTGTGGAAATGCCCGACGAGCGTGAAGAAGCCGGCAAGGCCCGTACCGGGCGGGTGGTGTTGTCGGCCGAGCAGGAGGGTGACCACATCCTGCTGTCGATTTCCGATGACGGCAAAGGCATGGACCCGAACATTCTGCGTGCCAAGGCCGTGGAAAAGGGCCTGATGGACAAGGACGCCGCCGAGCGCCTGAGCGAGTCGGACTGCTACAACCTGATCTTCGCCCCCGGGTTCTCGACCAAAACCGAAATCTCGGACGTGTCCGGGCGTGGCGTGGGCATGGACGTGGTGAAAACCAAGATTTCCCAGCTCAACGGTTCCATCAACATCTTCTCGGCCAAGGGCCAGGGCTCGAAGATCGTCATCAAGGTGCCGTTGACCCTGGCGATCATGCCGACCCTGATGGTGATGCTGGCCAACCAGGCATTCGCCTTCCCGCTGGTCAACGTCAACGAGATTTTCCACCTGGACCTGTCACGCACCAACGTGGTCGATGGCCAGGAAGTGGTGATCGTGCGTGACAAGGCGCTGCCGTTGTTCTACCTCAAGCGCTGGCTGGTTCAGGGCCAGGTCCATGAGGAACAGCACGAAGGGCATGTGGTGATTCTTTCGGTCGGTACCCAGCGCATCGGCTTTGTCGTCGATCAACTGGTCGGCCAGGAAGAAGTGGTAATCAAGCCGTTGGGCAAGATGCTGCAGGGCACCCCTGGCATGTCCGGGGCCACGATTACTGGCGACGGCCGCATTGCGCTGATTCTCGACGTCCCGAGCATGCTCAAGCGTTACGCCGCCCGGCGTATTTGATTTCGGTGGCGCCCCCTGGCGGGTGGCGCCGCCTAATGGAGTGTTTATGGCAGTCAAGGTCCTGGTGGTGGATGATTCCGGTTTCTTCCGCCGCCGTGTCTCGGAAATCCTGTCGGCGGACCCGACGATCCAGGTAGTAGGTACCGCGACCAACGGCAAGGAAGCGATCGACCAGGCACTGGCGCTCAAGCCCGATGTCATCACCATGGACTACGAAATGCCCATGATGGATGGCATCACCGCCGTGCGCCACATCATGCAGCGCTGCCCAACCCCCGTGCTGATGTTCTCGTCGCTGACCCACGAGGGCGCCCGCGTTACCCTCGATGCGCTGGACGCAGGCGCGGTGGACTACCTGCCGAAAAACTTCGAGGACATCTCGCGCAACCCCGACAAGGTCAAGCAGATGTTGTGCGAAAAGGTGCATACCATTTCGCGCAGTAACCGCCGTATTCCCGGCTACGCCCGCACCGCGCCTGCGCCTGCACCCGCCTCGGGCAGCCAGGGTACCGCCACCACGGCGCCGGTACGCAGCGCGGCACCCGTGCCAGCGCGGCCAACGGCTGCGGCCCCGGCACCATCGCATTCTCCGGCCCCCAAGCGCAAACCCTACAAACTGGTAGCCATTGGTACCTCCACCGGCGGGCCGGTGGCGCTGCAGCGTGTCCTGACCCAGCTGCCGGCGAACTTCCCGGCGCCCATCGTGCTCATCCAGCACATGCCCGCCGCGTTCACCAAGGCCTTTGCCGAGCGCCTGGACAAACTGTGCCGCATCAGTGTCAAGGAAGCCGAGGACGGCGACATGCTGCGCCCCGGGCTTGCGCTGCTGGCACCGGGTGGCAAGCAGATGATGATCGACGGCCGTGGCACGGTGAAAATCCTGCCGGGCGATGAGCGCCTGAACTACAAGCCCTGCGTGGACATCACCTTCGGCTCTGCGGCTAAGTCCTATGGCGACAAGGTGCTCTCCGTAGTGCTGACCGGCATGGGGGCAGACGGTCGCGAGGGTGCGCGGTTGCTCAAGCAGGGCGGCAGCACCGTGTGGGCCCAGGATGAAGCCAGCTGCGTGATCTATGGCATGCCCATGGCCATCGTCAAGGCCAACCTGGCCGATGCGGTGTACAGCCTGGATGACATCGGCAGGCACCTGGTGGAGGCGTGCGTCTGATGGACGTGCTCAGCCTGATCGGCCTGATCCTGGCTTTTGTCGCCATCGTAGGCGGCAATTTCCTTGAGGGCGGGCATGTCGGCGCGTTGGTCAATGGGCCGGCAGCGCTGATCGTGCTGGGCGGTACGCTGGCGGCGGCGTTGTTGCAGTCGCCGCTGTCGTCGTTCAAGCGGGCGTTGCAGATTTTGCGCTGGATCCTGTTCCCGCCCAGGGTTGACCTGCCTGGCGGTGTTGACCGTGTGGTCAACTGGAGCCTGACGGCGCGCAAGGAGGGCCTGCTGGGCCTGGAAGGCGTGGCGGACGGCGAGCCCGACCCCTATGCGCGCAAGGGCCTGCAGCTGCTGGTGGATGGCGCCGAGCCCGAGGCCATCCGCAGCATCCTCGAAGTGGACTTCCTGACCCAGGAAAGCCGCGACCTGCAGGCGGCCAAGGTGTTCGAGAGCATGGGCGGCTACGCGCCGACCATCGGCATCATCGGCGCCGTGATGGGGTTGATCCATGTGATGGGCAACCTGGCCGACCCTTCGCAACTGGGCAACGGCATTGCCGTGGCCTTCGTCGCCACCATCTACGGGGTGGCCAGTGCCAACCTGGTGCTGCTGCCGGTGGCGAACAAGCTCAAGGCCCTGGTAATGCGCCAGTCACGTTACCGCGAAATGCTGCTCGAAGGCCTGCTGTCGATTGCCGAGGGTGAGAACCCGCGTTCGATCGAACTGAAGCTGCAAGGCTTCATGGAGTAACCCATGCGCCGTCGCCGCCATGCCGAAGAACCGGAAAACCACGAACGCTGGCTGGTGTCCTACGCCGACTTCATCACCTTGCTGTTTGCCTTTTTTGTGGTGATGTATTCGATTTCCTCGATCAACGAGGGCAAGTACAAGGTGGTTTCCCAGGCCTTGCTCGGGGTGTTCAACGACCCGGAGCGCAGCATGAAGGCCATCCCCATTGGCGAGGAGCGCCCGCTCAGCGTGCGCCCGGCAGAACCGCTGGTTAACGACAGCCAGCAGACCGAAGCAGGCCTGGCGGCGTCCAGCAGCGACCCGCTCAAGACCATCAGCGATGATGTGCGCGACGCTTTTGGCGACCTGATCAAGAGCGACCAGATGACCGTGCGCGGCAACGAGCTGTGGATCGAGATCGAGCTCAATTCGTCGCTCCTGTTTGGCAGCGGCGACGCCATGCCCAGCGACAATGCGTTCGCCATCATCGAAAAGGTGGCCAACATCCTCAAGCCCTTCGCCAACCCTGTGCATGTCGAGGGTTTCACCGACAACCTGCCTATCCGCACGGCGCAGTACCCTACCAACTGGGAGCTGTCCTCCGCGCGGGCGGCCAGCATCGTGCGGCTGCTGGCGATGAACGGGGTGAACCCTGCGCGCATGGCCTCGGTGGGGTATGGCGAATATCAGCCGGTGGCCAGCAACGACTCGCCAGAGGGGCGTGCGCGCAACCGGCGGGTGGTGCTGGTGATCTCACGCAACCTTGAAGTACGCCGCAGCCTGACCGGTACCGGCACGGCCAACGCCACACCGGACGCGGCATTGCGCCGGGCTGGCACACAAAGTGCACCGGCAACCGCAGCTACGGTGGCAGGGCAATGACTCGTCAATTCTCTGGCACCGCTGACCCCGTCGCTGCTGGATGGCCACGGGGATTCTGCGTCATGAACGGTTCAAGAGTCAGTCTATGAGAGTGTGGGCAGTAGCCAATCAAAAGGGTGGCGTCGGCAAGACGACCACCACCATCGCGCTGGCTGGTCTGTTGGCTGATGCCGGTAAGCGCGTGGTCGTCGTCGACCTCGATCCGCACGGCTCGATGACCAGCTATTTCGGGCACAACCCCGATGCCCTGGAACACAGCTGCTACGACCTGTTCCTGCACAAGGGCGGGGTGCCCGAAGGCTTGCCTGGGCAACTGCTGTTGCCCACCAGCGACGAACGCATCTCGCTGCTGCCCTCCAGCACGGCGCTGGCCGTGCTCGAACGCCAGTCTCCCGGGCAGAATGGTCTGGGCCTGGTGATCGCCAAGAGTCTGGCGCAGCTGTGGCAGGATTTCGACTTTGCGCTTATCGATAGCCCACCGTTGCTGGGCGTGCTGATGGTCAACGCCCTGGCGGCCAGCCAGCAGCTGGTGATCCCCGTACAAACAGAGTTTCTTGCGGTCAAAGGCCTGGAGCGCATGGTCGGCACCCTGGCCATGATCAACCGCTCGCGCAAGCAGGCGCTGCCTTACCAGATCGTACCGACCCTGTTCGACCGCCGCACCCAGGCCTCGCTCAGCACGCTCAAGCTGCTGCGCGACACCTATGGCGAGCAGGTCTGGCAGGGCTACATACCGGTCGACACACGGCTGCGTGACGCAAGCCGCAAGGGCGTCACGCCCTCGCAGTTCGACAACAAGAGCCGTGGGCTGCTGGCCTACCGGGCGCTGCTCAAGCACCTGTTGACCTACAAGCCCGCAGCGCAGGTGGCCTGATGACGACGCAAACCCGACACGCCGGCAGCAAGCCGCAGATCGCGCTGCAGTCTTACCTGGATGGGCTGCTGCAAGAGGCTACCGAGGCCGATGACCTTCTCGACGCGCCCGTAGCCACCGACGAATTTGCCCAGGCCGTGCGCGAAGAGCAGGCCCGCGATGCGCAGCCGCCTGCGCGCGCGCCTGCTGTAGCGCCGCCACGGGCCACCACCCCGCGGCCCTTTGCCGAGCCCCGGCTGGCCGTGCTGCCCAGCGTAATGCCCGTGCAGGCCCCGGTAGTTACGGTGGTTGAACAGCAGGTGGTGGCCGAGGCCAGTATCCCGGTGCTGATCGAGCCCCCGGCAGTGGAACCTGCGGTGCCGCTGGTGGACGTACACCTGCCGGCGCCGGGCCTGCCTGCGCCGCCGGCCACCGTCGATGGTCGCCCGGCCTGGGCGGCCGAGCCGTTCGAGTGCCTGCTGTTCGACGTGGCCGGGCTGACCCTGGCAGTGCCGCTGGTGTGCCTTGGCTCGATCTACAACCTGGCCGGTCAGGAACTGACGCCCTTGTTCGGCCAACCCGAGTGGTTCCTTGGCATCCTCACCTGCCAGGCCGGTAACCTGAAGGTGCTGGACACGGCGCGCTGGGTAATGCCCGACCGTTACCGCGATGACTTCCGCCAGGGCCTGCAGTACGTAATTTCTGTTCAGGGCTATGAATGGGGGCTGGCCGTGCATCAGGTCAGCCGTTCGCTGCGCCTGGACCCGTCCGAGATCAAGTGGCGCAGCCAGCGGGGCCAACGCCCGTGGCTGGCCGGCACGGTAATCGAACACATGTGTGCGTTGCTGGATGTTGCCGAACTGGCCGAGCTGATCGCCAGCGGCGCCGTCAAGCAGATGCACGCCAAACCGAAAATGACACCGAACACACCGCCAAAGGCGGATTTCAAGGGGTAGGGGAATGAAAAAGTCGTCCGCACAAGGTTCCGAAGATCCGATCCTGCAGTGGGTTACCTTCCGTCTGGACAACGAGTCCTACGGCATCAACGTGATGCAGGTGCAGGAAGTGCTGCGCTACACCGAAATCGCCCCGGTGCCGGGTGCACCCAGCTATGTGCTGGGCATCATCAACCTGCGCGGTAATGTGGTCACTGTGATCGACACCCGTCAGCGCTTCGGCCTGATGCCCACCGAGGTGACCGACAACACCCGGATCGTCATCATCGAAGCCGACAAGCAGGTGGTGGGTATTCTGGTCGACAGCGTGGCCGAAGTGGTCTACCTGCGTCAGTCGGAAATCGAAACCGCGCCGAACGTGGGTAACGAAGAGTCGGCCAAGTTCATCCAGGGCGTGTGCAACAAGAACGGCGAGCTGCTGATTCTGGTCGAGCTGGACAAGATGATGACCGAGGAAGAGTGGTCCGAGCTGGAGAACATCTGAGTTGATCTTCGAGGTTGCGGTCATTCTGTTGGCGCTGCTGTGGGCGCTGAGTGCCTGGTACTTCCTGAACTATGCCAGGCGCCAGCGCGAGGCTGTCGCCCACCAGCAGGTCATCGATGCCATGCGCGACCAGCGCATCAAGGACCTGAACAAGCGCCTGGATGACTACCAGAACGGCAGCGTGCGCATGGGCGAGGCTATCCATGAAGTGCGGGCGGTGGTTGCCGGCTTGCCGGACCGCCTGGAGCGCCTGGAGCAGCACGACCCCAGCAGCGTCACGTTCACCCAGGCTGCGCGGCTGGTGAGCATGGGGGCCAGTGTCTCCGAACTGACCGAAACCTGTGGCCTGACCCAGGCCGAAGCCGAGCTGATGAGCAAGCTGCACCGCAGCGAGTGAAGCAAAAAGGGCGACGCAAGTCGCCCTTGTGTTGTCAGGGCCTGCCCCAGGAGTGGTAGTTGCCCACTTGGGCGACGCGGTTCAGCGCCTGGTCGGCCTGCACGGCCGCGATGATCTCGGCCTGTTTGCTGTCAACCAGGTACAGCGGCTTGCTTTGTGGCAGGGTCTGCAGGTTGCTCAGTTGGCGCAGCAGCCGCAACCTGGGCAGGCATCGGTCAATCACGTCGTTGAGCAGGCCCGGCCCGGTCAACTGGCTCAGGCGCTTGGCGTAGGCGTTGAATTCAGGGGTGCCTGCCATCGGCTTGTAGCCGTAGAAGTCCCCGTTGGCGAGATAGCGCTCGTGCAGGGTATCGGCGATTACCTCCAGCGTAGGGTTGTTGGGGTGGCTGCCGATCATGTTGCTGTTGTACTGGCAGTGCATGCCCAGGGTGTCGTTGTTGGCCGGGTCACCCAGCACCAGGCCGTCCGGGGTAGTGGCCAGTTCTACGGTGTCGATAGCTGCACGCGAGGGGTCAAGTGGGTCGTCAGGGTGCGGGAACAGCGTATCGTCCACATCCAGGTAGACCCCACCCTCATGGTTTAGCAGCGGGTAGCGCAGGATATCGGACGCCGACGAAAAATTGGCCCCGAGGCCGTTGATTGCCTGGTGATACTGTGGGTAATGAGGCCCGTCGCGGAAGAGCTGGTAGAAGGGCTGCTCTTCCAGCGTCACCACTTCCAGGCCGGGGGCCCTTGTTGCCAGCAGTTGCCGGTTGGCCTCGAACGCCCGCGCATCTGCGTTCGACAGATACAGCCGGTAGCGGTACGGGCTGCTGCCCAGGCGCCTGGCATTGGCAGCCAGGTTGTCCAGCAGTTCGGGAGCAATCACCTTGTTGCCCACCCAGATGCTGGAGAGGGTCTTGGGGATGGGCTGCACGGCCTGGGTGTCAATCGCCGGCACCTGGATGGGCAATTGGATATCCACCCCCAGGCCCCGCAGGGTGGCCATGCGCATGGCGTCGGTGACCGGGCGTTCCCGAGGGGAGATCCTGAACAGCCCGGGGCGGCCATCGGCGACCTGGTAACACACGGGCTGCACATCGTTGAGGGCATTGCTGGCGATGAACGCATCGTATTCGGCGTCGTACAGCACTTCGGCGTTGTAGCCACGGATCATCGATTGCAGCTTTGGCGGGCCACTTTGGCTGACCGGTGTCCTGATTACCGACTGCGCAACCGGGCTATCGTCTGCCGGCACTGCTGCCACTTCTTCCCAGAAATAGGCGCCCACGTCGGGCTCTGGGAAGTGCGGCGGGTTGATCGGGCTCAGCGGGTAGCCCAAGTGCTCGTTCAGGCGGATCGGCACCCTGAACACGCCGCGCGGCGGTGGCAGCAATGTCGTCGCCCGGGTGGCCAGCTCTGCGGTCAGTGGCAGTGCATTGAGCAGCCCGTAGACCGCGCCCGAAACACCCTCTGCCTTGTCCTCCGCTGATTTGCCATTGATGGCCTTATCCAGGCCCATGCCGAACTGGCCGATGCCTGCTGCTGCCAGCAGGGGGACCAGCTCGGGCACCACGATCGCGAACGGCGCCAGCAGGTTGATCGATGTGGTCAGGTAGCCGCGCCACCTGGCCTTGGTCACCTCATGGTCACTGGTGATGGTGAAATCCGCGTCGGCGTAACTGCGCGCACGCTGGCGTTCGGTAATGGCGGCGAACAAATCGCCTGTCAGTTTCGGGCTGTATTTGGTGACTTTGTAGTTGACGTATTGGCGCGGTGGCCATGTACCGTCGGTGGTAAACCCTGGCCGGTTGGGCGAACGGTGGGGGAAGGCAGGGTAAACCCCAAGGCCCAGCAGGGCCGTGTCCAGCCCGCTGAAATCGAGCCCGTCCGGGGTGTCTGCCAGCCTGAAATACTGCCGCAGTGCCTGGCGTTTCTGCGGGTCGCGACACTGCTCGCCCACCCAGTCCTTCATGGCTGCCATACCGGTGAATTCGTGCAGGGGAGAGGCATTGCCCGGCAGGTACATCAACACGTGATTGTGTGCGGCATCGGCCATGACGATCAGGTCGGTGGCGGCATAACCATAGATGTTCAACGGCCGGGCCTTGAAACCCTTTGCGCGCGGTGCCAGCCCCGCCGCCTGCCAGGCCAGCAGGCGGCCGGTTGCGCTCAGCGAGCCTTCCTGGACCTGTTTGTTGCAGGCGGCAATGAAGCTGATCTGCAGGGCCTTGCTGTGCTGCTGCGCGGCGTCACGCCAGTAGTCATCGAGCATACTCACGAAGTGTGTGTGGAAGTCCAGGTTCCAGACAAAGCGCTGCAACGCTTCGACGTCAATCGGCAGGTGGGTGGCGTTGTCGTAGCGGGCGGGGCTTGTGCGGTGGAACAGGCCGTTGAACACCGAGAACGGGGCGCTGTTGTCCAGGGCGCCCGGTTCGGGCAGGCGCTCGACGATGTGCAGGGTTTGCCCAGGCCATTGGCCGGCCCAGCCACCTGGAAACAATTGCCCGATCAGGTTCTTGCTGGTTTCGCCTTGCCAGTTGGCCAGCACCGCCTGGGTCAGTGACAGGCGCTGGGCAATGATCGCCTGGTTGCCGCGGTAGTGCAGGGTGACCGCGTCGGTGGTGTCCGGGTCCAGGTCGTGGCCCTGGGCGCGCGCCCACTCGCGTATGGCGCTGGCGGCTTGGCGGTCGGGGCGAGGGATGTGCTGCAGATGGCGCCTAACGAACTGTTCGCCGGCAGGGTTGACGAGGGTGATTGCCATGGTGATTGACCTGTGTGATAGACCAGGCGGCACAATGGCGAGAGGGGCCCTGAACAGGTCGGTAAGCGGGTACCACCCGGTGTTGGACCGCGCAGAGAACTGATTTCGCACGCAAGCCACGCTCACTGTGGGAGCAACTGTCTTCCACAAGATCTTAAAGCTGGCGCA
>NZ_BCAV01000074.1:0-9577 GCF_001320125.1 Pseudomonas sp. NBRC 111119
CTCCCACAGGTTCCTGGTGAATCAACACGTTATGCGTAGTTCCCTGAGAGCGAGCCTTGCTCGCGATGGGGTGCGCAGCGCCGCCTCAGGGCCACGGCAAACGCGGCAGGTTCGGAGTTATATCGCGCTCAGGCTCCGGCGTGTCATCGAACCCGGGCGGCACTTTGCCGCGTAACTGCCAGGCGAAGGCGATGATTTCGGCGATAGTCAGGTACAGGGCTTCGGGTATCTGGTCGCCCAGTTCCAGCCGGGCCAGCAAGCGCACCAGCTCGGCGTTTTCATAGATGGGAATTTCGTGTTCACGGGCAATGGCCATGATCGCTTCGGCCAGTTCGTCGTCACCTTTGGCGCTGAGCGTGGGTGCCTGTTGGCCGTCATAGCTCAGGGCGATGGCCTGGCGCGGGGTTTTCAGGCTCATGCGTTTTCATCCACCCAGCGTTGTTCCACCCGGGTGCTGGGGCCTTGCGGTGCAATACCGGGGTGGCATTGCAGGTCGCCCACGTGCAGCCCGCGGGCCAGCAAGCCAGCGCGCAGCGCGCCGAGTTCGGTATCGATCAGGCGCGCGGTGCGTTCCCGCTCCGCCCACAGCTGGCCGCTCAGGCAGCCTTGGGTGAGCTGTGCCTGCACCTGCAAAGGGCCGAGCGGTGCCAGGTCGAATGCCAGCTCGATGCGCCACAGTGACTGCAGGGAATCCTGCGCCTGGTGCTTGCGCTCGGCCTGTTGTTCGGGGGTTTCCTCCCGTTGCAGCTTGACCTGCAGCGGGATGAAGTCCTGCCCATGGCGGATGGGGATTTCAGTTTGCCAGGTGGTCTGCAGGTTGCCGTTCTCCAGCGTGCCGGTTTGCTGCAAGCTGCTCATGGCATGGCTCTGCAGGCGGGAAATGGCCGCCGCAGCCAGGCGCAGCAGCGCTTGCAGGTCGCCTTCGTCCTCCAGGGCCTGGAGCAGTTTGGACGGGAGCGGAAACCCACCAGGCTGTGGCTTGGGCGAAACCCGTTCGAGCATCCCCAGGGCATTGCGCGCCAGCGCCGGCATGGCGGCGGCCAGGGTGGCCGGTGGCGGGTTGATCGCGGCATTGGTGGTGGCCTGGGCGATGAGCTGAAGCAGGTTGGCCTTGAGGTCGGTGGCCAGCGCAGGCGCGCCACCGGCCAGCAGCTTGGCTTCCAGAAAGGCGCCGCTGTTGCTCAGGGCCTGTATCAGCGCCTTGGCATCACCCAGTTGCGTGGCCGTCGGCAAGGCCGCCAGCAGGCGCTCGGTGCTGGCGCGTACGTCGGGATCGGTGCCTGGATCGCTCGCCAGCTGTTGCAGCGCGCTCAGCAGGCCGGGCAATGATGCCTGGCGGTTCTGCTGGGTAAGCAACTGCTGGGCGATGCTGAGCTGGTCCTGCCTGCCGCTGAGCGGGACGAAGCGCAGTGACTGATCGCCTTGTACCAACCCGCTGAGCAAACTGCCCAGGGCCAGGGGGCGGGGGCTGTCGATGGCCAGCACGGCGCCAGCCTGAGCAGTGTTCAACAGGCTTACCAATGCCCGGTAGCTGGCCGGTTGGTCGGCCGTGGCAGGCAGCGCCTGGTTGGTCAGCACCTTGCCCTGTAGCAGCGTACCAATAGGCACCTGGCTGGTATCAAGGCGGGTGAGGGTGGCTACCTGGCTGGCACTGGCCTGTTGCAGCAGGATGGCCAGGCGGCCGGCCTCAGGCTGGCTCACGGTCACCTGGCTACCCTGGGGCAGGGGCTGGCTGGCATTGGCCTGCAACTGGGTTTGCAGGCCATTGGCTTGCATCAGGCGCAACACCAACTGAAAATCCTGGCCGGCCTGGCGCATGGACACCACTTCGGCTTGCGCCGTCTCGCCCGGGGCGAGCAAACCCGGCTGAGCCTGGGTCAGGCGCAGCAGTTCGCCGGTCACGGCCGCTTTCACTGCCTGGGCGCTGGTCGCGGTTTGTGGGCCGAGACTATTGATTTCAGTCATGATTGTATACAACCTGTGGAACCCAGCCTCTTGGCAGCGTGGCTGTGCATGTAATAATGCCGCCCGCCCGTGGTTGCCAGTATAACGGCAGCGCGATGGGCGACTTGAGTGGCAGGGCTTCAGGTGTGCGCCCTGGGCCCTACAACCGATAAGGCGAAACCGTGACTCTTCACCTCCAAGCCGTGGGCCTGGCCTGCGAGCGCGACTGGCGTCTGCTGTTCGAGCACCTCGCGTTCGAATTGCGGCCCGGCGACATGTTGCAGATCAGTGGCCCCAACGGGAGTGGCAAGACCAGCCTGCTGCGCCTGCTGGCCGGCCTGATGCAGCCGACCGCCGGGCAGATCCTGCTGGGTGGCAAGCCTCTGGGCGAGCAGCGTCACGCCTTGGCCAGCATCCTGTTGTGGATCGGCCATGCGGCGGGCATCAAGGACCTGCTCACCCCCGAGGAAAACCTCACCTGGCTGTGCGCGTTGCACCAGCCTGCCAGCCGCGAGGCCATCTGGTCGGCGCTGGCAGCCGTCGGGCTGCGCGGTTTCGAAGACGTACCCTGCCATACCCTGTCTGCCGGGCAGCAGCGCCGCGTCGCCCTGGCCCGGCTGCACCTGGCCAGCCCGCCGCTATGGATTCTCGACGAACCCTTTACCGCCCTGGATAAACAGGGCGTGGCGCAACTGGAGCAGCACCTCGCACACCACTGCGAACAAGGCGGCACCGTGGTGATGACCACTCACCATGCGCTGGCCCGCAAACCGTCCGGTTACCGCGAACTGAACCTGGGGCAGTGGGCGGCATGAGCGTATTCATCCTGTTGCTGCGCCGGGAGGCGCGCCTGTTGTTCCGCCGCCCGGCCGAGCTGGCCAACCCGTTGGTGTTCTTCGCCATCGTGGTGGCGCTGTTCCCCTTGGCGGTCGGCCCCGAAAGCCAGACACTGCAGAACCTGTCACCGGGCCTGGTGTGGGTGGCGGCACTGCTGGCGGTGCTGCTGTCGCTGGACGGCCTGTTCCGCAGCGACTTCGAGGACGGCTCACTGGAGCAGTGGGTGCTGTCGCCGCACCCGCTGGCACTGATGGTGCTGGCCAAGGTGCTGGCGCACTGGATCTTTTCCGGGCTGGCGCTGGTATTGTTGGCGCCATTGCTGGCCTTGATGCTGGGGCTGCCCGGGCACTGCCTGCCTGTGCTGCTAGGCTCGCTGTTGTTGGGCACGCCGGTATTGAGCCTGCTGGGCGCGGTGGGCGCGGCGCTGACGGTGGGCCTCAAGCGTGGCGGCCTGCTGCTGGCGTTGTTGATTCTGCCGTTGTATATCCCAGTATTGATCCTGGGCAGTGGTGCGTTGCAAGCGGCATTGCACAATATGCCCGCAACCGGCCAACTGCTCTGGCTCGCCAGCCTGGCAGCCCTGGCTGTCACCCTGGCACCCTTTGCGATCGCCGCCGGCCTGAAGATCAGCGTCGGCGAATAACGAGTCCTGGGCTTTCAAGCCCGGCAAATACCCTGGATGTACCCTGATGAAAATGAGCTGGACGTGGTTCCACAAGCTGGGTTCCCCCAAATGGTTCTATGCCATCAGCGGCCGCCTGTTGCCATGGCTGGCCGTGGCTGCGCTGGTACTGCTGCTGGTCGGTATCACCTGGGGCCTGGCCTTCGCCCCCCAGGACTACCAGCAGGGCAACAGCTTCCGCATCATCTATATCCATGTGCCAGCGGCGATGCTGGCGCAATCCTGCTACGTGATGCTGGCGGTGGCCGGTGTGGTGGGGCTGGTATGGAAGATGAAGCTGGCCGATGTGGCCTTGCAATGCGCCGCGCCCATTGGCGCCTGGATGACGGCCGTAGCGTTGGTCACCGGCGCCATCTGGGGCAAGCCCACCTGGGGCAGCTGGTGGGTCTGGGATGCCCGGCTTACGTCCATGCTCATCCTTCTGTTCCTGTACTTCGGCATCATTGCGCTGGGCCAGGCAATCAGTAATCGTGACAGCGCGGCCAAGGCCTGCGCGGTGCTCGCCATCGTTGGGGTAGTGAACATCCCGATCATCAAGTACTCGGTGGAGTGGTGGAACACCCTGCACCAGGGGGCCACCTTTACCCTCACCGAAAAGCCGGCGATGCCGGCCGAGATGTGGCTGCCGCTGCTGTGCACGGCACTGGGGTTCTACTGCTTTTTTGGCGCCGTACTGCTGATGCGCATGCGCCTGGAAGTGCTCAAGCGCGAGGCGCGCGCCAGTTGGGTCAAGGATGAAGTATCAAACAGCCTTGGCCGGAGGGCCGCACCATGAGTTTTGCCAGCTTCGGTGATTTTCTTGCCATGGGCCACCATGGTTTGTACGTGTGGTCCGCCTATGGCATTTGCGTGGCGGTGCTGGTGCTGAACGTGGCCATGCCACTGCTGGCCCGCCGTCGCTACCTGCAAGAAGAGGCGCGCCGCTTGCGCCGGGAGAACATTCAGTGAATCCGCAGCGCAAGAAACGCCTGTTGCTGATCGTCGGCCTGCTGGTCGGCGTGGGGGTTGCCGTGGGCTTTGCCCTGAGCGCATTGCAGCAGAACATCAACCTGTTCTACACCCCTACCCAGATTGCCAATGGCGAGGCCCCCCAGGACACGCGCATTCGTGCCGGTGGCATGGTCGAGAAAGGCTCTGTGCAGCGCTCGTCCGATTCACTGGACGTGCGCTTTGTGGTCACCGATTTCAACAAGTCGGTGCCCATTACCTACCGCGGCATCCTGCCAGACCTGTTCCGCGAGGGGCAGGGCATTGTCGCCTTGGGCAAGCTCAATGGCGACGGTGTAGTGGTCGCCGATGAAGTGTTGGCCAAGCACGACGAAAAATACATGCCGCCCGAGGTCACCAAGGCGTTGAAGGAAAGCGGCCAAGCGCAGGTGCAGCCATGAATGCGGCGCTGGTGATACCCGAACTCGGCCAGTTGGCGATGATACTGGCCATCTGTTTTGCGGCTGTGCAGGCCAGTATTCCGCTGCTTGGCGCCTGGCGTGGCGACAGCCTGTGGATGAGCCTGGCACGCCCCGCGGCCTGGGGCCAGTTTGCGTTCCTGGCCTTCGCCTTTGCTTGCCTGACCCATGCGTTCATGACCGACAACTTCTCGGTGGCGTATGTGGCCAGCAACTCTAACAGCGCGTTGCCCTGGTACTACAAATTCAGTGCCGTATGGGGCGCCCACGAGGGCTCCTTGCTGCTGTGGGCGCTCATATTGGGTGGCTGGACCTTTGCCGTATCGGTGTTCTCGCGGCAGCTTCCCCAAGTCATGCTGGCCCGCGTGCTGGCGGTGATGGGCATGATCAGCGTGGGCTTTCTGAGCTTCCTGATCATCACCTCCAACCCGTTCCAGCGCTTGCTGCCGCAGGTGCCGGTTGATGGCCGCGACCTCAACCCGTTGCTGCAGGACATCGGCCTGATCGTTCACCCGCCGATGCTGTACATGGGCTACGTGGGCTTTTCGGTGGCCTTCGCCTTCGCCATCGCCGCGCTGCTCGGTGGCCGCCTGGATGCGGCGTGGGCGCGCTGGTCGCGGCCCTGGACCATCGTCGCCTGGGCGTTTCTGGGTGTGGGCATCACCCTGGGTTCATGGTGGGCCTACTATGAGCTGGGCTGGGGCGGCTGGTGGTTCTGGGACCCGGTCGAGAACGCCTCGTTCATGCCATGGCTGGTGGGCACGGCGCTGATCCACTCGCTGGCGGTGACCGAAAAGCGCGGTGTGTTCAAGAGCTGGACGGTGCTGCTGGCCATCGCGGCGTTTTCCCTCAGCCTGCTGGGCACCTTCCTGGTGCGGTCGGGCGTGCTGACCTCGGTTCACGCCTTTGCGGCCGACCCCTCGCGCGGCATCTTCATCCTGTTCTTCCTGCTGTTCGTGGTGGGCGGCTCGCTCACGCTGTTCGCCCTGCGTGCGCCGGTGGTCAAGAGCCAGGTGGGCTTCGGCCTGTGGTCGCGTGAAACACTGCTGCTGGCCAACAACCTGGTACTGGTGGTAGCGGCCTCGATGATTCTGCTGGGCACGCTGTACCCGCTGGTGCTCGATGCCCTGACAGGGGCCAAGCTGTCGGTTGGCCCGCCGTACTTCGATGCGTTGTTCCTGCCGTTGATGGCGCTGTTGATGCTGGTGTTGGGCGTGGGCGTGGTGGTGCGCTGGAAGGACACCCCCGGCAAGTGGCTGGCCAGCATGATGACCCCGGTGCTGATCGGCAGCGCAGTGATGGCACCGCTGGCAGGGTTTGTCGTCGACGACTTCGACTGGCCAGCCCTGGCCACCTTTGCCCTGGCAGCCTGGGTGGTGCTGGGTGGGGTGCGCGATATCCTCGACAAGACCCGCCACAAAGGGTTGCTCAAGGGCCTGCCGGGCCTAGGCCGCAGCTATTGGGGCATGCAGGTCGCGCACCTTGGCCTGGCGGTGTGTGCTTTGGGCGTAGTGTTGTCGAGCAACAACAGCGCCGAGCGTGACTTGCGCATGGCCCCGGGTGAAAGCGTGGAACTGGGCGGGTACCACTTCCTGTTCCAGGGCGCCAAGCATTTTGAAGGGCCGAACTTCATTTCCGACAAGGGCACCATCGTGGTCAGCCGCGAGGGCCGGGAAGTGGCCACGCTTCACCCCGAGAAACGTCTGTATACCGTGCAGCAGTCGATGATGACCGAAGCCGGTATCGACGCCGGCTTTACCCGCGACCTGTACGTGGCCCTGGGTGAACCGCTGGAAAACGGTGCCTGGGCGGTGCGGTTGCACATCAAGCCTTATGTCCGCTGGATCTGGCTGGGCGGTCTGCTGACTGGCCTTGGCGGGGTGCTGGCGGCCCTCGACCGGCGTTACCGCGTCAAGGTCAAGACCCGGGTGCGTGAGGCCCTGGGCGTGTCTGGAGCAGCTGCATGAAACGTTGGATCATGGTGGTGCCACTGGCGTTATTCCTGCTGGTGGCGGTATTCCTCTACAAAGGGTTGTTCCTCAAGCCCGAAGAGCTGCCTTCGGCAATGATCGGCAAGCCGTTCCCGGTATTCTCCCTGGCATCGTCCCAGGGCGACCGCATGCTCACCCAGGCTGATTTGCAGGGCCGCCCGGCGCTGGTGAACGTGTGGGCGACCTGGTGTTCGTCGTGCAAGGTCGAGCACCCCTACCTGAACCAGCTAGCCAAGCAGGGTGTGGTGATCTACGGGGTCAACTACAAGGACGACAACGCGGCTGCGCAGAAGTGGCTGGCCGAGTTCCACAACCCCTACCAGCTGGATATCCGTGACGAGGAGGGCACCCTGGGGTTGGACCTGGGCGTCTACGGTGCGCCGGAAACCTTCCTGATCGATGCCGAGGGCGTTATCCGCTACAAACATGTGGGGGTGGTCGATGCCACCGTCTGGCGTGAGCAACTGGCACCGCTCTACCAGGGCCTGGTTGACGAGGCCCGGCCATGAGGCGTTGGTTGGCGGCCGCAACCCTGGTACTGGGCGTGGCCGGTGTGGCGAGTGCGGCCATCGATACCTATCAGTTCCGTGACCAGGCCGAGCGGGAGCGCTACCAGCAACTGACCAAGGAATTGCGCTGCCCCAAGTGCCAGAACCAGGACATTGCCGATTCCAACGCCCCGATTGCAGCCGACCTGCGCCGGGAGATTTTCCGCATGCTTGGCGAGGGCCAGAGCAACCAACAGATCGTCGACTTCATGGTCGACCGCTACGGTGACTTCGTGCGCTACAAGCCGGCCCTCAGCGGCCGCACTTGGCTGCTCTGGTTCGGCCCCGGCCTGTTGCTGGCGGGTGGCTTCGTGGTGCTGGCGATCATTGTGCGTCGGCGCCGCGTGACGGCTGTGCAGGGCACCGATCAACTGTCTGCAGACGAGCGTGAGCGTCTGGCCAAACTGCTGGAAAAAGAACGCACCCATGACTGAATTCTGGCTTAGCGCGGGCCTGCTGTTGCTCGCCGCTCTCAGCTTCTTGCTGATCCCGATCCTGCGTGGCCGGCGTCGGCAGCAGGAAGAAGACCGTACCGCACTGAACGTGGCGCTGTATCAGGAACGCGTGGCCGAGCTTGCTGCCCAGCAAGCCGCTGGTGTCCTGGACGGTGCGCAGCTGGACCAGGGCCGGGACGAGGCCGCGCGCGAGCTGCTGGCCGACACCGAGGGTGCCGAGCCCGCGCGCCTGCGCCACCTGGGTAAAGCCCTGCCACTGCTGGCAGCGGTGCTGGTGCCGCTGATGGCCCTGGGGCTGTACCTGCACTTTGGCGCTGCCGACAAAGTAGCCCTGACCCAGGAATTCGCCCAGGCGCCGAAGTCGATGGACGAGATGACCACGCGCCTGGAGCGGGTGGTGCAGGCCCAGCCGGACTCTGCCGAGGCGGTGTATTTCCTGGGCCGTGCCTACATGGCCGAACAACGGCCCGCGGATGCCGCCCGCACCTTCGAGCACGCCGTGGGTTTGGCGGGGCGGCAGCCTGAGTTGTTGGGGCAGTGGGCGCAGGCGTTGTACTTTGCCGCCGACAAGCAGTGGAGCCCGCAGGTGCAGGCGTTGACCGATGAGGCGCTGAAGGCCGACCCCAACGAGGTCACCAGCCTGGGCCTGCGCGGTATCGCCGCGTTCGAGGGAGAGCGCTACCAGGAGGCCATCGATTACTGGAAGCGCCTGTTGGCGCAGTTGCCACAAGGCGACGCTTCGCGTGCCGCGCTGCAGGGCGGTATCGACCGCGCCGCCGAGCGCTTGGGGGGTGCTGCTGGCCAAGCGTCCCAGCCGGCGCCGGCCACAGCACGGTTGAAGGTTAGGGTCGAACTGGCGCCTGCCTTGCAGGGCAAGGTACGGCCGGACGATACGGTATTCATCTTTGCCCGCGCCAGTAATGGCCCGCCCATGCCGCTGGCGGCGAAGCGGGTGACGGTGGCGCAATTGCCGATCGAGGTGGAGTTGACGGACGCCGATGCGATGATGCCGCAGATGAAACTGTCGGATTTCGCCGAAGTCCAACTGGTTGCACGGGTGTCGAGGGGTGGCCAGCCCACCCGTGGTGAATGGCGTGGGCAAGGTGCCCCTTTACCAGTTGCGACCCAGGCCACCCAGCATCTGACGATCGACAGCCCTGACCTGTAAGAGAGCCTTGCCATGCACAGTTCCGTACGCCTGACCTTGATTGCCCTGGCTTTGGGTTTGTCTGCCTGTACGGGGCATGGCCCGGCGACCCAGCCGGAGCCGCCGGTGGACCGGGCGCCGCCTCCGCAGGGGCCGGTTATCAAGCCCTTGCCGGGTGGGCAGCCTTCCACGCCGGTGGGCAAGCCGGCGCCGGCGCCGAAGCCGGTACCGCGCACGTCGGCGAGCTTTGCACCGCCGCCGGGTGGGGCCAGCCATTGGGACCCGAAGTTGGGGGTTTATGTGTTGGATAAGCAGCCCAATACGTTTTATCGGCAGCGCACTTATTACCGGTTTGATAATGGGTGGAGTTGGTCGTTGAGCCCGAATGGGCCTTGGCAGGCTACGGACAGTAGTGGTGTGCCGGGTGGGTTGGGGCGGGCCTTTGGTAATTAAGTGATGCCACACTCGCCCTACCGGAACCCTGTAGGAGCGAGCGCAGCTCGCGATGCGCCGCCTGTGCTCTTGCTTTCGCTCTCGCTCTCGCTTCTAAGTGCGCGATAGTTTAAG
>NZ_BCAV01000075.1:0-28412 GCF_001320125.1 Pseudomonas sp. NBRC 111119
TACGAAGTGTCTTTGCGCAGGCTTTCGACACCGCGGATGTCCCACTGGGTAGGGATGCACAGGGCGAAGATGGCTTTGTCGATTTCCGACCAGGTTTCGGCCACCCACATCACTGCCCATGAGGCGTAGTCGCGGCCACGCCCTGGCAGCACCAGTTTGATCAGGGCGAATACCAGCAGCGGGCCGATCAACACCAGGGTGTTGAGCAGCAGCAGGGTGGTGGTGAGAATGCCGGTCAGCAGGCGACGCATAAGGAAACTCTTGTTGTGGGATGAAAACTGTTGGCAATGATAAGCAGGGCGTTGGCCTACGCCAAATGTCCAATGCGCTGCGATGAAGACAAATGTTTCACATTATGTTGGTTAGGCTTGTGACAGCGAACCTCTTCAGCCGGTGCAGTCTAAGCACCGACCCCTCTCAAGGAAGCTTGCCTGTGAAACCACTGTTTGCCCTGCTGTCACTGTTGGCGTTACCGGTGATGGCCGCCGAGCCTACCGTGTATGGACGTTATGAAAACATCGCACTGCCGGAGATCGGTGAAACGCTGAAAGCCAAGATGGACACCGGTGCCTACACGGCGTCGTTGTCGGCAAAGGACATCGAACGCTTCACCCGTGACGGCGAGGAGTGGGTGCGTTTCCGCCTTGCCACCCAGGATGCGGACGGCAAGGTGTACGAGCACAGGGTATCGCGCATCAGTAAGATCAAGGCGCGCGCCGAAGAGGACGATGAAGGGGATGCCCCCGAGGCGACCAAACGGCCGGTGGTTGACCTTGAGCTTTGCCTGGGCGATGTGAAGCGTACGGTCGAGGTCAACCTTGTGGACCGCAGTCACTTCAATTACCCGCTGCTGGTGGGCGCCAAGGCCCTGCGCGAGTTCAAGGCTGCAGTCAACCCGGCGAAGAAATATACGGCGGGCAAGCCGGGTTGCTGACTAGGTTCAGGTTTGCAGCTTGAAATGGGCTGGGGCCATCGCGGGTAAACCCGCGATGAGTCCGCTCACGCCACTGGAGCGGTCGCCACCATGGACGGCCGCAGGCTCACCTCGGCATACCACGCTGCCAACCCTGGCTGGCGCTCCCGCCAGCCAAACTCGGGCTGGCGCAGGTCCAGATACCCCAGTGCACACGACAAGCCAATGGCTGCCAGGTCGAACCCGGATGCCAGCTCAGCCAGGTGCTCCTGCTCCAGGTTGGCAAGGCTACGGCGGATTTTTTCGGCCTGAGCCTCCAGCCACCCGCCCCAACGCTTGTCCTCAGGCCGCAAGAAGCTTTCGTAGCGGCTGGAAACCGCCGCATCCATGATTGCATCGGCCTGGGATGCCAGCGTCATGCGCCGCCAGCGGGCAGAGCCCTCCCGGGGCAGCAGTGGCTGGCCCACATGCTGCTGGTCAAGGTATTCGCAGATGACCCGGCTGTCATGCAGCACGGTGCCGTCATCCAGGCGCAGGGCGGGGATCTTGCCGATCGGGTTGCCCTGGTTGAGCTGCGCATCGCCGCTCACCGGGCTGATATTCACCGTGTGCAGTTGCACACGCTGCAGCTGGCCGGTTTCGTGCAACACCACCATGACCTTGCGCACGAATGGCGACAAGGGGGCGTGAAACAGGGTCATCGTGCTCATGCTTCAATTACCCTGCAGGCTAGGCGGCAGGCACACGCCGGTACCGCCGATACCGCAGTAGCCCTGGGGGTTCTTGGCCAGGTACTGCTGGTGGTAGGCCTCGGCGAAGTACACCGTCGGTGCCTGGTCGATTTCAGTGGTGATTTCGCCGAAGCCAGCCTTGCTCAGCTCGGCCTGGAAGGCGTCGCGACTGGCCTTGGCCTGGTCCAGCTGTTCCGGGCTGGTGCAGTAGATGGCCGAGCGGTACTGGGTACCGACATCGTTGCCCTGGCGCATGCCTTGGGTCGGGTTGTGCAGTTCCCAGAACATGGCCAGCAGTTCGCGGTAGCTGACCTTGTCCTTGTCGAACACCACCAGCACCACTTCGGTATGGCCGGTCAGGCCCGAGCAGACTTCTTCGTAGGTAGGGTTCGGGGTGAAGCCGCCAGCGTAGCCAACCACCGTACTGACCACACCTTCACGCTGCCAGAAGCGGCGCTCGGCGCCCCAGAAGCAACCCAGGCCGAAGATGGCGAAGTCGATAGCGCCTTCGAAGAAGGGGCCGAGTAGCGGGGTGCCTTCGAACACGTGGTGGAATTCGGGCAGGCTCATTGGTGTTTCGCGGCCAGGCAGGGCCTGTTCCGCGGTAGGCATGACGTTTTTGTTCACCAGGATTTCCGAACGCAGGACCATGGCCGTTCCTCTGTGTTTTTTCAGTTGGATAGGTGCTGGGGCATTCGCGGGTAAACCCGCTCCCACAGGCCTTTCACAGTATTCGAAATACGTGGTGGGCTTGTGGGCGAAGAGGCCCTCATGGGCTCTATAGTGCCCGAGGTTTATGCTGCTGTCAGGCCACCGGGCCGCGTGGGTAACGCTTCAATCGCTCGGCAAGCTCGCGCCCTGGGATCGGCCGGTCGAACAGGTAACCCTGGCCAATGTCGCAGCGGTGGCGGCGCAGGAACGCCAGCTGGGCGGGTGTCTCGATGCCCTCTGCCACCACTTTCAGCTTCAGGTTGTGCGCCATGGCCACCACCGCCGAGGTGATTTCCATGTCGTCCTGGTTGTCCGGAATATCATTGATGAAGCTGCGGTCGATCTTGAGGATGTCGATCGGAAACTTCTTCAGGTAGCTCAGCGAGGAGTAGCCGGTGCCAAAGTCGTCCATGGCCAGGGTCAGGCCCAGGGCTTTCAGTTCATCCAGCTGGCGATGCGTGTCGTCGCTGGCTTCCAGCAGCAGCCCTTCGGTCAGTTCCAGTTCCAGCAGGTGCGCCGGCAGCCCCTCCTCGCGAATGATGCTGCTGATCGAGGCCACCAGGTCCGGGTCGGAGAACTGCTTGGGCGACAGGTTGATGGCCACATGCAGGTTGCCCAGGCCGGCTTCGCGCAACGCTTTGCTCATGCGGCAGGATTGACGCACCACCCATTTGCCGATGGGGATGATCAGGCCGGTTTCTTCGGCCACGCTGATGAACTGGTCCGGGCGGATCATGCCGCGCTCGGGGTGGTTCCAGCGCAGCAAGGCTTCCAGGCCCAACAGCCGGCCACTGCGCAGGCACAGCTTGGGCTGGTAGAACACCTCCAGCTCGTTCTGGGTCAGCGCGCGGCGCAGGTTGTTCTCGACGAACAGTTTGTAGCTGGCTTCGGCATTGAGCACCTCGGTGAACACCTGCACCTGGTGCTTGCCGTTGGCCTTGGCCTTGTGCAGGGCAAGGCCTGCGTTCTTCATCAGGCTGGTGGGGTCGGCGCCGTGCTGCGGCGCACTGGCCAGGCCAACCGAGGCGGTGACGTTGATCAACTGGTTGTCGACGAACATCGGTTTGTCGAGGGTATGCAGCAACTGCTGCGCCACGCTCTGGCCTGCTTCCAGGCTGGTGTCGTCGAGCAGCACGGCGAACTCGTTACTGGCGAAGCGCGCCAGGATGCCGCCGGCGTGCAGGCTGTTGCGCAAGCGCCTGGCCAGGCTGATCAGCAGCTTGTCGCCGGTGTGGTGGCCCAGGCTGTCGTTGATGCGCTTGAAGTTGTCGATATCAACCAACAACAGGCACATGGCGTTTTGCACGTCGCGGGCGAAGCATTCGTCCAGGCTGCGGATGAAGGCGGGGCGGTTACCCAGGTTGGTCAGGTTGTCGGTGTAGGCCAGCCGCTCGATGCGCTGCTGCGCCAGCTTGGTCTGGGTGACGTCTTCGTAGATGCCGATGTAGTGGGTCAGCTCGCGGTTGTCGCCGTACACCTTGGAGATCGACAACTGGCCCCAGTAGGGCTCCAGGTTCTTGCGCCGGCTTTTGAATTCACCCTGCCAGCTGTTGCCCATGGCCAGGCTGGAAGGGGAATCGAACAGCAGTTCGTTGAGGTTTTCCAGCGCGGGCAACTCACCCAGGTGGTGGCCCTGGACTTCATCGGTGCTGTACTGGGTAATGGCGGTGAAACTCGGGTTTACATATTCCACCTGGCCATCGCGGTTCACCAGCAGGAAGGCACTGGCACTTTGTTCCACCGCTCGCTGGAACAGGTGGAGCGCGCTGGTGGCGGCACGGCGGTTGTGGTTGGTGATCACTTGGGCGAACTGGTCGGCCAGCTCGCCGGCAAAGGCAATTTCGTCTGACTGCCAGGCGCGCGTCTGCCCGGTCTGCTCAAGGCACAGCACGCCTACCACCTGGCCGTCGACGCGGATACTGGCGTCGAGCATCGCCTTGTTGCCGGGGCCCATGCTTTGCAACAGGGCGCGTGTGCGGGGGTCGTGGCCGGCATTGTGGGCGTCGATGGCACGGCTGGCGTGCAGGGCGTCCAGGTAGTCGGGGAAGCGGCTGGCGTCAATGGCTTCGGGCTGGCGGTAGGCCTGCACGTCGCTGTACCAGGCGGTGATCGGTTCGAGGCGCTGGTCTTCCAGGTGCCAGATGCCAGCGCAGTCGATCTTGTAGATTTCGCAGGCGCTGCGGGTGATCAGTTCGGCGGCTTCGAGCAGCGAGTTTTCGGCGCTGTACCGCTGGCGTGCCAGGCGCAGGATGAGGTCCTGCTGGCTGCGCACCCGCTCCAGGTGTTCCAGTTGTTCCTGCTGGGCACGCTGGTTCAATTGCAGGGCCAGTTGCAGGCGGTTGTTGCGCGACTCAAGCTCACTGGCGGTCTCGCCGGTGTCTTCGGGGTGGTCGTCCAGCACGCTCAGGTAGCCGCGCAGCAGCTGGCGGTTGTGTTGCTTGTAGCCTTCGCCCACTTCCAGCATGCGCAGTGAGGCGCTTGGGGTATGCAGGGTGTAGCGCACCCGGTAATAGGCACGTTGGGCCAATTGCAGTTGAATGTCGTCGTGCAGCCGGTAGCGGGCTTCAGGCTCCATCAGGCTGGCGTAGGGGGCATCCACCAGGGCGCACAAATCGCCGGCGTGCAGGCCGAACTGGCGCTCGCAGGCCGGGTCCAGGTACAGCAGCGACCAGCTTGCCTCGTTGAGCCTTTCGAACCGCAGCATACCCAGCCGCGACGGCACGGGTAACGGCGTGACGACCTCGGCCGCCACACGGCTGGCGGCATCGGTTTGGCTTTTCATCGAAGACTCGCTTGAAGAGGGAACGCGCCCGTTGGACCACGTCGAATCTGGCAAGGTTGCATCATGTCCCTATGGCTGGCAAGCGGCCATGTTTGAGGGTGTGTAATGGTTATCGGCGGGGTGAGCGGGAAAGTTAGATCGCCTTGGGTTTTTTGACGGACAAAAAAAGCCCCGCCAAACGACGGGGTTGAGGTACGAGCGTGGCAGCTCGAAAAAAGTCCTGCCCCTCGCCAGGAGGGGCAGTGTGCAGCGTTACAGCAGCAGGGTGCGGATGTCGCCCAGCACATCGCCCAGACGCTTGGTGAAGCGCGCGGCGGCAGCGCCATTGATCACACGGTGATCGTAGGACAGCGACAGCGGCAGCATCAGCTTGGGCTGGAAGGCCTTGCCATCCCACACCGGCTGCATGGTGGCTTTCGAGACCCCCAGGATTGCAACTTCCGGTGCGTTGACGATCGGCGTGAAGCCGGTGCCGCCAATGTGGCCGAGGCTGGAGATGGTGAAGCAGGCGCCCTGCATCTCGTCAGCCGACAGCTTCTTGGTGCGGGCTTTTTCGGCCAGCGCCGCGGCTTCGGCAGCCAGTTGCAGCAAGCTCTTCTGGTCGACGTTCTTGATCACCGGTACCAGCAGGCCATCCGGGGTGTCCACGGCGAAACCGACGTTGACGTACTTCTTGCGGATGATCGCCTTGCCGCTTGGGGCCAGCGAGCTGTTGAAGTCTGGCAGTTCCTTGAGCAGGAAGGCGCAGGCCTTGAGCAGCAACGGCAGCACGGTCAGCTTGACGCCTGCTTTCTCGGCCACAGCCTTCTGCGCCACGCGGAAGGCTTCCAGCTCGGTGATGTCGGCAGAATCGAACTGGGTGACGTGCGGCACGTTCAGCCAACTGCGGTGCAAGTTGGCAGCACCGACCTGCATCAGGCGGGTCAGGGCCACTTCTTCCACTTCACCAAACTTGCTGAAGTCCACGGCAGGGATCGGCGGGATGCCTGCGCCACCGGTGGCACCGGCAGCTGCGGGTGCTTCCTTGGCCTTCTGCATCATGGCCTTGACGTAAACCTGCACGTCTTCTTTCAGGATGCGACCATGTGGGCCGCTGGCCGCCACTGCGCCCAGCTCGACACCGAATTCACGGGCCAGCTGGCGCACGGCAGGGCCGGCATGAACCTTGGCGTTGCTGCCGGCAGCCGGCGCAGCG
Source organism: Pseudomonas sp. NBRC 111119 (assembly GCF_001320125.1). NCBI lineage: Bacteria > Pseudomonadati > Pseudomonadota > Gammaproteobacteria > Pseudomonadales > Pseudomonadaceae > Pseudomonas > Pseudomonas sp. NBRC 111119. The sequence goes on from NZ_BCAV01000075.1 coordinate 6,333, forward strand.
GCTGCAGGTGCAGCGGCGGGGGCAGCAGGCGCAGGAGCACTTGCCGCCGGGGCTTGTTCAGCCTCGGCCTTGGCCGGCGCCGCAGCCGCAGGGGCTGGAGCAGCAGCCGGCGCGGCGCCAGCCACTTCCAGCTTGAGGATCAGGTCACCGGTGCCAACTTCATCGTCCAGCTTGGCGATGACTTCCTTCACCACGCCAGCGGCGGGGGACGGGATTTCCATGGAGGCCTTGTCGGACTCCAGGGTGATCAGCGACTGGTCGGCTTCGACGGTATCGCCAGCCTTCACCAGCACTTCGATGATCTTGGCCTTGCCCGACGAACCGATATCCGGCACGTGGATGTCCTGCACGCTGGCCGCAGCCGGTGCAGCAGTGGGGGCCGGGGCAGCTTCTGCGGCAGGCGCTGGCGCCGCTGCTTCTGCTGCAGGCTTCTGCTCGGCCGCCGGTGCCTCAGGGGCCGCAGCAGCGGCACCTTCGGCTTCCAGTACCAGCAGTTCGTCGCCTTCTTTCAGGCGGTCGCCCAGCTTGACCTTCAGTTCCTTGACGACACCAGCCTTCGGCGCCGGGATCTCCATGGAGGCCTTGTCGGACTCCAGGGTCAGCAGGCTCTGGTCGGCCTCGATACGGTCACCGACCTTGACGAACAGCTCGATGATTTCACCTTCACCGCTGCCGATGTCAGGTACGCGAATGAGTTCGCTCACTTAAAAATACTCCTCAGCAGTCCAGGGGGTTGCGCTTGTCCGGGTCGATGCCGAACTTGACGATGGCGTCAGCCACAACCTTGGGTTCGATCTCGCCACGGTCAGCCAGGGCTTCCAGGGCAGCCAGCACCACGAAGTGGCGGTCGACTTCGAAGAAGTGACGCAGCTTCTTGCGGCTGTCGCTGCGACCGTAACCGTCGGTACCCAGGACCTTGAACTCTTTGCTTGGCACCCACTGGCGAATCTGTTCGGCGAACAGTTTCATGTAGTCGGTAGACGCGATCACCGGGCCTTTGCGACCGGTCAGGCACTGCTCGACGTAGGTCTGCTGTGGCTTCTGGCCAGGCTTGAGGCGGTTGGCGCGTTCCACGGCCAGGCCGTCACGGCGCAGTTCGTTGAAGCTGGTGACGCTCCACACGTCGGCACCGACGTTGAACTCTTCACGCAGGATCTTCGCTGCCTCGCGCACTTCGCGCAGGATGGTGCCCGAACCCATCAGCTGCACATGGTGTGCGGCGTCACGGGTGTCTTCTTCCAGCAGGTACATGCCCTTGATGATGCCTTCCTCGGCACCGGCCGGGATGGCAGGCTGCTGGTAGGATTCGTTCATCACGGTGATGTAGTAGAAGATGTCCTGTTGCTCTTCGGTCATCTTCTTCATGCCGTCCTGGATGATCACCGCCAGCTCGTAGCCATAGGTGGGATCGTAGGTGCGGCAGTTCGGGATGGTACCGGCCATCATGTGGCTGTGACCGTCTTCGTGCTGCAGGCCTTCACCGTTGAGGGTGGTACGGCCGGCAGTACCGCCGATCAGGAAGCCACGGGTGCGGCTGTCGCCAGCGGCCCAGGCCAGGTCGCCAATGCGCTGGAAGCCGAACATCGAGTAGAAGATGTAGAACGGCAGCATCGGTTGGTTGTGGCAGCTGTACGAGGTACCGGCAGCGATGAACGACGACATGGCGCCGGCTTCGTTGATGCCTTCCTCGAGGATCTGGCCCTTCTTGTCTTCGCGGTAGAACATCACCTGGTCTTTGTCGACAGGCTCGTAGAGCTGACCGACCGACGAGTAGATGCCCAGCTGGCGGAACATGCCTTCCATACCGAAGGTACGGGCTTCGTCCGGGATGATCGGCACGATGCGTTGGCCGATTTCCTTGTCCTTGACCAGTTGCGCCAGAATACGCACGAAGGCCATGGTGGTGGAGATTTCGCGGTCGCCCGAGCCGTCCAGGATCGCTTTCAGCGTTTCCAGTGGCGGGGTAGGCACGCTGAAGCTCTTGGCGCGGCGCTGCGGCACGAAACCGCCCAGGGCTGCGCGGCGCTCGGCCAGGTACTTGGCTTCGGCGGAACCTTCTTCAGGTTTGAAGAACGGCAGGTTCTCCAGCTCTGCATCCTTGACCGGGATGTCGAAACGGTCGCGGAATTTACGCAGGCTGTCGACGTCGACCTTCTTGGTGTTGTGCGCGGTGTTCTTGGCTTCGCCCGCACCGGTACCGTAGCCCTTGATGGTCTTGGCCAGGATAACGGTCGGCTGCTCTTTGTGGTTAACAGCCTGGTGATACGCCGCGTAGACCTTGTACGGGTCGTGGCCGCCACGGTTGAGCTTCCAGATCTCGTCGTCGGACAGGTCTTCGACCATGGCCTTGAGCTCTGGGGTGTTGAAGAAGTGCTCGCGCACGTAGGCGCCGTCTTTGGCCTTGTAGTTCTGGTACTCGCCGTCGATGACTTCGTCCATGCGGCGCTGCAGGGCACCGTTGGTGTCCTTGGCCAGCAGTGGGTCCCAGAAACGGCCCCAGACGACCTTGTTGACGTTCCAGCCACCGCCACGGAACACGCCTTCGAGTTCCTGGATGATCTTGCCGTTGCCGCGCACAGGGCCGTCGAGGCGCTGCAGGTTGCAGTTGATGACAAAAATCAGGTTGTCCAGCTTCTCGCGGCCGGCCAGGGAAATGGCGCCCAGGGATTCCGGCTCGTCGCACTCGCCGTCGCCCATGAAGCACCAGACTTTCTGCTTGCCGGCCGGGATGAAGCCACGGGCTTCCAGGTACTTCATGAAGCGTGCCTGGTAGATGGCCTGGATCGGGCCCAGACCCATCGATACGGTCGGGAACTGCCAGAAGTCAGGCATCAGCCAGGGGTGTGGGTACGAGGACAGGCCGTTGCCGTCCACTTCCTGACGGAAGTTGTTCATCTGTTCTTCGCTGATGCGACCTTCCATGAAGGCGCGGGCGTAGACGCCTGGCGAGGCGTGGCCCTGGAAGAACACCAGGTCGCCGCCGTGTTCTTCGGTCGGGGCCTGGAAGAAGTAGTTGAAGCCGATGTCGTAAAGGGTGGCGCTGGAGGCGAAGCTGGAGATGTGTCCGCCCAGGTCCGAGTCTTTCAGGTTGGTGCGCATGACCATGGCCAGGGCGTTCCAACGCACCATCGAGCGAATGCGGCGTTCCATGAACAGGTCGCCAGGCATGCGTGCTTCGTGGGTGACAGGGATGGTGTTGCGGTATGGCGTGGTGATCGCATACGGCAGCTGAGAGCCACTACGGGTGGCCAGCTCGCCCATACGGGTCATCAGGTAATGAGCGCGGTCTTCGCCTTCTTTGTCGAGGACCGACTCCAGGGCATCCAGCCATTCCTGGGTTTCGATTGGATCGAGGTCTTGCATGGCTTGCTCCAGGGCGGAAAGGCAACCAGAATCGATTGCCTGAGATTGCGACTGGCCTTATGGGCAGACGTCGTGAATTCTTGGAATACCGGGGTATCGTCCGGCGCCGTGTAGTTTTACTACATTTGCTTTCTCATTTCATGCCTTTGCACGCCATGGGTAGTAGTAAAACTACAGCTGTGCGACGTTCGGTCGCATCTCGGCTTGTGAGGAAAAACGTTCATGTTGGTTGGTAGTGAGTCGCGAACGGGTGGTCCTTGATGTTTGTTGCCACAAAAACAGGCATTTCAGCTATTTCCAACCTTTGTACGACAGTCCAACCGTGGGCCGGTGTCTCCTTGGCCGCTTTCCCTCTCCCTTTTCACGCCGATCAAGGATAGACCATGCGCCTACCTTTGCCCTCCGATCTGCCACCTGCCCTGCAGCCACTGGCCACGCGCAATGGGCAGTTTTTGCAAGATGCCGTGGCTGCCCACCCCGGCCTGGACCTGAACCTCTGGAGCCCGTTGCACCGCCAGCAGTTCGATCAGGTGGCCGCCGCCAGCGATTTCGTGCTCGGCCTGGCCCAGCGTGACCCTGCCATGCTCTTCGGCCTGCTGGCTGCGGGCGCGCTGGACCGGCGCCACGCGCCCGGCGAGCTGCGTGCCCAGGTCGCCGAGGTAGCCCAGGCGGCACAAACAGAAGAAGAACTGGCGCGTAACCTGCGCCGTGAGCGCAACCGCCAGCAACTGCGGATCATCTGGCGGGACATCACCCGCCAAGCCGACCTGGCTGAGACCTGCCGCGACCTGTCCGACCTGGCCGATGCCGCCATCGATGAAGCGTACCAGTGGCTGTACCCGCGCCACTGCCAGCAGTTCGGCACGCCCATGGGTAACCGCAGTGGCCAACCGCAGCACATGGTGGTGCTGGGCATGGGCAAGCTGGGGGCCGGCGAGCTGAACCTGTCGTCGGACATCGACCTGATTTTCGCCTTCCCGGAGGGTGGCGAAACCGAAGGCGTGAAGCGTTCGCTGGATAACCAGGAATTCTTCACCCGCCTGGGGCAGCGCCTGATCAAGGCGCTGGACCCTGTCACCGTCGACGGCTTCGTGTTCCGCGTCGACATGCGCCTGCGCCCCTATGGCTCGTCTGGCGCACTGGTGCTCAGTTTCAATGCGCTGGAGCAGTACTACCAGGACCAGGGCCGCGACTGGGAACGCTATGCCATGATCAAGGCGCGGGTGGTGGCCGGGGACCAAGCAGCCGGTGCGCAGTTGCAAGACATGCTGCGCCCGTTCGTGTACCGCCGGTACCTGGATTTTTCGGCAATCGAAGCCCTGCGCACCATGAAGCAGTTGATCCAGCAGGAAGTGCGGCGCAAGGGCATGGCCGACAACATCAAGCTGGGTGCGGGTGGTATCCGCGAGGTTGAATTCATTGCCCAGGCCTTCCAGCTGATCCATGGCGGGCGGGACCTGAGCCTGCAACAGCGGCCGCTGCTCAAGGTGCTGGCAACGCTGGAGGGGCAGGGCTACCTGCCGCCCGCGGTGGTGGCGGAGCTGCGCGAGGGGTATGCGTTTCTGCGCTATACCGAGCATGCCATCCAGGCCATTGCCGACCGCCAGACGCAGATGCTGCCCGAAAGCGACACCGACCAGGCACGGGTTGCCTACATGCTCGGGTTTGCTGACTGGCAGGGCTTCCAGGCCCAACTCAGCCACTGGCGGGGCCGTATCGACTGGCACTTCCGGCAGGTGATCGCCGACCCGGATGACGAGGACGGTGAAAGCGAGCTGGTGGTGGGCGGCGAGTGGTCGCCGCTGTGGGAGCAGGCCCAGGACGAGGAAGCAGCGGGTCGCCAGCTTGAAGACGCCGGCTTCCGGCAACCCGTTGAAGCCTTGCGCCGCCTGGCGGCGCTGCGCTCCAGCCCGCAGTTGCGCTCGATGCAGCGTATCGGGCGCGAGCGTCTGGATGCTTTCATCCCGCGTCTGCTGGCCCAGGCCATCGAACACGAAAACCCCGACCTGGTGCTGGAGCGGGTGTTGCCGCTGGTCGAAGCCGTGGCGCGGCGTTCGGCCTACCTGGTGCTGTTGACGGAAAACCCCGGGGCGTTGCGGCGGCTGTTGACGCTGTGTGCGGCCAGCCCGTGGATTGCCGAGCAGATTGCCCGCTACCCGTTGCTGCTCGATGAGCTGCTCAACGAAGGGCGCCTGTTCAGCCCGCCGTTGGCGCCGGAGCTGGCCAGCGAGCTGCGTGAAAGGCTGACCCGGATCCCCGAGGACGACCTGGAGCAGCAGATGGAGGCTTTGCGCCACTTCAAGCTGGCCCACAGCCTGCGCGTGGCAGCCTCGGAAATCAGCGGCAACCTGCCGCTGATGAAGGTCAGCGACTACCTTACCTGGCTGGCCGAAGCGATCCTCGACCAGGTGCTGGCCCTGGCCTGGCGCCAGACTGTGGCCCGCCACGGCCAGCCCGTGCGCAGCGACGGCAGCCCCTGCGACCCGGGCTTCATCATCATTGGTTACGGCAAGGTCGGCGGCCTGGAGCTGGGTCATGGCTCGGACCTTGACCTGGTGTTCATCCACGACGGTGACCCGCAGGCGGAAACCGACGGCGCCAAACCTATCGACAGCGCGCAGTTCTTCACCCGCCTGGGCCAGCGCATCATTCACCTGCTGACCACCCAGACCAACTCGGGGCAGCTGTATGACGTGGACATGCGCCTGCGGCCTTCTGGCGCATCCGGGCTGCTGGTCAGCTCGCTGGGGGCGTTCGAGCGCTACCAGCAGAACGAAGCCTGGACCTGGGAACACCAGGCCCTGGTACGCGCCCGGGTGCTGGTGGGTTGCCCGCAGGTAGGCGCGGCCTTCGAGGGCGTACGTGCCCAGGTACTGGGCCAGCCTCGGGACCTGGAAAAGCTGCGCATCGACGTGAGTGAAATGCGCGCCAAGATGCGTGACAACCTGGGCACCAAGGCAACCGCCGCCGGCACGGCGGCCAATGCCTTCGATGCCGGCATGGCCTTTGACATCAAGCAAGATGCGGGCGGTATCGTCGATATCGAATTTATGGTGCAATACGCCGCTTTGGCCTGGTCGCACGACCACGCGGCCATACTGCGATGGACCGATAACATCCGCATCCTGGAAGAGCTGGAGCAGGCGAACCTGATGCCGGCCAGCGACGCGGCGTTGTTGCGTGAAGTGTACAAGGCGTTCCGCTCGGCCTCGCACCGCCAGGCATTGCAGAAGCAGGCCGGGGTGATCGACGCGGCGCAGTTTGCCGATGAACGCCGTGAGGTACGGCGTATATGGGGTGAGCTGGGCCTTACGTGAAGGGCCTATCGCCTGTAGGCGGGCTTGCCCGCGAATGGCCCACGTGGGTGGTACACTGTCCGCCACATAGCCTGAATATAAAGAGGGGAGGCCAGGCTTACCGCAGCCTGCAGCCTCCCCGAGTGTTTCTGGACTAAGCATGAGAATACTGATCATTGGCCCCAGCTGGGTCGGCGACATGGTAATGGCGCAGACCCTGTTCCAGTGCCTGAAACAGCAGCACCCCGACTGCATGATCGATGTGCTCGCCCCCGAGTGGAGCCGGCCTATCCTCGAGCGCATGCCCGAGGTGCGGCAGGCGCTTAGCTTCCCGCTTGGCCATGGTGCGCTGGAACTGGCCACCCGCCGGCGCATTGGCAAGTCATTGGCCGGTCAGTACGACCAGGCCATCCTGTTGCCTAATTCGCTCAAGTCGGCGCTGGTGCCGTTCTTTGCCGGTATCCCTAAGCGCACCGGCTGGCGCGGCGAGATGCGCTTTGGCCTGCTGAATGATGTGCGCAAGCTGGACAAGGCCCGCTACCCGCTGATGATCGAGCGTTTCATGGCCCTGGCCTACGCGCCGGGGGCAGCGCTGCCGCAACCTTACCCGCGCCCCAGCTTGCAGATCGAAGCCCAGAGCCGCGACGCTGCCCTGGCCAAGTTCGGGCTGGAGCTGGACCGCCCGGTGCTCGCACTGTGCCCAGGTGCCGAGTTTGGCGAGGCCAAACGCTGGCCTGCCGAGCATTACGCTGCAGTCGCCGACGCGATGATCCGCCAGGGCTGGCAGGTATGGCTGTTCGGCTCGAAAAACGACCACCCGGTGGGTGAGCAGATCCGTGACCGGCTAATCCCTGGCTTGCGTGAAGAGTCGTGCAACCTGGCCGGTGAAACCTCCCTGGCCGAGGCCATCGACCTGATGTCCTGTGCCCAGGCCGTGGTGTCCAACGATTCTGGCCTGATGCACGTGGCAGCTGCCCTCAACCGCCCGCTGGTGGCGGTGTACGGTTCGACATCGCCTGGCTTCACACCGCCGCTGGCCGAACAGGTGGAAGTGGTGCGCACCGGCATCGAGTGCAGCCCGTGTTTCGACCGCACCTGCCGGTTTGGCCACTACAACTGCCTGCGCCTGCTGCAGCCAGGCAGCGTCATCGCGGCCTTGCACAGCCTGAGTGGCCCGGGGTTGATCGATGCTGTGGTCGAGGTCGAATAAGTGCGGGTACTGATCATCAAGACCTCGTCGCTGGGTGATGTGATCCATACCCTGCCGGCGCTCACCGATGCGGCCCACGCCATACCCGGCATCCGCTTCGACTGGGTGGTGGAAGAAGGCTTTGCCGAAATCCCCAGCTGGCACCCGGCCGTGGACCAGATAATCCCGGTGGCAATCCGCCGCTGGCGCAAGAACCTGTGGCAGACGCTGCGCAGCGGCGAATGGAAGGCGTTCAAGCAGCGCCTGCGCGCGCGCAAATACGACTTGGTGATCGATGCCCAGGGCTTGGTCAAGTCGGCCTGGCTTACCCGCTATGTCAAGGCGCCCATCGCCGGGCTGGACCGCTATTCCGCCCGTGAAGGCTGGGCCAGCCGCTTCTACGACCGGCGCCTGTCGGTTGCCGTCGGCCAGCATGCCGTGGAGCGTGTTCGCCAGTTATTCGCCATGGCCCTGGCCTATGACCTGCCGGAAGGGATCGGCCAATACGGCCTGGACCTCGACCGCCTGCAACTGCCACCGGCTGCACCCTATGTGGTGTTTCTGCATGGCACCACCTGGGCCACCAAGCATTGGCCCGAAGCCTATTGGCGCGAGCTTGCCGAGCGCATGGGCCGTCGCCGGCTGGAAGTGCGCTTGCCCTGGGGCAACCCGGCGGAAAAGGCCCGGGCCGAGCGCATCGCCCAGGGCTTGAACAACTGCCAGGTGCTGCCCAAGTTGAACCTGGCAGGCGTGGCCCGCGTGCTTGCCGCTGCCAAGGCTTGCGTCGCGGTCGATACCGGCCTGGGCCACCTGGCCGCAGCGCTCGATGTGCCGACCTTGTCGCTGTTTGGCCCAACCAACCCCGGCCTTACCGGGGCCTACGGGCGGACCCAGGTGCACCAGGCCAGTGACTGGCCGTGCGCGCCCTGCCTGCAAAAAAAATGCACCTACAAACCGAGCGCCGAAGACCTGCGCCGGTACGATCCGAACCGCGAGTGGCCGCTGTGCTTCACTCGCCTGAATCCCGAGCATGTGGCGAGCCGCTTGAGCGCGCTGCTGCTGGCTGAGGATGTCCGTTGATGCAACTGGCTTTCGTGCTTTACAAATACTTCCCCTTCGGTGGGCTGCAGCGCGACTTCATGCGCATCGCCCTGGAGTGCCAACGGCGCGGCCACCAGATCCGTGTGTACACGCTGATCTGGGAGGGCGACATCCCCGCAGGTTTCGAAGTGCTGGTGGCGCCGGTCAAGGCGATCTTCAACCACCGCCGCAACGAAAAGCTCACCGCCTGGATGCAGGCCGACCTGGCCAAGCGCCCGGTCGACCGCCTGATCGGCTTCAACAAGATGCCGGGGCTGGACGTTTACTATGCCGCCGATGGCTGCTTTGAAGACAAGGCCCAGACCCTGCGCGGTGGCCTGTACCGCCGCTGGGGCCGTTACCGGCACTTTGCCGAGTACGAGCGGGCCGTGTTCGACAAGCACGCCAGCACCGAGGTGCTGATGATCTCCGAAGTGCAGCAACCGCTGTTCATCAAGCATTACGGCACCCCGGTGGAGCGTTTTCACCTGCTGCCGCCGGGCATTTCTCAGGACCGCCGGGCCCCGGCGAACGCCGCCGAGATTCGCGCGGGTTTCCGCAAGGAATTCAACCTGGCAGATGACGAACTGCTGCTGGTGCAGATTGGCTCCGGCTTCAAGACCAAAGGTGTGGACCGTAGCCTGAAGGCGCTGGCTGCGCTGCCTTCGGCCTTGCGCAAGCGCACCCGCCTGATGGTGATCGGCCAGGATGACCCCAAGGTGTTCCAGCTGCAGAGCGCAACCCTGGGCCTGGGTGACCAGGTGCAGTTCCTGAAAGGGCGCAGCGACATCCCGCGGTTCCTGTTGGGTGCCGACCTGTTGATCCACCCGGCCTACAACGAGAACACCGGCACGGTGTTGCTCGAAGCGCTGGTGGCAGGCTTGCCGGTGCTGGTGTCCAAGGTGTGCGGCTACGCGCATTACATTGCCGAGGCCGAGTGTGGCCTGGTACTGGACGAGCCGCTCCATCAAGAGCAGCTCAACGGCTACCTGCAGCGCATGCTTGAAGACCCACAGGCCCGCGCCGACTGGTCGCGCAACGGCCTGCGCTTCGCTGATACCGCCGACCTGTACAGCATGCCGCAGCACGCTGCCGACGTGATCCTGGGGCAGGAGGGCGTATGAAGCTGATACTGGCCGAACCCTTCAAAAGCCTGTGGGCCGGGCGTGATGCCTTCGACGCCGTGGAAGCCTTGCAGGGCGAGGTGTACCGGGAGCTGGAAGGGCGTCGCACGCTGCGTACCGAGGTGGCTGGCGAAGGCTTTTTCGTCAAGATTCACCGCGGCATCGGCTGGGGTGAGATTGCCAAGAACCTGCTCACGGCCAAGCTGCCGGTGCTCGGTGCAGGCCAGGAATGGCGAGCCATCCAGCGCCTGCATGAAGTGGGTGTACCGACCATGACCGCCGTTGCCTACGGTGAGCGCGGCAGTAACCCGGCCACGCAGCACTCGTTCATCATCACCGAAGAACTGGCGCCCACCATCAGCCTGGAAGACTTCAGCCTCGACTGGGTGAAGCAACCGCCTCAGCCGCGCCTGAAGCATGCGCTGATTGCACGGGTGGCCGAGATGACCGGTGGCATGCACCGCGCCGGGGTGAACCACCGTGACTGCTACATCTGCCATTTCCTGCTGCACACAGACCGGCCGGTGACGGCGGATGGCTTCAAACTGTCGGTGATCGACCTGCACCGTGCGCAGACACGGGCGAAAATCAGCCGGCGCTGGCGCGACAAAGACCTGGCCGCCTTGTATTTCTCGGCCCTGGACATTGGCCTGACCGCCCGCGACAAGCTGCGCTTTTTGCGCGCGTACTTCCAGCGCCCGTTGCGCGAGGTGCTGCGGGACGAGGCCGCGCTGCTGGCCTGGCTGGAACGCAAGGCGCAGAAACTCTACGACCGTAAGCAACGCTATGGGGATGCACTCTGATGGCGAGTTGGACACTGGCGCCAGGTTATCAACATCTGGCGGCGGACTTCGGCAGCCTCGATGCGGTGTTTGCCATCCAGGGCGAGCGCCTTACCCGCGACCCGCTCAGCGAGGTGGTGCGGATCGAGCGTGACGGGGTCAACTACTACGTCAAACGCTACACCGGTGCCGGCAAGCACATGCGCCGTTATCTGGGCCGGCCGCGTATCAAGGCCGAATGGCAGAATCTCAAGCAGTTCGACAAATGGGGCATTCCCACGGCTGAAGTAGTGGCCTGGGGGCTTGAGCGCAACGGCCTGGCCTTTGGCCGCGGTGCCATGATTACCCGCGAGCTGCCCAACACCGAAGACTTGTCGGCCTTGGCCGAGCGCCATGATGCGCGCCTGGCCGACCGCGCGTGGGTCGACCATATCAGCCGCCAGCTGGCCCGCCACACCCGGGTCATGCATGAGCACCGCTTTGCCCACAACGACCTGAAATGGCGCAACCTGCTGGTCGACGACCAGGGCACGGTGTTCTTCATCGACTGCCCCACTGGCGACTTCTGGCGGGGATTCATGTGGCGTCACCGGTTGATCAAGGACCTGGCCTGCCTGGACAAAGTGGCCAAGTATCACTTGTCTGCCACCCAGCGCCTGCGCTTCTACCTGCAGTACCGTGAGCGCAACCGGCTGAACGACCGGGACAAGAAGCGTATCCGCCAGGTACTGGGCTTTTTCGAGGGAAGGGAATGACCGACTACGTGGCCAGCGACGACAGGGCGCTGCTCAAACGCCATGGCCTGGACGATTTCGAGGCGCTGTGGGCGTTGCAACTGGACGCGGTGGACGAGCCCAATACCGGCCGTGGTGGCTGGAGCAGCGTGTTCCGCCTGGAGCTTGAGGGCAAGGGTTACTACCTCAAGCGGCAAAGCGACTACCTGACGCGCACCCTGCACCGGCCGTTCGGCGAACCCACCTTCGCCCGCGAATTTCGCAACATCGTGCGTTACCAGAAACTGCACATACCGGCCCTGCAGGCGGTGTTCTACGGCGAACGCAAACAGGCTGGCCAGCACCGGGCGGTGCTGATGACCCGTGCGCTGGACGACTGGAGCGACTTAGACAGCCAACTGGCGCAGTGGGCGCAGCTGGGCGCCGCTGCGCGCGACGGCATGCTGATAGCGTGCGGCCAGTTGGCGCGTACGCTGCACGGCGCCGGCCAGGTGCATGGGTGCTTTTATCCCAAGCACATCTTCCTGCGCCAGCGCCGGGAAGGCTGGGACGCACAGCTGATCGACCTGGAAAAAACCCGGCCGTTGCTGTTCGGCATGCGTGACCGCCTGCGCGACCTGGAGCCATTGCTGCGCCGGGCGCCGGTGTGGGGTGAGCACGACGTGCGCACGCTGCTGGCGGCCTACCTGGCGCAGCCTGCAGGCAGCACGCTGGTCGACACTTGGCTGCAACGGTTGATGCAACGCCGCCATCACAAAGAGGCACGCTGATGCACCTGTCTGAACTGAAAGCGGCAGGTCGCCACCCGTCGCTGCCCCTGAGCCTGACCCTGGCAGATGCTGCCGGTGGTGCCGATTTGCAGTTGCTGAGCCTGCTGCGTGTGCTGCCAGGCCAGCGTTACGTAGGCGCGGGTATCTGGCGGGGCATTCCGGTGCTGGCCAAGCTGCTGGTAGGCAGCAACGCCGCACGCCAGTTCCAGCGTGAGCTGCAAGGGGTGAAACTGCTGGCCGAGCAAGGCCTGACGACACCGAAGCTGCTGGCTGACGGCCTGGTGGAAGGTGAAGGCGGCTGGTTGCTGTTCGAGTTTCTCGATGGCGCACAGAGCCTGGCTGATGCCTGGGCTGGCGTGGAACAACTGCCTGCACTGGCCGACGAACAACAGGCCGTGTTGGGCGAAGCGCTGACCGCCGTGGCACACATGCACCGGCAGGGCTTGTGGCAGGAAGACCTGCACCTGGACAACCTGCTGCGCCACGGCGGCAAGCTGTACCTGATCGACGGTGCTGGCATCAAGGCCGAAACGCCCGGTCAGCAGCTCTCGCGGCCTCGGGTGCTGGAAAACCTCGGGGTGTTCTTTGCCCAGTTGCCCAAGCGCCTAGAGCCCTTCATCGAGGAGCTGCTGGTGCATTACCTGCTGGCCAATGCCGAACATGCACTCCCCCTGGAAGCCTTGCAGAAGCAGGTAGACAAGGTGCGCGCCTGGCGCCAGAAGGACTACCTGGAAAAAGCCGGCCGCGAATGCAGCCTGTTCAGTGTGCAGCGCAGCCTGTCTGGCCTGCGCGCCGTGGTGCGCAGCGAGGCCCAGGCCATGCTGCCGGTGCTTGAACAGGCCGATGCACTGATCGAGCAAGGGCACCTGTACAAGACCGGCGGCGCGGCCAGTGTGGCGCGCATCGAGGTCAATGGCCGCCCATTGGTACTTAAACGCTACAACATCAAGAACACCGCGCACTGGTTCAAGCGGTTCTGGCGCCCGAGCCGGGCCTGGCATTCATGGATCGAAGGGCACCGCCTGCGTTTTCTGGATATCGCCACGCCGCGCCCCCTGGCGGTACTGGAGCAGCGGGTGATGGGCTTGCGCACTACGGCCTACCTGGTGACCGAATACATAGACGGGCCAGACCTCAGCGCCTGCTTCGCGCCGCACGTTGAAACGGGGCAGGCCCCTGAAGAGCAGGTTCAGGCGCTGGTACAGCTGATGCAGCGGCTGATCGCCGAGCGCATCAGCCATGGCGACTTCAAGGGCCATAACCTGTTCTGGCAGGGCGGCCAATGGTCGCTGATCGACCTGGATGCCATGACCCAGCATGCGACCCAGCTGAGTTTTGCCCCGGCCTATGCCCGCGACCGTGCGCGGCTGCTGCGCAACTGGCCCAGCAGCAGCGCCCTGTACCAACGCCTGGATCAACTGCTGCCCACGCTGACCGCGTAGCTCTGCGGTAGCGCCAGCCAGGCGCTGCTGCGCCCGGCCTGGCGCACACGCATACGCCACTGCTGGCCCTGCCAGCGCAGGATGGCCCAGGCGTAAACGGCGGCCGCCGAGGCGCTTCCCAATTGCAGGTGGTAGTGATCCACCAGCAGGTGCCTGCGCACGGGCAAGGCGTGCCCCCCTGCCAGCAGATAGAGCTGGCCGGTGCTGAGGTACAGGCCCGGGGTACCCGCAGGGGTGCCGAGTGGCACTTCGGCCAGGCGACAGCCGTCCAGCAGCGCTCCCAGGTCAGGCAGGCCGTCGTACCAGAGCACGGGCGAATCCACCACCCACTCACCGTCCTTGCGGCGCTTTACCGGCACCTTGGTGTACGCGTCGGGCTGGCGAGGGTCGACCACTCGCCAGCGATAGCCGTCGAAGGCGACCTGATACGTGCGGCCTGCCGAGTCCTTGATGAAGTAGAAGGTGACCCCAGGATAGGGGGATTTCTGTTCGTAGATGCCTTCCTTGTGAATACCGTCTACCCGGTAATGCAGCTTCTGGGTGTCTACCCGCAGTGCCAGCGCAGGCGGTAACAGCACAGGCGGCGTCGGCGGCATGCCCCTGATCGCCCTGCGCACTACGGTGGAGCCACCGATGCTGTTTATACCGTCGTTGACATGGGTAAAGGCTTCTACCAGATGCTTCAGTACACCCACACGATCTTCCTGCTTGTAGGCCTGGGTCATGTCCAGAACAGAGATCACTGCACGGCCGAATGACAGTGGTGTCAGCGCCCGGTTTGGCAGTACCAGGCTAACCAGGTCGAGCAGCACCCACAGGGCATGAAGGCTGAACTCGCCAAGCAGCTCCAGCTTGGTATTGGTGCTGGCATCCACCATGGCGAGTGCTGCCCGCACTTCGGCCAGGTAGCGGGCCTGCTGAAAATCGCCAGTGATGGCTGGCGTGGCGATTCTTGGCCCCATGCGGCCTTTCAGCAGGCCCCGTTCCAGCTGCGCATGGTCTGCCAGTGGCAGGCGCTCCTTTAGGTAGTCACGCAACAGGGGCTGAGTGCGCAATGTGCGCAGCAGGTGGCGAGCGTTACGGTACTCGCGCCAGGCCCGTCGGTCCGGTGCGTCGGGGGTGTACACCAGGAACCGCTGCAGGCCAGGGGTATCCGGTGTGATCAACACGACGCCCATGACTGTGTGACCGTCGATCAGGCATTGACGAACACTCAACCGGTGGCCGTGACTGTGCCGCTGTTCGCTGTCCGGGTGATCGATGACGGCCCTGCTCCAGGCGTAGCCCCGTTCGAACACATCTTCAAGATAATGCCCGGCGTAACGGGCCTTCGCTGCCTCGGCCTGCATGCGTGCCGTGCTGATCGCAATGTATTGCTGTTGACGCCACTGTGCATCGGATGAGTCCAGGAGGTGGGCGCGCAAGTACCGGCTGTAGGTTTCGCCCACATTCAGGTCGCGGACCAGTTGCTTGATCTGCGCGGGGGTAACCTGTGGGACGGCGCTGTTGTCCTCGCGGTGTACGCGTGCAGTAAGCCAGTAGTCGATGTCCAGCCAGGCAATATTGATTGCTGCCAGTTGGTCGAGGCGGTAGGTTTTGCCCACCAGTTCGATGGTGTCGCCGACCTGTGGGCGGCTTGCCGCCGGGATGTAGCCTGTGGCAAGGCCTGGGTGCAGTACGGGGCCACGCTGCCGGGCCATGGTTACGCTGACATACAGCTCGAGCGGATCGGCGTCGAACTGGTGGCGCTGGCGCAGGGCCGCGCGCAGGCGCTCACGGGTCCAGGCGCTCAGGCTGTTCTGGTCCAGAAACTGCTCGTGGCTGAGGATGCCAGGGGCGGCGGCGCGGTCGATGGCAATGACCAGTTCCTGCATGGTCTGCATCACATGGGTGAGGGCTTGTGGCGAGGCGTTCTTCAGCCAGGCCGGAGAATTGCGTTCCAGCAACAGGCCATAGCGGGTATGCAGGGCGGGCGGGCTGCCCGCCAGGGGTAGCAGGTCGGCAGCGTGTTCCAGGTGCTCGGCCAACTCGGGCCAGTTCACCTGGCCCGCTGGCACGGCTGCCTCCCATACGTGGGTCAGGCGTACACGCTGGCCATCTATCAGCACTTGGGCCTGGTGCTGCACCAGGTCGTCGTTGAACCACTCGTAGCGCAGGCGCTCGGCGTTGCGCGCCAGGTCGCGCGTTTGCTCATCAGGCAGATGACGCAACAGCGGTTGGCTCTGCAGTGGGTCATCCAGCCGTTCGCACAGCTCCACATGCAACTCCGCCAGGTCATCGAACGCCTCGATGCCGTGGGACAAACTGCACAGCAGCGCATATTCACTGGGTTGGGCCGGGTCTGGCATGCGCCCTTCAGGGCCACCTTCGATGATGATGAAGGTGCCGGGCAGGTAGCCACGCCAGTTAGGGGCGCTGATATCCAGCATGGGCCGGTAAACCTGTGGCCGCGTGGGGCTGGGCAGGTGCTGGCGCTGCCACGGCAGCGGCAACTCGATGCAGGTTTTCATCAACTCGGCGTGGTTCGAACCCAGGGTATGGTCGCCGATGCGCAGGTTGATCTGCGCCAGTAGCTGGGCGCGTAGCACGGCGGCCAGCCTGGCTTGGCGTGTTGAGGGGGTGGCGCCGGTGTCCAGCCAATAGGCGGCGAGGTCGGCAAAGTAACGCTGGCGGGCCTCCAGCCAGGGCAAGCGGGTGTCGGGTTGGGGTAGCGGGGCGAGCAGGTCGGCCAACTGCTGGTCGTAGGCGATGAATTGTTGCAGGCTCATGGGCAGCACTCTGTGGGGTGGCGCCATAGCCTGGTGGGCCTGGCAGGCTCAGGCGCGTTACCCGGCTACCTCAACGTTTGCCAAGGCCGTATACCCCCAGTACCGCTGGCAGGCCAAGGCCCAGCCAGGCCAGCATGTCCCATACGCCGTCGCCGAGCAGCGCGGCGAACAGCCCCGCCGCGCCAAGCACCGCGATCAGCCCTGGCCAGGCGAAGATACGCCACGTACTGCGTGAGCTGTGGCTCATGGTTTTTGCTCCCGCGCTCTGCGCTGCTTGCCCCACCATAGGTACAGGCCACTGAGCAGTACCACGATGGTCAGGGTATCGAGTACCGCCCACAACACCTGCATGGGCCGCCCGCCGTAATCGCCGAAGTGCAGCGGCTGCGAGAGCCCCATGGCATCCATGTACCAGGGGCGCTCACCAACGGCGGTCACCGTTAGGTTGCGGGCGTCGATCAGGACCGGGGTGAGCAGGTGCGACGTCAGATGGCTGGCACCCTTCATGAACACGGCGTAGTGGTGCTCGCTGGAAAAGCGCGTACCCGGGAAGGCGATGAAGTCTGCCTGCATGCCGGGTGCAGCCTGCTCGGCGATGTGCAGCAGGTGACTGGCCGGCGCCCGCTCGGTCAGCGGCGGGGCATCACGGTAAGGCGCCACCATGGTCACCAGGCTGTCGTTGCGCCAGGCGGCGATCACCAGGTCGGACAGTGCGCTGATCACACCCGTTACCCCGACCACCAAGGCCCAGGTCAACGTGACGATGCCAATCAGGTTGTGCAGGTCGAGCCAGCGCAGCCGGGTGGATTTGTCCCGGCGTACTGCCGCAAAGGGCAGCCGGCGCATGAACGGTGCGTACAGCACGGTGCCGGAGACGATCGCCACGATGAACAGCACACCCATGAAAGCGAGTAGCAGCTTGCCCGGCAGCCCGGCGAACATGTCCACGTGCAGGCGCAGCATGACCATCATGAACCCGCCATTGGCGGCGGGCATGGCCACGGCCTCGCCGGTGCGGGCGTCGAGCATGAAGGTGTGGGAGGCGTTGGGCTCGGTGCCGGCCGTGGCGGCGGTGATGGCAACCACACCGTCGGGTTCGTCGGCATCGAAGCCGAAGTACTGCACGACGTCACCCGGGCGGTGCTGTTCTGCCTTGAGCACCAGTTGCTGCAGGTCCAGGTGTGCAGTACCCGCAGCCATCTGGCGCAGCTCGGGCGCATCGCCCAGCAGGTGTTCCAGTTCGTGGTGGAAGATCAGCGGCAGGCCGGTAATGGCCAGCAACAGCAGGAACACCGTGCAGACCAGGCTGCTGTAAGTATGAACCGTCGACCAGCGGCGGATGGTTGGGCTTTTCATCGGGGTACCGGTTGGGGCGTTCAAGCTGGGAGGCCGCAACGCGGCCGCCCCGTTACTCAGAACTGGTAGGAAGCGCTGGCCACCACGCTGCGTTCGTCACCGTAGTAGCAGTAGTAGCTGTCGCAGGTGGACAGGTAGTCCTTGTTGAACAGGTTGGTGGCATTGACCGCAACCGACGCACCTTTGAGGCTGTTGGCAAGGCGGCCCAGGTTGTAATGCACGGAGGCGTCGAACACGGTGTAGGCATCCGCCTTGCCCAGGTAGGTGTTGGCCTGGTCGCCGTAGGTGTTGCCGGTGTAGCGCGCGCCCAAACCGATGCCGAAGCCATCCAGTACCCCTGCATGCCAGGTGTAGTCGCCCCATACCGAAGCCTGCTGGTTAGGCATGCGCTGCAGGCGGTTACCCTTGTAGTCGCCCTTTTGAACGTCCGACTTGGCCAGTGTGTAAGAGGCGATCACTTTGAGGTTTTCGTTTATATCCGACACCGCTTCCAGTTCCAGGCCACGCACCTTCACTTCGCCAGTCTGGCTGGTGATGGGGATCCCGCCAACCGTGTTGGTTACCGATACGTTCTTCTGGGTCAGGTCGTATACCGCCGCAGAAAGCAGGGTGCTGGACCCTGGCGGCTGATACTTCACCCCCAGTTCCCATTGCTTGCCTTCGGTGGGCTTGAACGACTCGGTAGGTGATGCCGTTGCGTTGAGGGTGGGCTGGAAGGACTCGGCGTAGGACAGGTAAGGCACGAAGCCTGAGTCGAACACGTAGCTGAGCGCAGCGTTGCCGCTGAACTGCTGGTCCCGCTGGGTATGGGTGGCATCGCCTTTATTGAAGAACTTGGTGCCCGTGTGCACCCAGTCCTCGCGACCACCCAGGGTCAGGCGCCAGTTGTCCAGTGCCATCTGATCCTGCAGGTACACACCGGTTTGCCGGGTTTTCTGGTTGTAGTCGTAGAACGCCGTGGAGCGGGGTGGACGGGTGATGGGCAAGCCATATACCGGGTTGCTGACGTTGCTGTCCGGCACGTCGAAGTCGTAGATCGACAGGTAGTTGGTATTGATTCGCTGGTGGTCCAGGCCTATCAGCAGGGTATGGCTGAGGGCGCCGGTGTTGAAGTCCCCCTGGAAATTGCTGTCCACCGCAAATTGGCTGATGTCTTCATCGGTGTTGGTGGACGTGCGCCGAACGGTGCCATCG
The DNA here is from genome assembly GCF_001320125.1 of Pseudomonas sp. NBRC 111119. Taxonomy (NCBI): domain Bacteria; kingdom Pseudomonadati; phylum Pseudomonadota; class Gammaproteobacteria; order Pseudomonadales; family Pseudomonadaceae; genus Pseudomonas; species Pseudomonas sp. NBRC 111119. Next base: position 25,431 of record NZ_BCAV01000075.1, read on the forward strand.
TCGCTCACCGGCGGATTGTTGCTGCTGTAGCTACCAGGGGTAATGGTCTGGAACGCCAGGTCGGACTTGGTGTAGCGCACGTTCTGGCGGAACTGCCACACGTCATTCAACCGGTGCTCGAAGGCATAGCCCAGCGCGTAGTAAGTGCGGTCGTAGTATTCGTAGTCCGGGTCGCCCAGGTTCTTGTGGTGCGACACCTTGCCGAACGGCATGTCGATCTTGGTGCCTTGTACGGGCCGGAACTGGCTGGTGGCACCGGTATCGTCGCGGGTGAACTGGCTGAGCAGGGTCAGCGAGGTGTCTTCGTCGATGTTCCAGGTCAGGCTGGGCGCAATGTTGTAGCGCTTGTCGTCGATATGGTCGATGGGCGTACCGCCATCACGAACCACACCGCTGATGCCGTACAGCCATTGCCCCTGGTCGTCGATCTTGCCCGTGCTGGCAAAGTTGATCTGGCGATGGTTGTCGCTGCCATACTGCAACTCGATTTCATGACTGCTCTCGGCCTGCGGGCGACGGCTGACCATGTCCAGCAGGCCACCGGGCGGGGTCTGGCCATACAGCGATGAGGCCGGGCCGCGCAGCAGGGCCAGGCGGTCGAGGTTCCAGGTTTCGGCCTTTGGGTTGGCATACACGCCCCGCGGCAGTGGCAGGCCGTCGAGGAACTGGGTGGGTTCGAAGCCGCGCACGAGCATCCAGTCATAGCGGGTGTCGCTGCCAAAGCTCGCGGAGACGATGCCCGGCATGTAACGCACCGCGTCATCCAGGCTGTGAACGCCACGGTCTTTCATTTGCTCACGGGTGGCCACAGAGATGGAGCGGGGCACCTCGACCAGTGCGGTATCGGTCTTGGTGCCTGCCGCGGTGCGTTTTGCCACGTAGCCTTCCACCGGGCCCCAGGCATTTTCGCTGACGCTGGCGGCATCCACGGTGGTGGCCGGCAGGGCCAGGCTGCCCTGTGCAACCGCTACCAGGCTGTAGCTGCCCACGCTGCTCTGCTGCAACTGCAGACCACTGCCTTGCAGGGCGGCCTGCAGGGCGCCCAGGCCGTTGTACTGGCCATTGACCGGTGCCGACCTGCGGCCGCTGACCAGCGCCGGGTCGATGGCCAGGGCGATGCCGGCCTGGCTGGCGATCTGGTTCAGGGTGGCGGCCAGCGGGCCGCTCGGCAGCGCGTAGGCACGGGTGGTGGCCTGCTCGGCGGCCAGCAAGGCGGGGCTTGCCAGGGGCGCGCTCACGGCGATGGCCAGGGCCATCAGGCTGGGGCGCAGGATACGATCGACAGCTCGGGACATGCAGCGGCTCCTAGACGGATAAGTGCTAACTGCTTCCTTGCCGGGCGAGGTTTGAAAAGTGACAGGGGTAGGGCAAAAAATAATGGGCCGGTGCAATGCTTGGCCAACTTACCGGGGTGTGACGTTGACCCACCAATGGGTATGTCGCTCGATCTTGACCGGCAGCGCGGGTACCAGCGACTCCAGCGCCAGGTCAGTATCGGCCAGCGGGAAGCTGCCGCTTACCCGCAGGTCGGCGACCTTGTCGTCCACGCCCAGATAGCCGCTGCGGTAGCGCCCCAGGGTGGCCAGCAGATCGGCCAGGCGCATGTCTTCCACCACCAGCATGCCGCGGGTCCAAGCATCTGCGCCGGGCGCCACGGCGCCGATCTGGCCCAGGCCATTGGCGTTCATCAGCACCTGCTGGCCCTCGCTCAGCACCTGCTCATCACCGCTGTTGGAGGGCCGGGCGCCTACCGAGGCCTGCAACACCTCCAGGCGCGTGCCTTCGGCCTCCCGGCGTACCAGAAAACGCGTGCCCAGTGGCCGCAGGCGGCCGTCATCGGTGCGTACCAGCAGTGGGCGCGGGTCTTCATGGCCGGTCTCGATGGAGATTTCACCCTGGTGCAGCACGATTACCCGCTGCTGGCCCTGGTAATTGATATCCACGGCGGTGTGGGTATTGAGGCTGAGCAGGGTGCCGTCTTCCAGGCGCAGGGTACGCAACTCGCCGGTGGCGGTGCGTTGGTCTGCCAGCCAGTAGCTCGGCGCCAGCGAGGGCGCGCCCACCCACGCCAGCAAGGAACCGAGCAGGAACACGCCTGCCAGCCCCCCGCCAAGCTTGCTGACACGCTGGCGCAAACCTGCCCGCGATTGCTGCAGGGCCTGGCGTGCCGGGCCTGCGGCCGCGCTGACGCGCGTATCCAGGGCCGCAAGTTGGCGCCAGGCACGGGCATGTTCATCGCTGGCGGCGTGCCAACGCATGAAGGCACTGCGCTCATCCGGGGCTGTGCCAATGTCGTCCAGGCTGAGCTTCCAGGCGATGGCGGCCTCCAGCACCTTGGCCGACACCGGTGCGTTGTTCACGTAGGCTCCCCATACAGAGCCACGTAGCACTGGCGCATGCCCTGGGCGATGTACTGGCGCACCCGGGATACCGATACCCCGAGGCGTTCGGCGATTTCGGCGTGGCCCATGCCGTCGAGGCGGTTGTGCAGGAAGGCTGCGCGGGCCTTGCTGGACAGCTTGCCCAGCAGGCGGTCGATGGCTTTGAGGTCTTCGAGGATGAGGGGCTGCACCTGGGGCGAGGGGTGTTCGGCAGGGGGCAGCTGCGCAAGCTCGGCCAGGTAGGCTTGCTCCAAGGCAGCGCGGCGGAAGTGATCGAACATCAGGCCCTTGGCCACCGCAGCCAAGAACGCCCGTGGCTCACGCGGGGTTTGCAGCTGCTCACGGCCGAGCAAACGCACGAAAGTGTCCTGGCTGAGGTCTTCGGCACGTTGCCGGCAGGCCATGCTGCGTTGCAGCCAGGCGAGCAGCCAGCCGCGATGGTCGCGGTACAACGCACCGACCAGATCGGCGTGTGGGCTCTGAGCAGGCAAGCAGCGTCCCCCCTGGAACGTATGCACTAACTAACGATAACTATTCGCGATTGTTACAGAGGCGCGGGGGGATGTGCAATGGACGGTCATCGGGTACCCAGCCTTTAAGT
>NZ_BCAV01000076.1:0-24069 GCF_001320125.1 Pseudomonas sp. NBRC 111119
ATGTTTACCCGCGTTTTGCGGGACTTTTAAGGCTCATTCGGATATTGAATGGGCCTTTTGTTTTTGCCCTCGAAAAATGCTTGCATTCAAGCTCAGCGATCCAGGCGTGTGCCCGGTACAACGCTGGACATTCGCCTGCAGATCACTGCTAAATTCCCTTTTTGCGTCCGGGAACTGAACATGAGTTGGGACCTGCCTGCCCCCTTCATCATCGATCTGCATGTTGGCAGCGAAGACATCGATGGCCTCGGCCATGCCAACAATGCGGTGTATGTCACCTGGCTGGAGCGCTGCGCCTGGCGCCACTCCCAGCGTCTGGGCCTGGATCTGGCCGAGTATCGGCGCCTGGACCGGGCGATGGCGGTGGTGCGCCACGAAATCGATTACCTGGCCGCAGCGTACGAGGATGATGCACTGCAACTGGCGACGTGGATCATCGATTGGGACCAGCGCCTGCGCATGACCCGCCGCTTTCAGCTATGGCGTCCGCAGGATGGCACGACCTTGCTGCGAGCCCAGACCACGTTTGCCTGTATCGAGCTGTCCAGTGGCAAACCCCGGCGCATGCCGGCTGAGTTCCTGGAAGGTTATGGCCCGGCGCTGACCGGCGCCTGAATGGCCTGCGATATTTGCTAGACTGCCGCCTTTTTCCATCGAGACCCTCACATGCAAATTGCCCTGGCCCCTATGGAGGGGCTGGTCGACAACATCCTGCGCGACGTGCTTACCCGCGTTGGCGGTATCGATTGGTGCGTCACCGAATTCATACGCGTATGCGACCGCCTGCTGCCGCCATCGTCCTTCGACAAACTGGCGCCTGAGCTGCGCCAGGGAGCGCGCACGGCCGCTGGGGTGCCAATGCGTGTGCAACTGCTGGGGTCGGACCCTGCCTGCCTGGCCGATAACGCGGCATTGGCCTGCGAATTGGGTGCGCCGGTGATCGACCTCAACTTCGGCTGCCCAGCCAAGACGGTGAACAAGTCGCGTGGCGGTGCCGTGTTGCTCAAGGAACCAGAGTTGCTGCATGCCATCGTGCGTGAAGTGCGCCGCGCGGTACCTGCAGACATTCCCGTCACTGCCAAGATGCGGCTGGGCTTCGACAGCCCGGACGGTGCGCTGGAGTGCGCAATGGCGCTGGCCGAAGGCGGCTCGACTCACCTGGTGGTGCACGCGCGTACCAAGGTTGAGGGCTACAAGCCGCCTGCGCATTGGGAATGGGTAGCTCGCGTGCAGGATGTGGTGAAGGTGCCCGTGTTCGCCAACGGTGAGATCTGGACGGTGGATGACTGGCGGCGTTGCCGCGAGGTCAGTGGTGCCGAAAACATCATGTTGGGCCGCGGCCTGGTGTCGCGACCCGACCTGGGGCTGCAGATTGCGGCAGCGCGTGCCGGGCAGCATTACCAACCGATGAGCTGGGAGCAACTGCTGCCGCTGCTACGCGAGTTCTGGCGCCAGGCGCAGGCCAAGCTGTCGCCACGTTATGCACCCGGGCGCATGAAACAGTGGCTGGCCATGCTTACACGCAGCTACCCGGAAGCGGTCGTTCTGTTTGCCGAGCTGCGCCGTGAAGACGACTGCGCCCGCATTAGCCGGCTTATCGGTGCCGAACAGCAACCGGTGGATGCGTGCGTCGCTTGAGGCGCAGGGCAGAATAGATTTTTTACAGGCTCCACTTGAAAACTGTTTGCCAGGCCCTATCTCTTGAGTACGCGATGCCGAAGTCGGGTCGCGTAATGACCTACTTGCTGAAAACTCAGGAGTTATGACCATGACCACCGCTTTCTCCCTTGCTCCCCTGTTCCGCCATTCCGTGGGCTTCGACCGTTTCAACGACCTGTTTGAGTCGGCGGCGCGCAACGATGCGGGTAGCAGCTACCCGCCCTACAACGTGGAAAAGCACGGCGAAGACCAATACCGCATTGTGGTTGCGGCCGCCGGCTTCCAGGAAGAAGACCTTGACCTTCAGGTAGAGAAAGGTGTGCTCACCGTCACTGGCGGCAAGCGCGACAACAGTGCTGCCCAAGTGACCTACCTGCACCAAGGTATTGCCCAGCGCGCCTTCAAGCTGTCGTTCAGGCTTGCCGACCACATCGAGGTCAAGGCAGCGGGCCTTGCCAACGGCCTGCTCAGCATCGACCTGCTGCGTATCGTGCCTGAAGAAGCCAAGGCCAAGCGCATCCCGATCAATGGCGAACAGCCAGCGCTGAACTAACAGGCGCTACTGACAAGAAAGGCACCCTCGGGTGCCTTTCTTGCGTTGCAGGCGTCAATAGACAGCAGGCGCCTCCAGCAGCATCTGACGGAACTCTGCCAACGGCAAGGGGCGGCTGTACAGGTATCCCTGATAGAGGTGGCACCCCAGCTGCTCCAGAAATTCCAGTTGTTCGCTGAGCTCTACGCCCTCGGCTATGACCGCCAGGCCAAGGCTGCGCGCCATGGCCACGATGGCGCGGACGATCTCGGCATCGTTGGGGTCAACGGTCGCGTCGCGCACGAATGACTGGTCAATTTTCAGCGCATCCACCGGCAGGCGCTTGAGGTAAGTCAGTGAGGAATAGCCTGTACCGAAATCGTCCATGGCGAAGCTGACGCCATAAGCCTTCAGCTCACGCATCTTGTTGATGGTGTCCTCCAGGTTCTGGATGACAATGCCTTCGGTGATCTCCAATTTCAGTATCTGTTTAGGCACCTTGAAGTCATTCAGGCTGCGTAAAACGCGCCCGACGAAGTCGTTCTGGCGGAACTGCCTGGGGCTGATGTTGACACACAGGCTGAAATCACGGGCATCTATAAGGCCATCCGCCAACATGCGCGCGCAGGCATCGCAGGCTTCGTCGAGGATCCAGTTGCCCACCTCCAGGATCAGACCGCTCTCTTCGAGCACCTGAATGAACTGGCTGGGCGGCTGATGGCCCAGCTGTGGGTGATGCCAGCGCAACAACACTTCGGCGCCGACGATGCGGTTGTCGCGGGCATCCACCTGCGGTTGAAAGTGCAGCGCCATTTCGCCCCGTGCCAGTGCCAGGCGCAGGTCGTTTTCCATGCGCAGGCGCTCGCTGGCCGCCTTCTGCATGGTGGCCTGGAAGACCTGTGTGGTATTGCGCCCCGAATCCTTGGCCCGGTACAGCGCGATGTCGGCGCGCTTGAGCAAATCTGCCGGGGTAGTGCCGTGGTCCGGGATCAGTGCCACGCCGATGCTGGGTGTTACCTGCAACCGCTGGCCGTCCAGTGACATGGGCTGGGCCAGCAGCTCGCGCAAGGTGTCGGCCAGTTCCCGGACCTTTTCTTCAACGGTTTCCCGGCTGCCCTCCAGCCCGCTGAGCAGTACCACGAACTCGTCCCCGCCCAGGCGCGCCACGGTGTCCTCCAGGCGCACGCTGGCCTCCAGCCGCGCGGTGATGATCTTCAGCACGGTGTCGCCAACAGGGTGGCCCAGCGAGTCGTTGATATGCTTGAAGTGGTCCAGGTCCAGAAACAGCAGGGCACCGCGCAGGTGGTGGCGTTTGAGCAGGGCGATCTGCTGGCTCAGGCGGTCCATCAGCAAGGCCCGGTTGGGCAGATTGGTCAGTGGGTCGTGGTAGGCCAGGTGGCGTATCTGCGCCTGGGCGTTCTTCAGTTGGCTGACGTCGCGGGCTGTCATCAGCAGGCATTCTTCTTCGTTGAGGATGATCGGCTCAACCGACACCTCTACCGTCAGCAATTCGCCGCACTTGTTGCGCCCGAGCATCTCCCGGTGATGCACCCGTCCGTGTTCACGCAGCTCGGCCAGCAATGAGCTGCGCTGGTTGGCATCGGCCCAGATACCGATCTCGAATACGGTACGGCCGACCACTTCGGTGGCGCTGTAACCGGTCAGCCGGCAGAACCCGTCGTTGATTTCCAGGTAACGCCCGCTTTGGCACTCGGTGATGGTGATTGCGTCAGGGCTTGAGTGAAAGGCCTTGGCGAACTTCTCTTCGCTGGCCTTGAGCGCAGCTTCGGCCCGCTGCTGCTGGGTGATATCGCGCAGGGTGGTCACGCTGCAGGGTTGGTCGTCTACCGTGATCAGGCGGCTTGAGATCACGCAGGTCAGCGCCTCGCCATGACGGTGGTTGACCACCACCGCTACATTGCTCAAGGCTTGTTCGCGGATAACCCGTTCGATGCGCTGCGCCCGCTGCACGGACTCGCCCCACAAGCCGATTTCTTCTGCGGTACGGCCGATCAGTTGCTCGGCGCCCCAACCGAAGGTGTGAGTGAAGGCGGGGTTGATCTCGATAAATTGCCCGGTGTCCTGGCGGGTCACGCAGATCGGGTCGGGGCTTACCTGGAACAGGCTGGCGAACTTCTCTTCCGAAGCGCTCAGACGCTGTTCGCGCTCCACCTGGTCGGTGATGTCCAGCAGGGTGCCGGCCATGCGCAGCGGGTTGCCCTGCTCATCGCGATACAGCCGGGCGCGGCTTTCGATATAGCGTGAGATACCGTTGTCCAATTGCACCCGGTAGGTGATCTGGTAATTGCCCGCAGGGCCTTCGCGCAGGCTGCGATAGGCTTGGCGCATGGAGCTGCGCTCCTGCTCGGGCACCCCTTCGAAAAAAGCGTCGAAGCATTCGTGAAAAGGGGTAGGGGGCAAACCGTGCAACTGCGCCGCCCGTGCCGAGCCATAGAGCATGCCGCTGGGGATATGCCAGTCCCACGTGCCCAATTGCGCCGAATCCAGCGCCAGGTCCAGGCGTTCCTGGCTGTCCTTCAGTGCAAGTTCGGCGCGCTTGCGCTCGGTGGTGTCCAGGAAGGTGCTGAGCAGGAAGGTGGTGCCCTCGAGTTCGATGCCCTGAGTACACAGAATACCGTCGTGAACCCTGCCGTTGCTGGCGCGAAACTGCACTTCCATGATCAGCGGGCCACTGCTCAGGCGGGTGGCCTCCAGCATTTGCTGGCGTTGCTCCGGGTTAGCCCACAGGCCCAGTTCCAGGCTGGTTTTACCGACTACCTGGTTGCCTGGCCAGGCAAACGTGTCTTCGAAGTGCCGGTTCACCTCGAAGATCATGCCGTCGTGACGACGGGTTAGCAAAATGGCATTGGGGCTAAGGTGAAACAGCGTCGCAAGGCGCTTTTCCGAGTTGACCAGGGCCGTTTCGCGTTCGCGTTGACGGGTAATTTCCCGTACCACGCCGATCATTTGCGGCCGGCCATGCTGGTCGTGGGTAAGGCTGCCATTGATCTCCAGCCAATGCAGGCTGCCATCCGGCCAGCGGATGCGGTGCCGCATGGCGCGTTCCACCGGTTCGCCATTGAACACAGCCTGAAACGCCTGGCGGGTGCGGGCGCGGTCCTCTTCCGGTAGCAGGTCGAGGTAGTCGATATCGTCGGGCAACGCGCGTAATGGGTCGAAGCCGAACAGGGCCTGGGTGCCTCTTGACCAGCTCACCCGGCCACTCTCGATGTCCCACAGCCAAGCGCCCAGACGCGCCCCGTTGAGCGCAGCCAGCAGCTGCGGCGCATTCTGCCAGGCCTGTTCCGACTCCTGAGGGTCGGCCGCAGGGATCCGAGGCAGGCGCATTAAACGGTTCGCTGATTTGGGCATGGTTACCAGACCTTTGGCTTGTGACGCATCCTTGAGGGTAATGCCGGGCTGCCGGCGCCTCAGGCGGGCCCTGCGTGGCTATCGAGCAGGGCCATGAACGCCTTGGCCGCGTTCGATAGGGTACGCTCCGTGTGCAGAATGTAGCCTAGCTGGCGCGACAGCTGAATGCCGGGCAGGGCGATAGGTGCCACTTGCTCGTCCAGCATGGTGCGCGGCAGAACGCTCCAGGCCAGGCCGATCGAAACCATCATCTTGATCGTTTCCAGGTAGTTGGTGCTCATGGCGATGTTGGGGGTGAGGCCCTGGCTTTCGAACAGGCGCTGGACGATGTGGTGGGTGAAGGTATTGCCGCCGGGGAACACAGCCGGGTGGCGGGCAACATCGGCGAGGGTGACGGTGTGATTGTTGGCCAGCGGGTGTTCGGGGGCGGCGACGAAATCCAGTGCGTCTTCCCATACCGGTACCGCCCTGACCAGGTGATGTGGCTCTGGAGCGAGCGTGATTACTGCAATCTCGGCGCGGCCATGGAGTATTTCGTCGTAGGCCTGTTCTGAATCGAGGAACTGAATATCCAACGCCACGGCAGGATGCTTGCGCGTGAAAGCCCGCAACAGCGGGGGCAGGCGGTGCAGGCCGATATGGTGGCTGGTGGCCAGGGTCAGACGACCACCGACTTCGCCTGACAGATTGGTCAGTGCACGTCGGGTATCATCAAGCACGCTGAGGATCTGGTAGGCCCGAGGCAGTAAGGCGCGCCCGGCTTCCGTCAGGGTCACCTCACGGCCAAGGCGGTCGAACAACCGCACGTCCAGTTGCTGCTCTAGCCCGGCAATGCGTTTGCTGATGGCCGGCTGGGTCAGGAACAGGCGCTCCCCGGCACCTGAAAAGCTGCCGGTTTCTGCGATGGCGATGAAGGCGCTGAGGTTGGCCAGATCCAAAGTTTGGATTCCTTGTGGTTATCCAAAGGATAAAAATTATGAATTTGAGTTATTCAATCTAACCCCATAGCATCGTCCATACAAGCCAAGGGGTTTTTGGCATAGAAAGACGCTGATGAGGAACAGTCTGATGGCTGGCAAAACGCTCTACGACAAACTCTGGGAAGCCCATGAGGTCAAGCGCCGTGATGACGGCTCGTCCTTGATCTACATCGACCGCCACATCATCCACGAGGTTACCTCGCCTCAGGCCTTCGAAGGCCTGCGCCTGGCCCAGCGCAAACCGTGGCGCATCGATACCAACATCGCCACCCCTGACCACAACGTGCCGACCACGCCGGAGCGCAAGGGTGGGATCGATGCCATCGTCGACCAGGTATCGCGCCTGCAGGTGCAAACCCTCGACGAGAACTGTGACGAATATGGCATCGTCGAATTCAAGATGAATGACGAGCGCCAGGGCATCGTCCACGTCATCAGCCCGGAGCAGGGTGCCACCTTGCCAGGCATGACGGTGGTCTGCGGCGACTCGCACACCTCTACCCACGGCGCTTTCGGTGCCTTGGCCCATGGCATCGGCACTTCCGAGGTGGAGCACGTGCTCGCCACCCAGTGCCTGGTCGCCAAGAAGATGAAGAACATGCTGGTGCGCGTCGAAGGCCAGTTGCCTGCCGGCGTCACCGCCAAGGATATCGTCCTGGCCGTGATCGGCAAGATCGGCACGGCCGGTGGCAATGGCCACGCCATGGAGTTTGCCGGCAGCGCCATCCGCGACTTGTCGATGGAAGGCCGCATGACCATCTGCAACATGTCCATCGAGGCAGGTGCCCGTGTCGGCCTGGTGGCTACCGATGCCACCACCGTCGCCTACGTCGAAGGCCGCCCGTATGCGCCCAAGGGCGAGCAGTGGACCCGTGCTGTGGAGGCCTGGAAAGACCTGGTTTCCGACGATGATGCTGTGTTCGATACCGTGGTCGAGCTGGATGCCAGCCAGATCAAGCCGCAGGTCAGCTGGGGTACCTCGCCTGAAATGGTACTGGCTGTGGACCAGCGCGTGCCGGACCCTGCGGCCGAAAGCGACCTGATCAAGCGCGGCTCGATCGAGCGGGCCTTGAAGTACATGGGCCTCACCGCCAACCAGGCGATCACCGACATCCGTCTGGACCGCGTGTTCATCGGCTCCTGCACCAACTCGCGTATCGAAGACCTGCGGGCGGCTGCGCAAATCGCCAAGGGGCGCAAGGTGGCAGCGACGGTCAAGCAGGCCATCGTTGTACCGGGTTCCGGGCTGGTCAAGGCCCAGGCCGAGCGCGAGGGCCTGGACAAGGTCTTCCTTGAGGCTGGGTTCGAATGGCGTGAGCCCGGTTGCTCGATGTGCCTGGCAATGAACCCCGACCGGCTGGAGAGTGGCGAGCACTGTGCATCCACCTCCAACCGTAACTTCGAAGGCCGTCAGGGCGCTGGCGGGCGCACACACCTGGTCAGCCCGGCCATGGCGGCCGCCGCAGCGGTCACGGGTCACTTCATCGACGTCCGCGAGTTGATCCAAGGGAGCGCAGCATGAAAGCCTTTACCCAGCACATCGGCCTGGTTGCCCCGTTGGACCGCGCCAACGTCGATACCGACCAGATCATCCCCAAGCAGTTCTTGAAGTCGATCAAGCGCACGGGCTTTGGCCCCAACCTGTTCGACGAATGGCGTTACCTGGATGTGGGCCAGCCCTACCAGGACAACAGCAAGCGCCCGGTCAACCAGGAGTTCGTCCTCAACCACGACCGCTACCAGGGCGCCAGCGTGTTGTTGGCCCGGGAAAACTTCGGTTGCGGCTCCAGCCGTGAGCACGCGCCCTGGGCGCTGGACGAATACGGCTTCCGCAGCATCATTGCGCCGAGCTTTGCCGATATCTTCTTCAACAACAGCTTCAAGAACGGCCTGTTGCCGATCATCCTCAGCGATGAGGAGGTGGACGAGCTGTTCCGCCAAGTTGAGGCCAACCCAGGCTACCAGTTGACCATCGACCTGCAGGCACAGGCAGTGACCCGCCCGGACGGCAAGGTGCTGCATTTCGAGATTGATGCCTTCCGCAAGCACTGCCTGCTCAACGGGCTGGATGACATCGGCCTCACCCTGCAGGATAGCGATGCCATTACGGCGTTCGAAGGCAAGCATCGCGCTGCCCAGCCGTGGCTTTTTCGTGACGCCTGACTGATAAAGCCAGGTTCGCTGGCTGCCAGTCAGCAGTAACAGTTCGGCGCAGCCGCCTGGCTGCGCCTCAAGATTGGATAGAGGAAAGCATGAGCAAGCAGATTCTGATTCTTCCAGGTGACGGTATCGGCCCGGAAATCATGGCAGAGGCGGTCAAGGTGCTGGAGCTGGCTAACGACCGGTTCCAGCTTGGCTTTACCCTGGCCCACGATGTGATCGGTGGTGCCGCCATCGACAAGCACGGTGTACCGCTGGCAGATGAAACCCTGGAGCGTGCCCGCAAGGCGGATGCCGTGTTGCTGGGGGCCGTTGGCGGGCCGAAATGGGACAAGATCGAGCGTGATATCCGCCCTGAGCGCGGCCTGCTGAAGATTCGTTCGCAGCTGGGGCTGTTTGCCAACCTGCGCCCGGCCATCCTCTACCCGCAACTGGCCGATGCCTCGTCGCTGAAGCCGGAAATCGTGTCGGGCCTGGATATTCTTATCGTTCGTGAGCTCACCGGCGGCATTTATTTCGGCGCACCGCGGGGTCAGCGCGAGCTGGAAGGCGGTGAGCGCCAGGCATATGACACCCTGCCTTACAGCGAGAGCGAAATCCGTCGCATTGCCCGTGTCGGCTTTGACATGGCCCGTGTACGTGGCAAGAAGCTGTGCTCGGTCGACAAGGCCAACGTTCTGGCCTCCAGCCAGCTGTGGCGTGAAGTGGTCGAAGACGTGGCCAAGGGCTACCCGGATGTAGAACTGAGCCACATGTATGTCGATAACGCTGCCATGCAGTTGGTCCGTGCACCGAAGCAGTTCGACGTGATGGTCACCGACAACATGTTTGGCGACATCCTGTCGGATGAAGCTTCCATGCTCACCGGTTCCATCGGCATGCTGCCCTCGGCCTCGCTGGATGCCAACAACAAGGGCATGTACGAGCCATGCCACGGTTCGGCACCGGACATCGCCGGGCAGGGCATCGCCAACCCGCTGGCAACCATCCTCTCGGTGTCGATGATGCTGCGCTACAGCTTCGACCAGGCAGTTGCAGCCGACGCCATCGAGAAGGCGGTCAGCCTGGTCCTGGACCAGGGCCTGCGCACCGGTGATATCTTCTCCGAAGGCTGCCGCAAGGTAGGTACGCAGGAAATGGGCGACGCAGTAGTCGCAGCGCTGCGGAATCTGTAATCTCTCTGGCCCGTCATCCCCAATCCCGATGGCGGCCCACTTTTAGCAAAGGTGTAGTTGCGATGAAACGTGTAGGTCTGATCGGTTGGCGCGGCATGGTTGGTTCCGTGCTCATGCAGCGGATGCTGGAGGAGCAGGATTTCGACCTTATCGAGCCCGTGTTCTTCACCACCTCCAACATTGGTGGCCAAGGCCCAAGCGTGGGCAAGGAGACCGCTCCGCTCAAGGATGCGTACTCCATCGAAGAGCTCAAGACCCTCGACGTGATCCTGACCTGCCAGGGCGGCGACTACACCAACGAGGTCTTCCCCAAGCTGCGTGAAGCCGGCTGGCAGGGCTATTGGATCGATGCTGCATCTTCCCTGCGTATGCAGGATGACGCTGTGATCGTGCTCGACCCCGTCAACCGCAAGCACATCGATCATCAACTGGACGCTGGCACCAAGAACTTCATTGGCGGCAACTGCACCGTCAGCCTCATGTTGATGGGCCTGGGTGGGCTGTTCGAAGCCGGCCTGGTGGAGTGGATGAGCGCCATGACTTACCAGGCAGCCTCGGGTGCCGGTGCGCAGAACATGCGTGAGCTGATCAAGCAGATGGGCGCTACCCATGCCGCGGTGGCCGATGACCTGGCCAACCCTGCCAGCGCCATTCTGGACATCGATCGCAAGGTGGCAGAGGCCATGCGCAGCGACGCGTACCCGGCGGAAAACTTTGGCGTACCGCTGGCCGGCAGCTTGATCCCGTGGATCGACAAGGAGCTGCCTAACGGCCAAAGCCGCGAAGAGTGGAAGGCTCAGGCTGAGACCAACAAGATTCTGGGCCGGTTCAAGAGCCCGATCCCGGTCGACGGTATCTGCGTGCGCATCGGTGCCATGCGCTGCCACAGCCAGGCGCTGACCATCAAGCTGAACAAGGACGTGCCGATCGCCGACATCGAAGGCATGATCAGCCAGCACAACCCCTGGGTGAAACTGGTGCCCAACCAGCGCGAGATCAGCATGCAGGAGCTGACCCCGACCAACGTCACCGGCACCCTGAACATTCCGGTTGGCCGTTTGCGCAAGCTGAACATGGGCTCCCAGTACCTGGGGGCCTTCACCGTGGGTGACCAGCTGCTGTGGGGGGCTGCAGAACCATTGCGGCGCATGCTGCGGATTCTGCTGGAGCGTTGAGCGCAGCGTTTCCAATTCAAACCCGTGCTGGCGACAGTGCGGGTTTTTTGTATCTGCCGCGCACTGCCGCGTTCGGCAGGCAGGGCTGTGGCGTTGGCCTCGCCCGAGTAATGCGGGTAAAGTGCCGCTCCCGTTTTGCCTGAGGTCGGCCACACCATGACATCTGTTTTTGATATCGCCATCGTTGGCGCCACCGGTAGCGTCGGCGAGGCACTGGTTCAAATTCTCGAAGAACTGGATTTTCCTGTGGCTACATTGCACCTGCTGGCCAGCATGGAATCGGCAGGCAGCAGCGTGATGTTCGCCGGCAGGAAGCTCAAGGTGCGTGAAGTCGACAGCTTCGATTTCGCCCAGGTCAAGCTGGCGTTCTTCGCGGCGGGCGCCTCGGTCAGCCAGGCCTTCGCCCACAAGGCGGTGCAAGCGGGCTGTACGGTAATCGATTTGTCTGGCGCGCTGGGCGGTGCGCTGCCGGTTGTGCCAGAAGCCAACGCCGAGCAGCTGGCGGGGGTCAGCACCCCGGCGCTCATCACCAGCCCTTGCTCGGCGGCGGTCGCCGTTGCCACCACGCTGGCGCCGCTACAGCACCTGCTGGACATCGAGCGCGTCCAGGTGGTCGCGTCGCTGGCGGTGTCTGCCCAAGGCCGCGAGGCGGTCAGCGAGCTGGCGCGGCAAACAGCCGAGTTGCTGAATGCTCGCCCTCTGGAACCTCGGTTCTTCGACAGGCAGGTGGCGTTCAACCTGCTGCCTCAGGTCGGCACCCCGGATGACCAGGGCCATACCGCTGTTGAGCGTCGCCTGGTGCAGGAACTGCGGGCTGTGCTGGGCCTTCCCGACCTGAAACTCTCGGTTACCTGTATTCAAGTGCCGGTGTTTTTCGGCGATAGCTTCAATGTGGCAGTGCAGAGCCGTGGTGCGGTCGATCTTGACGCGGTCAACCAGGCGCTGAACGAGGCGCACAGCGTCGAACTGGTGGAACGTGATGATTATCCGACCCCGGTTGGGGACGCAGTGGGCCAAGACGTGGTCTATGTTGGACGTGTACGCCAGGGTATTGATGATGCGCAGCAACTCAACCTGTGGTTGACCACCGACAATGTGCGCAAGGGCGCCGCGCTCAACGCGGTGCAAATAGCGCAATTGTTGATTAAAGACAGGCTGTAAAAGATACTGGCGAGCACGTCTGTTCAGCTTCGCCTGCACGTTTCGGGACGATCCATACAAGGGAAGAGTTCATGCTTCGAATTCGCAAACTGGTTCTGGCCATGGCTGCAGCATCGGCGCTGTCGTCTGGCATGGCGAATGCCTTGGGCCTGGGGGAACTGACCCTCAAGTCGGCGCAGAACCAGCCGCTCGATGCCGAGATCGAACTGCTCGATGTACGCGACCTCACCGCTGCCGAAGTGGCGCCCAGCCTGGCGCCCGCCGAGGATTTCACCAAGGCTGGCGTGCCTTTTGCCAGTGGGCTGCAAGATCTCACCTTTACCCCGGTGATCAACCCAAATGGCAAAAGTGTGCTGCGGGTGACGTCCAGCCAGCCCATGCCTGGCCCTGTGGTGAAGTTTCTGGTGCAAGTGATGTGGCCTCAAGGCCGCCTGCTGCGCGATTACAGCGTGATGCTCGACCAGGCCAAGGCCCAGGGTGGGCAGGCGGCGCCCGGCAATGTAGCGCCCGCGGTCACCGGGGCCGGCAGTTACACTACCCAGCGCCGCGATACCCTCTGGCAGATTGCCGCGCGCAACGCACAGGGCGGCTCCATTCAGCAGACCATGATCGCGATCCAGGCGCTTAACCCGGATGCGTTCATCGGCAACAATATTAACCAGCTCAAGGTGGGGCAGGTGCTGCGCCTGCCGGACTCGCAGCAGGTTCAGAGCATTCCCCAGGGCGAGGCAAACCGCGAGGTTGCCGAACAATATGCAGCCTGGCGTGAGGGGCGCCGGCTAGGGCCCCGTGCCCGCCAGCTGGACGCGACCCGCCGTGGTACCGCCGGCGCCGCGCCTGCGGCGATTGCCCAAGGCGACAATCTGCGCCTGGTCAGCCCGGGCAACCAGGCCGGCGCGAGTCAGGCCAAGGCGTTGAACGACAAACTGGCCGTGGCGCAGGAGAGCCTGGACACTAGCCGTCGTGACAACGAAGAGCTGCACAGCCGCATGACGGACCTGCAAAGCCAGCTGGACAAACTGCAGCGTCTTATCGAATTGAAGAACGACCAGTTGGCCAGGCTTGAGGCTCAAGGGGCAGCCGCCCCTGCGGCCGATGCTGCCACGCCGGCCCAGCCCGCGGTTGACGCTGCCGCACCCGTGCAGCCTGTCGCCGACGCCGCGAGTACCGCTGCTGTAACCCAGCCACCTGTTGCAGTACAGCCGGTGATCGAGCCGGCCCCTGCCGCAGCCGATACGGCGCCCCCGGCCGCTCAGGCTGACGCGCCAGCTGCTCCCGATGCATTGGAGCAGATCCTCGGTAACCGTTGGCTGCTATGGCTGATCGCCGGCTCGACGCTGCTGGTACTGGCGCTTCTGTTGTGGCTGCTGGCACGTCGGCGCAAGGCGCAGCAGGAGGCCGAAAAACACCTGCGCATGGCGCGGGCGCTGGAGGAAGAGCAGATTGCGGGCTTTGACCCCGATGTTGGCAGCCTTGAAGGTGTCGAGGTTTCACCGCCAACCGTGACCCTGTCCCCGGCTGTGGTGGCTGCCTCCGCAGCGGCTGCCACCGCGGCGGAAAAACCGGCGGCACCGGAGCCGGTGGCCGATCCATACGCCGCTGTACTGGTGCAGGTCGAACAGTGCCTGGCAGAAGGCCGCCTCAACCGCGCGGCCGAGCTGCTGGAGCCTGCCATTGCCGCCGCCCCTGGGCGTGACGACCTGCGCCTTAAGCTGATGGAAGTGTATGCCCGCCAGGGTGACCAGAGCGCATTCGTGGAGCAGGAGCATAAGCTGCCGGCCAATACCACCAATACGGCAGAGGTGGCCAGGCTCAAAGAGCGCTACCCGGCGATGATCGCACTGGCCGCCGCTGGCCTGGGGGCCGCCGCATTGGCCGCCAAGATGGACGAGCAGTATGTTCAGGGGCTTCTGGATGAGCAGCCGGCACCGGCAGAAGCGCCTGTAGCCCAACCACAGGCTCCCGACGAAGTACCCACCCTCGAGGCGTCGGAACCCGAGGCTTTGGACAGCAGTTTCGACTTGAGCCTGGACGAGCAGCAGGCCGGCGCAGACGATGACTTCGAAGCGATGCTGGCCCAGGCCAAGGCTGAGGTTGCTGCGCAACCTGCGGCGGACCTGTCCGATTTCGACCTGGATATCGATGCACCTGGCGCGCCAGCCGGCCCAGGCGGTACGCCGGTCGACGTGGCAGCCGAGTTGGAGGCGTTCGACAACGCGCCAGAGTTCGACCCGGTGTCGGAGTTCGACCTGCCTTCGGACTTCGACCTGTCATTGTCGCTGCAGGACGACGACTCGCCCGCGGCGAAAAGCTTCTCGTCGGAGCTCGATGACGTCAACGCAGAGCTGGACAAGCTGTCGCAAAGCCTGGAGTCACCCTCGCTGGAGCCCCATTTCACCGCTGAGGATGCTGCTGCCAATCCAGAGCCCGAGCCCGTGGATGACCTGGACTTCGACTTCTTCTCGGGGGCCGATGAGGTGGCGACCAAGCTTGACCTGGCTCGCGCCTACATCGACATGGGTGATCACCAGGGCGCGCGCGACATCCTTGATGAGGTGGTCAAGGATGGTGACCAGCGCCAGCGTGAAGAGGCCGAAGACATGCTGTCGCGCCTGGTTTGACAGCGCGCCGAGTTGGCCGGGGCGGCACCGCCCGGCCGGTTTTACCCGTAACGGCAGCCCTCCCAGGCTGCCGTTGTCGTTATAATCGCCGCTATTTAGTCTTTCTACAGGTCTCAGTTTCTTGGACATCATCGACACCGCTGCCGCAGAATCGGCGGCCGAAGGCTACGCCCGTATTGCCCTTGGCGTGGAATACAAAGGTGCCCGCTATCGCGGGTGGCAGCGTCAGGCCAGTGGCGTGCCAAGTGTCCAGCAAGCGCTTGAAAAAGCCTTGTCGAAAGTCGCCAACGAACCGATTTCGGTTGTATGCGCCGGCCGTACCGATGCGGGGGTACACGGCTGTGGTCAAGTGGTGCACTTCGACACCCGTGCGGTGCGTGACGAGCGTGCCTGGACCATGGGTACCAATTTCAACTTGCCCCACGACATCAGTGTGGTCTGGTCCAGGCCCATGCCGGCCGATTTCCATGCCCGGTTCAAGGCCTGCGCCCGGCGTTATCGCTACGTGATCTACAACGACCCCATCCGCCCGGCGCACTTGGCCGAGGAGGTCACCTGGAACCACCGGCCACTGGATGTGCAGCGCATGGCCGAAGCCGCGCAGAGCTTGCTGGGCACGCACGACTTCAGCGCGTTCCGTGCCAGCCAGTGCCAGGCCAAGTCGCCGATCAAGCACATCTATCACCTGCGCGTTACCCGTCACGGGCAGATGATCGTGCTGGACGTGCGCGCTACGGCGTTTTTGCACCACATGGTGCGCAATATCGCGGGTGTGCTCATGGCCATTGGCGCCGGGGAGCGCCCGGTGGAGTGGGCGCGTGAGGTGCTGGAGGGGTGTGACCGCCGCCATGGTGGCGTCACAGCCCACCCGTTCGGGCTCTACCTCGTGCAGGTGGAGTACCCCGATGAGTTCGCCCTGCCGCAGCGTTACATCGGCCCACACTTTCTCACAGGCTATGAGGCACTGGCAGACTGACGCACGCTAGGGCATTTGCTAACATTCGGCCTTTCACCGTGTTAACAGGGTCGCTGTCCATGAGCATCGTTCGCAGCAAGATCTGCGGTATCACCCGCATCGAAGACGCGCTGGCGGCGGCAGAAGCCGGCGCCGATGCCATCGGCTTCGTGTTCTATGCCAAGAGCCCGCGCGCTGTAGACGTACGCCAGGCGCGGGCGATCATCGCCGAGCTGCCGCCTTTTGTGACCACGGTTGGGCTGTTCGTCAATGCATCGCGCTGCGAGCTGAGCGAGATCCTCGAAGTGGTACCGTTGGACCTGCTACAGTTCCACGGCGACGAAAGCCCGCAGGACTGTGCTGGCCACAATCGTCCATGGATCAAGGCATTGCGGGTGCGCCCGGGCGACGATCTGCAGGTGGCCTGCCAGCATTATGCTGCTGCCCAGGGCATCTTGCTGGACACCTATGTGCCAGGTATCCCGGGCGGCACGGGCGAGGCGTTCGACTGGTCCCTGGTGCCTGCCGGGCTCAACAAGCCGATCATCCTGGCAGGTGGGCTGTCCCCGGAAAACGTGGGGCAGGCCATTGCTCAGGTGCGCCCCTACGCCGTCGACGTCAGTGGCGGGGTAGAGCAGGCCAAGGGTATCAAGGACGCGGCAAAGATCGAGGCGTTCGTGCGCGCGGTGAAACAGGCTTGAGCGGATGTGACGGCTGGCCGCGCGGCATCGTCCATAGCTATCGCGGCCCTGCGGGGCGGCCGCCCGATTGAGGGCGGTCAATCGACTTTTCAACGGGGCAGTGCCGTGGGTAATACCCGACGGCCGCTGCCCCAGCGTTTCAAACAAGCATTTGAGTTCAAAGGGCAGGGCAGGCCGGCCACGCTGGCCCCCACCCGCCGATACTGGAGAAAGAAAGCATGAGCAACTGGTTAGTCGACAAACTGATCCCTTCGATCATGCGTTCCGAGGTGAAGAAGAGCTCGGTGCCTGAAGGCCTGTGGCACAAGTGCCCGGCCTGTGAGGCCGTGCTGTATCGTCCGGAGCTGGAAAAAACCCTCGACGTCTGCCCCAAGTGCAACCACCACATGCGCATTGGCGCCCGTGCACGCATTGATATTTTCCTCGATGCCGAAGGCCGCGCCGAATTGGGCGCCGATTTGGAGCCGGTTGACCGCCTTAAATTCCGTGACGGCAAGAAGTACAAGGACCGCCTGACCGGGGCCCAGAAGCAGACCGGTGAGAAAGACGCACTGATCTCCATGAGCGGCACCCTGATGGGCATGCCGATCGTGGTCAGCGCCTTCGAATTCTCGTTCATGGGCGGTTCCATGGGGGCTGTGGTAGGCGAGCGTTTCGTGCGGGCAGCCAACTATGCCCTGGAGCACCGCTGCCCGATGGTCTGCTTCTCGGCTTCGGGCGGTGCCCGCATGCAGGAGGCACTTATCTCGCTGATGCAGATGGCCAAGACCTCGGCGGTACTGGCCCGTCTTCGCGAAGAAGGCATCCCGTTCATCTCGGTGCTCACCGACCCGGTGTATGGCGGTGTGTCGGCCAGCTTGGCGATGCTGGGCGATGTCATTGTTGGCGAGCCAAAAGCGCTGATCGGCTTCGCCGGCCCTCGTGTGATCGAGCAGACCGTGCGCGAGAAACTGCCAGAAGGCTTCCAGCGCAGCGAGTTCCTGCTGGAGCATGGTGCAATCGACTTGATTATCTCCCGCGGCGACCTGCGCCCACGCCTCGCCCGTCTGCTGGCGCAGATGACCGGCCAGGCCACCCCTGAACAAGCGCTTGAGGCGGCTGCTGTCGCGTGATGACACAACGATCCCTGGGCGAGTGGCTCGCCTATCTCGAGCAGTTGCACCCGTCGGCCATCGACATGGGCCTGGAACGCTCGCAGGCGGTATTTGCCCGCTTGGCGCTGGGCAAGCTGGCACCCCGGGTGGTGACGGTAACCGGCACCAACGGCAAGGGGTCAACCTGCGCCTTTGTCGCATCGCTGCTGCGTGCCCAGGGGCTGAAGGTAGGGGTATACAGTTCGCCGCACCTGCTCCGTTACAACGAGCGGGTCGTCATCGACGCCCAGGAAGCCAGCGACGCGCAGTTGTGTGAAGCGTTCGCGGCTGTGGAAGCGGCGCGGGGCGACACCTCCCTGACTTACTTCGAAATGGGCACCCTGGCCGCGTTCTGGTTGTTCCACCAGTCGCAGCTGGATGCCGTAGTGCTCGAAGTCGGCCTGGGCGGGCGCCTGGATACGGTCAACGTGGTGGATGCAGACCTGGCGCTGGTGACCAGTATCGGCGTTGACCATGTTGATTACCTGGGGGATACCCGCGAGTTGGTGGCCTTTGAAAAGGCCGGTATCTTCCGTGCTGCCAAGCCGGCCGTGTGTGGTGATCTCGATCCCCCACAGCCGTTGTTGGACAAGGCCGCCGAGTTGGGCGCGCCGCTGCTGCTGCGCGGTCGGGACTTCGACCTGGGCGTCGCAGAGGATGGCTGGCGCTGGCGCGGCACCAGTGCTGAGGGTACCCAGGTAGCGTTGGATGGCTTACCGCTGCTCGACTTGCCCATGGAGAACGCGGCGCTTGCCTTGCAGGCCTACCTGCTGACAGGCCTGCCTTGGGATGGCGCGGTGATCCGCCAGGCGCTGCTCGCTACACGCATCACCGGGCGGCTGGACCGTCGCACAGTCAGTTGGCAGGGTAGGCAGGTGGAGTTGCTGCTGGATGTCGGGCATAACCCGCATGCCGCCCAGTACCTGGCCCGTCGCCTGGCAGCCCGGCCCCTGGCCGGTCGCCGCCTGGCGGTGTTCGGGCTGCTTGCCGACAAGGACCTGGAGGGCGTTGTGGCGCCTCTGCACGGGCTGGTAGACGACTGGGCGGTTGCCCCGCTCGCTACCCCGCGTAGCAGGCCAGCTGCAGCGTTGGCTGCGGCACTGACGAACCTCGGCGCAGCCGTGCAGTCCTATGCCAGTGTCGACGCTGCCCTTGAGGGGCAGTGCGCGAAGGCCCAGGCAGGTGATGAGGTACTGCTGTTCGGTTCGTTTTTCTGTGTTGCCCAGGCGTTGGAATGGCTGGAGCGACGCGCCCAGGAGGGTGTAATAGATGGCAGTGCTGGATAAAGGAATGAAGCAGCGCATGATCGGTGCGCTGGTGCTGGTGGCGCTGGCAGTGATTTTTTTACCGATGCTGTTTTCCCGCGAAGATGAGTTGCGCCAGGTGCATGTGGAGGCTCCACAGGCGCCGGCCATGCCTTCGCAGCCAGAGGTTAAGGTAGACCCTGTATCGGTGCCTGAGCCCCAGCCCGTCCCGGACGAAACGCAGCAGCCACCCGTGGTCGTCGATGAGTCCACGGCGCCTGCCAGTGCGCCGCGCCAGCCCATCACGCCTTCTGTGCAGGCACCGGCGCAAGCTCCAGTGCCTGCCACTGCAAAGCCTGAGCCCAAGGCGCCCGCTTCGGCAGCGCCAGCCGCCACGGCTTCCAAGCCAGTGCCAGGGGCTGCGCCCTCCAAGATCGACGTGAACGGGTTGCCGGTCAGTTGGTCCATCCAGTTGGCGAGCCTGTCCAACCGCGCAGGGGCGGAGAAGCTTCAGCAGACCTTGCGCAGCCAGGGGTATAACGCCTATATCCGCGCAGCGGGTGGGCTGAACCGTGTGTTCGTTGGCCCGTTGATCGAGCGTGCCGAGGCCGAGCGTACCCGCGACGCCATAAACCGTCAGAACAGCCTCAAGGGCATTGTGGTGCGGTTCCAGCCTGAGCGTGGTTGATTTGCTTCACGCTGTGCGGGTCGGGCCGCTTTGCGGCCCATCGCGTGCTGCGCTCCCTCCTGCCGTGGTGGGCGGAATCGTCCGACATTCCGCTTAACCCCAGCCCGCCGCTCTGGTAAAATGCGCCGCCTCAAACGTCTGCAGGCAGCGCCGTGGCATTTACCCTGGTTGATTGGGCGATCATTGCGATCATCGCCGTCTCCACACTGATCAGTCTCAAGCGCGGCTTTGTCAAGGAAGCCCTGTCCCTGCTCATATGGATCGTTGCCGGTGCGGTCGCCTGGATGTTCGGCGGATCGCTGGCGGTGTATCTTGAAAGCTATATCCAGACGCCGTCGATGCGCGTCATCGCCGGCTGCGGCATACTTTTCGTGGCTACCCTGCTGGTCGGGGCAATGCTCAATTTCCTGGTCGGCGAGCTGATTCGTGTCACCGGGCTGTCGGGTACGGACCGTTTTCTGGGCATGGCTTTTGGCGCTGCCCGTGGGGCTTTGCTGGTAGTGGTGGCCATCGGGCTGCTAAGCCTGGGGCCAGTGCAACAAGACACCTGGTGGCAGGAGTCACGCCTGATACCACAGTTTTTGCTGGTCGCTGACTGGTCGAAAAACCTGATTCTGGGTTTCACCAGCCAGTGGATGTCCAGTGCCGGGGTCAGCACACCCGCTGACCTTCCGTTCAAGGAACAGTTGCTCGGGCCAGCCAGGCCGTGAGGGCTTTTCACTCAAGTTTCGTCAAAGTAGGGGTTGCGTCGCATGTGTGGCATCGTCGGTATCGTCGGTAAGTCGAACGTCAATCAGGCGCTGTATGACGCGCTTACGGTCCTCCAGCACCGCGGCCAGGACGCTGCCGGTATCGTGACCAGCCATGACGGCCGGTTGTTCCTGCGCAAGGATAATGGCCTGGTGCGCGATGTGTTCCAGCAGCGCCACATGCAGCGCCTGGTGGGCACCATCGGCATCGGCCACGTGCGCTACCCCACTGCGGGCAGCTCGACTTCGGCCGAAGCCCAGCCGTTCTACGTCAACTCGCCGTACGGCATCACCCTGGCCCACAACGGCAACCTCACCAACGTCGAGCAGTTGGCGAAGGAGATCTACGAGTCGGACCTGCGCCACGTCAACACCAATTCCGATTCGGAAGTGCTGCTCAACGTGTTCGCCCATGAGCTCGCAGTACGTGGCAAGCTGCAGCCTACCGAAGAAGACGTGTTCGCGGCCGTGTCCCATGTGCACAGCCGCTGCGTGGGCGGTTATGCCGTGGTGGCGATGATCACCGGTTACGGCATCGTCGGCTTCCGCGACCCCAACGGCATTCGCCCGGTGGTGTTCGGCCAGCGCCACACCGACGAAGGCGTCGAGTACATGATCGCCTCCGAAAGCGTGGCCCTGGACGTGCTTGGCTTTACCCTCATTCGCGACCTGGCACCGGGTGAAGCGGTTTACATCACCGAAGATGGCCGCCTGTATACCAAGCAGTGCGCCGAGGCGCCAAAGCTGCAGCCTTGCATCTTCGAGCACGTGTACCTGGCCCGCCCGGATTCCATCATGGACGGTGTATCGGTGTACAAGGCGCGCCTGCGCATGGGTGAAAAACTCGCGGAAAAAATCCAGCGCGAGCGCCCTGAACATGACATCGACGTGGTCATCCCGATCCCTGACACCAGCCGTACGGCCGCCCTGGAACTGGCCAAGCACCTGGGCGTGAAGTTCCGTGAAGGCTTCGTCAAGAACCGTTACATCGGCCGTACCTTCATCATGCCCGGCCAGGCGGCCCGCAAGAAATCGGTTCGCCAGAAGCTCAATGCCATCGAGCTGGAATTCCGCGGCAAGAACGTCATGCTGGTCGATGACTCGATCGTACGTGGTACCACCTGCAAGCAGATCATCCAGATGGCGCGCGAAGCCGGTGCCAAGAATGTGTACTTCTGCTCTGCAGCGCCTGCTGTTCGCTACCCCAACGTCTACGGCATCGACATGCCGAGCGCTCACGAACTGATCGCCCACAACCGTACCACCGAGCAGGTGGCCGAGTTGATCGGCGCCGATTGGCTGATCTATCAGGACCTCCCGGACCTGATAGATTCGGTCGGTGGCGGCAAGATCAAGATCGAGCATTTCGATTGCGCGGTATTCAACGGTGAGTATGTCACCGGCGATATCGACGAAGCCTACCTTGACCGGATCGAGCAGGCCCGTAACGACCTGGCCAAGGTCAAGACCCAGGCTGTCAGCGCAATCATCGACCTCTATAACAACTGATTTCAGGGAGCGATGGCATGACCGATCAATGGGATGCCGGGCGACTGGACAGCGATCTGGAGGGTGTCGGTTTCGACACCCTGGCAGTGCGCGCCGGTCAAAACCGTACACCGGAGGCCGAGCACAGCGAAGCGCTGTTCCTCACCTCCAGCTACGTGTTCCGCACGGCGGCCGACGCCGCCGCACGGTTCGCCGGCGAGACACCGGGCAATGTCTACTCGCGCTATACAAACCCGTCGGTGCGTGCTTTCGAGGAACGGCTAGCGGCCATGGAGGGCGCCGAGCAGGCCGTGGCGACCTCTACCGGCATGGCTTCTATCCTGGCCGTGGTGATGTCGCTGTGCAGTGCTGGTGACCACGTGCTGGTGTCGCA
Organism: Pseudomonas sp. NBRC 111119; assembly: GCF_001320125.1. NCBI lineage: Bacteria > Pseudomonadati > Pseudomonadota > Gammaproteobacteria > Pseudomonadales > Pseudomonadaceae > Pseudomonas > Pseudomonas sp. NBRC 111119. The sequence continues at coordinate 22,188 of NZ_BCAV01000076.1, forward strand.
AAGCGTATTCGGCTCTACCATCAGCCTGTTCGAGAAGTACTTCAAACGCTTCGGCTTGCAGGTGGATTACGTGCCACTGGTGGATCTTTCCGGGTGGGACGCGGCCATCAAGGCCAATACCAAGCTGTTGATCGTTGAATCGCCTTCAAACCCCTTGGCTGAACTGGTCGACATCGCTGCCCTCAGTGAGATCGCCCACGCCAAAGGCGCCATGCTGGTGGTGGACAACTGCTTCAGCACACCGGCATTGCAGCAGCCATTGAAGCTCGGTGCCGACATCGTGTTCCATTCGGCCACCAAATTCATCGATGGCCAGGGCCGTTGCATGGGCGGGGCGGTGGCCGGCCGTGCCGAGCAGATGAAGGAAGTGGTGGGTTTCCTGCGCACTGCAGGCCCGACACTGAGCCCGTTCAACGCCTGGATCTTCACCAAGGGGTTGGAGACCTTGCGCCTGCGCATGCGCGCGCACTGTGAAAGCGCTCAGGCATTGGCCGAGTGGCTGGAACAGCAGGACGGCATCGAGAAGGTGCACTACGCTGGCCTGCCCAGCCACCCGCAACATGAACTGGCCAAACGCCAGATGAGCGGCTTCGGTGCGGTGGTCAGCTTCGAGGTCAAGGGTGGCAAGGAAGGCGCCTGGCGCTTCATCGATGCCACCCGAGTGGTGTCCATCACCACCAACCTGGGCGATAGCAAAACCACCATCGCGCACCCGGCTACCACCTCCCACGGGCGTTTGACGCCACAGGAGCGTGAGGCGGCGGGCATCCGTGACAGCCTGATCCGGGTTGCGGTGGGCCTGGAAGACGTGGCCGACCTGCAGGCTGACCTGGCGCGTGGGCTGGCGGTGTTGTAATGGAAATCAGCGGTGCTCCCCCCGGCCATAATGGCCGTGTTGCCCTGGTTACCGGTGCCGCTCGCGGCATCGGCCTGGGTATTGCCGCCTGGTTGATCTGCGAAGGCTGGCAGGTGGTGCTCAGCGACCTGGACCGGCCACGGGGCGCCAAGGTGGCCAAGGCACTTGGGGACAACGCCTGGTTCATCACAATGGATGTGGCAGACGAGGCACAGGTGAGCGCCGGCGTGTCCCAGGTCCTGGGGCAGTTTGGCCGTCTGGATGCGCTGGTGTGCAACGCGGCTATTGCCAACCCGCACAACCAGACCCTGGAAAGCCTGAGCCTGGCCCAATGGAACCGGGTACTGGCGGTGAACCTGAGCGGCGCCATGCTGTTGGCCAAGCACTGTGCGCCGTACCTGCGTGCGCACAATGGGGCAATCGTCAACCTGGCGTCGACCAGGGCCAGGCAGTCCGAACCTGACACCGAGGCTTACGCTGCAAGCAAAGGCGGCCTGGTTGCGCTTACCCATGCCCTGGCTATCAGCCTGGGCCCGGAAATACGCGTCAATGCGGTAAGCCCCGGCTGGATTGACGCCCGCGATCCCTCCCAGCGCCGCGCCGAGCCACTGACCGAGGCAGACCACGCCCAACACCCGTCCGGCAGGGTAGGGGCGGTGGAGGATGTGGCCGCGCTGGTGGCCTGGCTGCTGTCACGCCAGGCGGCGTTCGTCACCGGGCAGGAGTTCGTGGTTGACGGCGGCATGACCCGTAAGATGATTTACGCCTAGTGGGGTTGGCAGCTTTCATTCTTGAGAAAAAAACCAATGGGGCTATTGACTTAGCTTCATCACCTGCGTAAATTTCGCGGCCTCAGCGAAGCAAACGCAACAGGCAACATCGCGAGGGTGATTAGCTCAGCCGGGAGAGCATCTGCCTTACAAGCAGAGGGTCGGCGGTTCGATCCCGTCATCACCCACCACTTCCTGAGAAGTTCCTGACGCTTCAGGTTTCGCAAGAGGCCTAACGCCAGAGAGGAACGCACTG
>NZ_BCAV01000077.1:0-23655 GCF_001320125.1 Pseudomonas sp. NBRC 111119
GGGGTAGTCGGTGTTGGCAGTGGCGTTCCAGGTTTCGACCAGCACGCAATGCTCGGCAGGCTCCAACAGCGTGAAGTTGCCAACCCGCTCACTACCCTGGGCTTGGATCATTTGCACCAGCAGGTGATGCAGCTGGCCTGCCAGACGCTCGATTGCGGTTTGTGTGAAGCGTTGCATATCAAAGGCGAATTGCAGGGACAGTTGCTCACCAAGATCAACCAGTACGGTCAGTGGCAGGCTCGTCTGTTCGTCGCTGCTTGCTGCCCCGAAACGCACCCCATCAGGCGCGCCCTGCTCCAGTGCGGCCGACACGGGGTAGTTCTCGAACACCAACAGGGTATCGAACAGGTCACTACCTGCCAGGCCCGCCCAACGCTGGATGTCGAACAACGGGGTATGCTCATGCTCGCGCAGCGCCAGGTTCTGATGCTGGAGTTGCTGCAGCCATTGCGCCAGTGGTTGCTCCGAAGGTACGCAAGCAATGACGGGCAACGTATTGATGAACAACCCTACCTGGTGCTCGATATCCGGCAGTTCAGCAGGTCGCCCGGACACCGTGGCGCCGAAGGCAACAGTTGCCTGGCCGGTATGACGCTGCAACAGCAGCAACCAGGCCCCCTGTACCAGCGTGTTGACGGTTACCTTGCACCCCTTGGCCAACGCTTCCAGTCGGCGTGTGGTTGCCTGATCTAGCCACTGGCCATGATGGCCCTGACCTTGCAGTGCCCCAGCGGCTGGCGCATCTGCAAGGCTGCGCGTCAACAGCGTCGGCTGTTCAAGCCCGGCCAGTTGCTGCCTCCAGAAGCCCTCATCAGCCAAGGCGTCCTGACGCTGGAGCCACTCGATGTAGTGGGCATAACGGCCATTGACGGGCGCAGGCAACAACCCTTGATAACGCTGCAACACCTCCCCGAGCAACTGCGAGTTGCTCCAGCCGTCCATCAGGATGTGATGGCTGGTGTAGATCAGTTCATGGCGGTTGTCATCGGTGCGTACCAGCACCAGCCTGAGCAAAGGCGCCTGCTCCAGGCTGAAACCGGTGTCTCGCTCGGCCTGCGCCACGGCATCGAGTGACGTGGCCAGTTGCTCCCGACCGCGCCAGTCGTGGTGGATGAAGGGCAACTCGGCATCGCGCAACACTATCTGCAACGGCTGCTGCTGCCCGCTGCCCCACACAAAGCTGCTGCGCAAGGCTTGGTGGGCCAGTAGAGTTTGCTGCCACGCCAGGCGGAAACGCTGTGCATCCAGGCCGTCCACCGTCACCCGCATCTGGTTGATGTAATCTCCACGCGACTGCTCCAGTAGGCTGTGGAACATCATCCCCTGCTGCATGGGGGACAACGGGTAGATATCCTCCACCGCGCGAGGATCATGGGCCAGTGCATCCAGCTGAGGCTGCGTAAGCCTTGCCAGTGGGAAGTCCGATGGCGTCACACCACCGGCCTGCGGCTGACAGCAGTGGTCGACCAACGCCAGCAGTTCCACCTGCAACGCCTGGGCAAGGCGCTCAACAGTCGTGGCGGCGTACATCTCGCCACTGAAGCTCCAGTCCAGGCTCAGCTCCCCACCATAGACACGGCCATCGATCGACAGCCAGTTAGCCAGAGGTGCCTGCTGGGCCTGCTCGTCACCAGGGTGCTCGGTGGCCGGAACGAACAGGGCAGAAGGCTCGAACTGGTTATCGAACTGGCCGAGGTAGTTGAAGGTGATGCGCGCAGGCACCAACTGCCCCAGCGTCTCCTGGGTAGCAGCGTCGCCCAGATGGCGAAGCATGCCAAAGCCGATGCCCTTGTTCGGCACGGCACGCAGCTGCTCCTTGATGGCCTTGATCGATCCCTCCAGGCTGGCCTGCGGCTGCAGGCGAACAGGGTACAACGAGGTAAACCACCCCACCGTACGGCTCAGGTCGATATCATCGAACACGTCTTCACGGCCATGGCCCTCCAATTGAACGACCATCGCATCATCCGCACTCCAGCGGCAGATGACCCTTGCCAGGGCCGTCAGCAGCACATCATTGATCTGCGTGCGGTAGGCTGATGGCACCTCTTGCAACAAACGCCGGGTCTGCTCGGCATCAAGCCGCGTCTGAACAGTCAGGCCATGGCAGTTTGCCAAGCTGCCGTCCCGGTCGTCGCAAGGTAACTCGCGTGTGGGCTGCTGACTCAGCCAGTAGGCAAGTTCCTGCTTCAGTTCAGGGCTACCGGCATGCGCATGCAACCGCTCCGCCCACAGCTGGAAAGGATGGGTCTTGGCTGGGAGTGCCGGGGTCTGTTCAGCTTCATAGCAGGTGTAGAGCTTCTGCAGGTCCTCAAGCAACAGGCGCCACGAGACGCCGTCCACCACCAAGTGATGGATAACGAGCAGCAGCCGCTGACTGCCATCGCCCATGTTTACCAACAGTGCACGCAGCAACGGGCCTTTGGCGAGGTCCAGCGAGCGCTGCGCCTCTTGGCACAACGCAGTGAGGCCAACCTCATCATCGGCCTGGGCCTGCCATAGCAACTCACTGTGCGGCTGGTCGACATGCATGGCTAGCCACCCATCTGCCTTCTGATCGAAACGCAAGCGCAATGCATCGTGGTGCTTCACCAACAGTTGCAGGGCCTGCGCCAGAGCCCCGGCCTCAACGACTCGGGCAGGCTTCAGCAACAGGCTCTGGTTCCAATGATGGCGCTGGATCATGGCTTGGCTGAAGAAATCGTGCTGGATCGGCAGCAACTTCGTCATACCGGTGACCGGACCCTGGTCGATAACGGCGCCTGCAGGCACCAGGCGTGCGACCCGCGCCAGCTCGCGAATCGTCTGGTGCTGGAACAATTCCTTGGCAGAGAAGTGCAGGCCACGCGCCCGGGCACGGCTGACCACCTGAATGGACACAATGGAGTCACCCCCAACTTCGAAGAAGTTGGCATCCACCCCGATGTGTTGTGCGCCCAGTACATCCTGCCAGACATCGGCAAGCACCCGTTCAGCGGCCGTCACCGGGGCCGAGGTATCGGCTTGGCACGGCTGACCGGGCTCGGGCAATGCCTTGCGGTCGAGCTTGCCATTGGGCGTCAATGGCAGTTCCTCAATGCATACCAGGTAAGCCGGCACCATGTAGTCGGGCAACGCCTGGCGCAGCCAATCACGCAGATGTCCCAGCAGCGCTGCCTCATCAATAATTGCCGGCAGCGATCGCAGTACCAGGTAAGCAACCAGCTGCGCGCCTGTCGTAGACTCGCGGGCGAGGACCGCCGCCTCCGCGACTGCTGCATGGGCCAGCAGGCGTTTCTCGATCTCGCCGAGCTCGATACGGAAACCACGCACCTTGATCTGGTGGTCGGTCCTGCCGATGTATTGCAGCCGGCCGTCCGCCAAATAACGCACAAGGTCACCGGTGCGGTACATGCGCTCGCCGTAGCCGCCGAAGGGGCTGGGCAGGTAGCGTTCGGCAGTCAGCCCTGCACGGTTGAGGTAGCCCCGCGAAAGGCCAGCGCCGGCCAGGTAGAGTTCGCCGGCAACCCCTACGGGCACAGGGTGTATTTGGCTGTCGAGGACGAAGGCGCCAGTACCTGCCAACGGTCGGCCAATGGTAGCGACACCTTGGGCCTGACGGCGGGTGAAGGTGGAATAGGTAGTGTCTTCGGACGGCCCGTACAAATCATAGACATGCTCGATACTGCCTTGAGTGTACAAGTCATCCACCAAGCCCTGCTTGAGTGGCTCGCCGGCTAGGTTGACGATACGCACGCTGGCAGGGATCTGACCGTCGCGCTGCAAGGCAGCCGCTGCCGACGGCACTGTGTTGATCAATGTCACCCGGTCGCGGGCAGGAAGCTCAGGCAGCGCCAGAGCGTTTTCGGCCAGCACGAAATAGCCACCGCCAGCCAGCGTCACGAACAACTCCCACACCGACAGATCGAAACAGATCGACGTTGACGCCAGCACGCCTTCGAGGTCGCTCTGCGCATAAGTGGCCAACGCCCAGTCGATCAATGCCAAGGCATTGCGATGGGTGATGGCGACCCCTTTGGGGCGGCCGGTCGAGCCCGAGGTGTAAATGACGTAAGCGAGATTGTCCGCCCCGGCATAGGGAAGGCATTCGACAGGTGGCGAAGATGCAATGTCGCTGAGCCCATCCACCAGTACGACCTGCGCACCGCAGGGCGCGGCTGGGGCGTGCTCGGTATCGCTAAGCAGCACTTGGGCTTGGCTGTCCTCAAGCATGTAGGCCACGCGCTCAGCGGGGTAGTTGGGATCGAGCGGCACATAAACACCACCGGCCTTGAGCACGGCCAGCAGCGCCACGACCATCTCGCAAGTACGTGGCAGCAGCACGCCAACCCGCACCTCCGCACCCACACCGTGCGCCCGCAGGCGCATAGCCAAGGCGCTGGCGCGCTGGTCCAGCTGGGCATAGCTCAGTTCTCTCTGGCCGAAAATCATGGCCAGGCGAGCAGGGTCGCGCTGCACTTGAGCCTCGATGCGCTGATGAATGCAACCGTCATCCACCTGCACGCTCGCTTGCTCGTTCCACACCTGCAATAGTTGCTGTCGCTGTTCGGCGCCCAACATTTCGAGTTCGCCCACCTGCTGTGCCGGATCGGCGGCAATGGCCTGCATAAGGGTTAGCCAGTGGCCCGACAACTGCTTGAGGGTGGAACGTTCAAAAAGGTCGGTTGCATAGGTGAACGAAGCGGTCACCAGATCCTGGTCTTCCTCGATATCCAGTGCCAGATCGAACTGGGCAGAGCCTACGTCCCAGACCAGGCTGTCTATCTCCAGGGCCGGCAAGTGCAGCGCCCGGCGCCCTAGCGTGCGGTAGTTGAACAACACCTGGAACAGCGGGCTATGGCTGAGGCTGCGCTGCGGCTGCAAGGCATCCACGAGTTGCTCGAAAGGCAGGTCCTGATGGGCTTGGGCGTCGAGTACTGTTTGGCGCACCTGCCCCAGCAAATGGGTGAAGGGCACCTGCGGATCAATCTCGGCCTTCAACACCTGGGTGTTGACGAAGAAGCCGATGAGACCCTCGGTTTCGACCCGGTTACGGTTGGCTATCGGGACCCCTACACGGATATCCGACTGGCCGCTGTAGCGGTGCAATAGCACCTGGAAGCCGGCCAACATGACCATGAACAGCGTAGCGCCCTGCTGCTGGGCTACTGACCGTAGAGCTTGGCCGAGGGTTGGTGGCAGCGTCAGATCCAGACGGGCCCCGCGCATACTCTGCTGGGTGGGCCGAGGGTGGTCGAAGGGCAACTGGAGGATACCCTGCTCCCCAGCCAACTGGGCCCGCCAGTAGCTGAGCTGACGTTCACCCTCCCCCTCCCCAAGCCACTTACGCTGCCAGGCGGCATAGTCGGCGTACTGCACGGCCAGCGCCGGCAGCATCGCCTGCCCGCCCCCAGTAAAGGTGCGATAGAACTGCACAAGCTCCTCAACCAGGATGTTCATCGACCAGCCGTCCGAGACAATGTGGTGCAGAGTGATGACCAGTACATGGTGGTCTTGTGCGCACTGCAGCAGCGCTACCCTCAACAACGGCCCATTGTCGAGGTCGAACGGCAGGGAGATTTCTGCCTCCACCTGCGCACGCAAAGGCACCGGATCAGCGCCACAGGCAAGCACTTGATGCCTGATCGGCTGCGTAAACGGCGCCTCGATCACCTGCCCCGCCACCCCATCCACCGCAACGAAGCGGGTACGCAGGCTCTCGTGGCGAGCGACCAGGCTGTCGAAGGCAGACTGAAGGGCATTGATATCCAGGCTGCCGCGCAGTGCCAGGGCTATAGGCACGTGATACGCAGTGCTGGTGGGGTCGAGTTGCCACAGGAACCACTGGCGCTCCTGGGCGGGCGACAGTGCCAGGTATCCCGTACGCGCCAGTGCCATGATCGACCGTTGGTCATGCGTTTGCAGTGCATCGCACACCTGGGCAAATGCAGCCAGCGTCGGGTGTTCGAACAACGCCTTAAGCTGAACCTGCAAGCCCAACTGTTGACGAACACGGGATATCACCTGAGTGGCCAGTAGCGAGTGTCCGCCCAGCTGGAAGAAATGATCCTGCAGCCCGATACGCGTCACCTGCAGCACAGCCTCCCAAATGCACGCAAGCTGGCGCTGCAGCAAGGTTGCCGGCGCCGCATACTCAGCCTGGCCCTGGCTTGGGTCGGGCATGGGCAAGGCCGACCGGTCGAGTTTGCCGTTTCGGTTAAGCGGCAGGGCCGTCAGCATGATCAGGTAGGCCGGGATCATGTAGTCCGGCAATGACGCCTGCAGCCGCTGACGCAGTTCAGCGAACCAGCCTGCCTCGGCCTGAGCGCCCTCGGTGGTAAGCGCTGCGTCAGTTGGTACGACGTAGCCGACCAGTTGCGCACCTGTAACCCCGGTCTGAGCCACCACGGCTGCCTCACGAACGTGCGGCAACGCCTGCAGCGCCGCCTCGACCTCACCCAGTTCGATACGAAAGCCACGGATCTTCAGCTGGTGATCGATACGGCCGGCGTATTCAAGGTCGCCGGCTGGGTTGAACCGCGCCAAGTCCCCGGTACGGTAGAGCCTAGCCCCAGGGTACTGGGCGAAGGGGTCAGGGACAAAACGCTCGGCAGTGAGCCCGGGGCGATCAAAGTAGCCCTGGGCAAGGCCATGCGCCGCACCAATGAACAACTCACCGACACCGCCCTGCGCCATTAGGTTGCCAGCGTTGTCCAGAACATACAGTACGCGGCCGGCGATGGCCCGCCCGATCGGCACGCCGTGACTGTCGCTGGCATCGCTGAGGTGGCATTCGTGAACGCTCGAAACCACCGTGGCCTCGGTAGGCCCATAGGTGTTCACCAGACGAATCCCAGCCAGGCCGGCTTGATGCCAGAGCCGCACGCCCTCCACCGACATCGCCTCGCCTCCAACATGCACCTGGCGCAGGCGCCCAAGGGACCGCCCCGGGTTGCTGGCACACTCACGGGCCAGCAGGAACCAATAAGCCGCTGGCAAGTCTGCCAGGGTCACCTCACGCCTGGCGATGTGCTCGGCCAGTTGCGCAGCATCCCAAAGCTCATCACCGCGCATGATCAAAGCGGCACCGACGCTGAGCGCTGGGTAGCACTGTTCGACGAAGCCGTCGAAGCTGTACGTGGCGAACTGCAGCACGCGGTCCGTGGATTCAAGGCGGGAGTAATCGACCGCCGCATCACAGAAATCCCGAAGGGCAGCGTGGTCGATAGCGACGCCTTTCGGGCGCCCTGTGGAGCCAGAGGTGTAGATCACGTAGGCCAGGTGCGCCGGGTCGACGTTCACTTCGGGGTCGGCATCGCTATAACCGTCCAGAGCACTGTCGAGACTCTCCAGGCTCAAGCGTGCAAGGCTTCTAGGAAGTGCCATCGTGTCAAGCAAGCCTGGCGCCTCGAGTAACAGATCAAGGCGGCTATCGTCGATCATGTAGCGCAGTCGCTCGCGCGGATAGCCTGCATCAAGCGGCACATATGCAGCGCCGCTTTTGAGCACCGCCAGCAATCCGACAATCAGTTGCGGGCCGCGAGGCAGCGCCAGCCCGACCCGATGGCCGGTCTGGACGCCGGCGGCCAGCAACCGGTGTGCCAGCTGGTTGGCCAACCTGTCGAGCTGACCGTATGTCAACGACTTACCGTCGACCTCAAGTGCTAGGGCATGCGGGGTCGCTTGTGCCTGCTCGGCAATGCGCTGGTGCGCCAGGCGCATGCTGCCAGCGGGAAGCAACCGGGGCGCCCCCAGTGCGAGCGTGCGGTAATGGGCTTCTGGCTCAAGCAGTTGCAGGCTACCCAGCAGGGCCTGGGGGCAGGCTACCATTTGCGCGATCAGGTAGTGGAAATCGGCCGCCAGCGTTTCAATCTGGGCCGCGCTGAAATACGCACTGTCGTAGGTATAATCCAGGCTCAGGTGCAACCCAAGCTCCACACCGAGGGTGAGCGGATAATTGGTCCGCTCATGATTATGCAGGTTGGCAAAGGACAGACCCGCCGGAGCACCCTGTTTGAGCGCTTCGGCCACCGGGAAGTTCTCGAACACCAGCAAGGTATCGAACAAGGCAGTGCCCGGCTGCCCAGCCCAGCCCTGCAAGTCATACAATGGTACATGCTCGAACTCGCGCATGCCCAAGTTGGTAGCCTGTACCTCGGCCAACCACGCTTCGACCGACAGCGACGGGGCATTGCGGCTGATCATCGGCAAGGTATTGATGAACAACCCCAGCTGCTGCTCAATGCCTTCCATCGCTGCCGACCGCCCTGCCACCGTTGCGCCGAAGACGACATGGTCTTGACCGCAATACCGCTGTAGCAGCACGCTCCACGCGCCCTGCAGTACGGTATTGGGGGTAACCTTGTGCTGCCGAGCAAACGCCACCAGTTGCTGGGTGAACGTCAGTTCGAGCGCAACTCGATAATCGTGTACACCCGATCCGCTGTCTGGTGCACGGACGGCTTGAGCCAATAGCGTGGGTGCCTGCAGTGGCGACAAAGCTGCCCTCCAGTACTGTTCGGCACGTTCGGGCATCTGAGCGGCCAGCCAGCCTAGGTAATCGCGGAACTGTCCGCGCGGGCTCACGGGTTGCTGGCCGCCGTAGGCTGTCATCACCTCGCCCAACAGCAAGGCGTTGCTCCAGCCATCCATGAGGATATGGTGGCTGGTGTAGATCATGTGCCAATCATCTGCACCGGTGCGTATTAGCGTCAGGCGCTGTAGAGGCGCGGTATCCAGCTCGAAGCCACGAGTGCGCTCGGCAACGGCGGTTGCAGCAGGGTCGGCTTGAGTATCGTCCAGTACCTGTACCACCAGGTCCGCCTGACGATGGACGACTTGGTGAGGGCTCTCCAGCCCTTGCCAGTGGAAACTGCTGCGCAGGATGGCATGGCGCTCCAGCGCTTCACGCCACACGCGTTCGAAGCGCGGAAGGTCCAGCCCCTGTATATCCAGTTGGGTCTGGTTGACATAGGCGTCGCCGTGGGGCTCGTACAGCGTATGGAACAGCATGCCCTGCTGCATGGGCGACAGCGGATACACGTCTTCGATAGCAGTCAGGTCAAGCCCCAGGCCATCCAGCTGCTGCTGGTTCAGACGCGCCATGGGGAAGTCCGAAAGGGTCGCCTGGCCGGCCGGTACTTGGCAACAGTGCTCGATGATAGCCCTCAGGCTGGCCAGGTAGGCCTCGGCCAGGGTAGTGATGGCTGCTTCGTCAAACATGGCTTCGCTGTAGCCCCATTGCAGGCGCAGCTCACCTTCGTACACCTGCCCTTCTACCGTCAGCCAATTGGCCAGCGGTGCATGAGGGTCCTGGGCCATACCGCCTGACGCCTGCGCAGGCACAAACAAGGCCGTCTCATCGAATTGGCGATCAAACTGGCCAAGGTAGTTGAATGTGATGCGTGGCTCTGCCATTGCAGCCAACGCCTGGCGCTGCGATGCTTCACCCAGGTATCTCAGCACGCCAAAGCCCATGCCTTTGTCGGGAACCGCCCGCAACTGCTCTTTGACTTGGCGCACAGTCTCGCCGAGGTTCGCTCCAGGCTGCAGACGCAGTGGAAAAAGGCTGGTGAACCAACCCACGGTCCCGGTTAGGTCCAGGGTACCGGAGAAGTCCTCACGTCCGTGACCTTCCAGTTGTACCGCCATTGCCGTTTGGCCGGACCAGGCACACACCGAGTGGGCCAGCGCAGCGAGGAGCAAGTCATTGACCTGGGTGCGGTAGGCGGCAGGCGCAACCTGCAACAGCAGACGGGTGATGGCGGCATCCAGACGTACCTCCACCTTTCGCTCCAGGCGCTGGGTCATCTCACCTTGTGGCGCAGCGCATGGCAGGTCCGCGTCCGCCTGCTGGCTCAGCCAGTACGGCAGCTGTTGCCCCAGGCTGGCGGCATGCTCGGCCAAGTGAGCGGCCCAGGCCTGGTAGCTGCTGGTTTTTGCGGGCAGGGCCACCGCTTCTGCACGGGCCAGCTGACGATAGGCGTGTTGAAGATCATCAAGCAGAATGCGCCAAGAAACCCCATCTACCACCAGGTGGTGAATCACCAGCAACAAGCGCTGACTGCCATCGGCCATATCCACCAGAAGCGCCCTGAACAGCGGCCCATCGAGCAGATCCAGGCTTAGCTGAGCGTTGTCGTACAAGCCCCCAAGCGCTTCATCATCTTCACCATTGGCCAGCCACAGCAGGTCCTTGCCCTGTGCCTGAGCATGCCACTGGCGCCAGCCAGCGTCGCTTTTTTCGAACCGAAGACGCAAAGCATCATGCCGGGTAACCAGCGCCTCAAGCGCCTGCGCAAGCCACTGAGCCTGCAAAGGTTGACGGGGGCGCAGCAGCAGCGACTGGTTCCAGTGATGTCGCACCGGCACCTGCTGCTCGAAGAAGGTGTGCTGGACGGGTGTCAGCAGCACGTCGCCGGCCAGCGGCCCCTGGTCGACCTGCACCGCCTGGGTAGACGTCGCGACCACGGCCAGGCTGCGTAAGGTCTGATACTGGAACAGATCGCGTGGGTTGAGGGCGATGCCAACCTGTCGTGCGCGGCTTACCGCCTGCATGGAAATGATGGAGTCACCGCCGAGGTCGAAGAAATTATCATCCAGGCCTACCTGAGACACACCCAGCAATGCTTGCCAGATGTCGGCCAATGCCCGCTCTATCGGTGTCTGCGGTGCCGCGTACTCGGCGTGTTCGTGCAGCTGCGGAGCCGGCAGTGCCCTGCGATCAAGCTTGCCGTTGGCAGTAACCGGCAGGGCAGCCATGTTCACCAGAGTGCCAGGCACCATGAACTCGGGCAGGCGGCCCAGCAGCCAGTTTTTCAGCAACGTTTGCCAACCGGCCACCTGAGCTTCCGCCTGCATAACTATCCAGGCCACCAGATGGCGATTATCCACCACCAGCACCACCGCTTCTCGAACGCCAGGGTGTTGAACCAGCTGATTCTCGACCTCGCCCAGTTCAATGCGCAACCCGCGCAGTTTCACCTGATGATCAAGGCGCCCCAAGTATTCCAGTGTTCCGTCAGGCCGTTGCCGCGCCTTGTCGCCAGTGCGATACAAGCGCTCGCCTGCATGATTCGGGCAGGGAACGAAGCGTTCGGCAGTCAGGCCTGGTCGACGGTGATAGCCTCGTGCCAGGCCAACACCTCCGAGGTACAACTCACCGGCCGCGCCCGGTGGCACAGGATTGAGCGCATCATCGAGCACGAGGGTGCGCAGGTTGGCGATCGGTTTGCCGATCGGCACGCTGCCCGCACCCTCGTCCACGCACGTCCAGTGGGTCACATCGATGGCGGCCTCGGTGGGGCCATAGAGGTTGTAAAGCCCCACTGCCGGCAATTTGCGCAGCACATGGGCCTGAGCATCCAGCGGCAAGGCTTCACCGCTGCAAACGATACGTGCGAGCGAGCTGCAGCGCTCCACGCCGGGGTGGTGAATGAAGGCCTGCAACATCGAAGGGACGAAATGCAGCGTAGTTACCTGATACTCGACGATAGTACACATCAGTTGCTCGGGGTCACGGTGTGCACCAGGAGCAGCCAGTACCAGCCTCGCCCCTGTCATCAATGGCCAGAAGAACTCCCACACCGATACGTCGAAGCTGAAAGGGGTTTTCTGTAGCACTACGTCACCGGCACCCAGCACGTAGGCCTGCTGCATCCAGCAGAGGCGATTGACCAACGCCCTGTGACTGTTGCCCGCCCCCTTGGGCCTGCCGGTAGAGCCGGAGGTATAGATCACATAGGCGAGGTGTTCAGGTGCAACCGCCACGCCGGGGGGTGTGCCGGGCATGCTGTCCAGCCAAGCGCCTGCCTGGTCAAGCCGAACTAGCTCGACCCCGTCAATGGGCAGCCCATCAGCCACTATCCCTTGGGTCAGCAACACGCTAATGGCACTGTCCTCGATCATGTAGGCCAGGCGATCGGCTGGATACTCCGGGTCCAGTGGCACGTAGGCGGCGCCAGCCTTGAGAATGGCCAACAACCCGATGACCATCTCCAACGACCGATCGACGCAAATCCCCACCAAGCTATCGGGCCCTGCACCGCGTGCAATCAACCAATGCGCCAGCTGATTGGCCCGTGCGTCGAGCTGTGCATAAGTGAGCTGCCGGGCGCCAAACAGCACTGCCGGGGCATCCGGTGTGCGCTCGACCTGGGCTTCGATCAGCGTGTGCACACACTGCTGGAGCGGGTAGTCGACTGCGGTCTGGTTCCACTCATGCACCACCTGGTGGAGCAACGCCGGCTCCAGCATCGGCAGGTCGCCGACACGCTGTGATGGATCGTCGACCATGGCTTGCAGCAGCCGCAACCAGTGTTGGGCCATGCGTTCGATGGTCGCTGGCCGGAAGAGGTCGGTCGCGTAGGTCAGGGCGGCGTGCAAGGTGCCAGCCTTTTCGAACGTGTCGAGCGTCAGATCGAACTGGGTAGTGCGGCTCTGCCATTGCACCTGGCTCAGTTCCAGGCCTGAAGCAGTGCTGACTGACGTGATGTCGGCAACCTGCGGCTGGTGGTTGTACATGACCTGGAAGAGTGGCGTATGGCTCAGGTTGCGCTCTAGCTGCAAGGCTTCAACCAGTTGCTCGAAAGGAAGGTCCTGATGCGCTTGTGCGCCCAGTGCTGCGGCCTTGACGCTTTGCAGTAGCTCGCTCACACGGGTCTGGGCATCGAACTGGCAGCGCAGCACCTGCGTGTTCACGAAGAACCCTATCAGCCCTTCAACTTCGGCGCGGTTACGGTTGGCAATCGGCACCCCTACGCGCAGGTCGCCCTGCCCGGTGTAACGGTGCAGAAGCACATTGAATGCACCGAGCAGGAACATGAATAGCGTCACGCCCTGCTGCTGGGCAGCAGACCGCACCTTGGCCACCAGGCCCTGATCTACCACGAAATCATAACGGGTGCCCCGGTAGCTCGGCATCGCTGGACGAGCGTGGTCCAGCTGCAGTTCCAGCACCGGGTGCTCCTCGCCGAGCGTGGCAGTCCAGTAATCGAGCTGACGGGCTTGCTCCCCGGCCTCCAGCCAACGACGCTGCCATAAGGCATAATCGCTGTACTGGATGGGAAGCTCCGGCAAGCGCGCAGGGATGTTTCGCTCATGCCCGTCATACAGGCGGATGAACTCGTCAATCAGCACGTTCATCGACCAGCCATCCGAAACGATGTGGTGCAGGGTCAACAGCAGGACATGCTGTTGCTCCGCAAGCTTGAGCAATTGCGCCCGCATCAGAGGGCCACAGGTGAGGTCGAAAGGCTGCAGGGACTGCGCCTGAGCCCGCTCTGCTACGGCAGATTCACGGTCAACGGGCGTCAGATGACTGAGATCCACCTGCTCGACACGGCATGAGGCCTGGGTCGCAACTTGCGTGACACTGCCATCAGCCTGACGTTGGAATACAGTGCGCAGGGTTTCATGACGCGCGATCAGATCCTCGAATGCCTGTTCCATCGCTGCCAGGTTCAGACGCCCCGTCAGCCGTACTGCTCCAGGCAGGTTATAGGCGCCGCCCTGCGGGTCGAGCTGCCAGAGAAACCACATGCGTCGCTGCGCGTACGACAACGCCTGACTGTCTGGAGCGGCGACGCCGGCAGGAATCGGAAACATAGAAAAGTCTATTTTTTCGGCCCGCAGGCTATCGAGAAACACGCGCCGCTTCTCCAGCGGCAACTCGATGAAACGGCAGGCCAGTTTCAGGGACTTTTCAGCATTCATGCGGGGGCTTCCGTACGTGAAGGGGACGAGCTTCTGTGAGCTTGGCTATCCCTACGGAACGGATAGCTGCCGGTGAAAATTACCGCAAAGCACCCAAACCCAGGGCTGTCGCAGGTCCAGCGGTTAATTTGCCAAGCCGATGGCTCGTCCTTGGGTAAAGGTACCCCCGCACGAGGTTATTCAATGTCCAGCCCCTCCACGATGACCCAGGCGCTGCAACGCGGTTTGCGCCGCCTGGTCGGTGGCAGCTCTCCTGCCATGAGTGCCTACCGCCTGTTCGACCTGGTGCTCAGCCGTCGTATCCGCTTGAGCCCCTCACTGACCCGCCTGGTGTTCACCGGCCCGGACGTCGCCTTGATGAATACCTTGGCGCCAGACCAGCGGGTCAAGCTGTTTTTCCCTGCCGCTGACGGCTCGCTGCCACGGTTGCCCGCCGACCAGCACTGGAAAGCGGCGCACAGCGCCCTGCCGCCGGCGCTGCGCCCGCCCATGCGCACCTACACCATCCGCGCCCTGCGCCGGGAGGCGCTGGAGGTGGACGTGGACTTCGTCCTGCACGGCGTCAACGGCCCGGCCTCAGCCTGGGCCACCCAGGCGCAGGTGGGCGATTGCCTGCAGATGCTGGCGCCCAACCTGGCCTACGAAGGCGACCCTGGGGGTTACGAATGGAAGCCACCCCAGGGTGTACGCACTGTTTTGCTGATAGGCGATGAAACCGCGCTGCCGGCGATTGCCGGCGTGCTCGAAGCGCTGGCCCTGACGCAACCCGACCTGGCGGTACAGGCGTTCATCGAGGTGCCGCTGGAGGCCGATTGCCTGGCGCTAGTGCATGGCAGTGCCGTTCAGTTGCACTGGCTGCCGCGCGACCTGCTGGGCTGTGCACAAGGGCAGGCCATGCTGCATGCCGTGCGCGAACTGGCAAGCCTGCCGCACGGGCTGGCGGCAGCACCGGCAAAGCTTGAAGACGTGGACATCGACACCCGCATCCTGTGGGAGCAGGCCAGCGGCAACCGCAGCGCATTCCACGCCTGGGTGGCAGGGGAGTCAGGCACGGTGATGGACATACGCCGCTACCTGATCAAGGAGCGCGGCCTGCCGCGCGATTGCCTGACCTTGATGGGTTACTGGCGCGCCGGGCGAACCTTCGACTGAAGCGCCACAACCGGGGGCGCATGGCCCCCGGTACAGGCTCAGACAGCCGCGACCAGGGCATCGGCAAAGCGCCGTGCCACTTCATCAATCTGCTCGCCACTGATGATCAGCGGCGGCAAGAAGCGCACCACCGCCCCATGGCGCCCGCCCAGCTCCAGAATCAGGCCACGCTTGAGGCACTCGCGCTGCACCCGGGGTGCCAGCGCCCGGTGGGCGGGCGGGTGCCCTTGGGCATCCCTTGCACCGTCAGGGTCGACCAACTCCACCCCCAGCATCAGCCCGCGGCCACGGATATCGCCCAGTTGCGGGTAATCCTTCTGCAAGGTGGTGAGGTGCCCGCGCAACCGCTGGCCCATGGCCTCGGCGTGGTCGGCCAGGCGATGCTCCACCAGGTAGTCGAGCACGGCCGAGCCGGCCGCCATGGCCATCTGGTTACCGCGGAAGGTGCCGGCATGGGCGCCTGGCTTCCAGGTGTCCAGCCAGTCGCGGTACACCACCACGGCCAGCGGCAAGCTGCCACCGATGGCCTTGGACAAGGTGACCACGTCCGGTACGATGCCGGCGTGTTCGAACGCGAACATGCGCCCGGTGCGGGCAAAGCCGCTCTGGATTTCGTCGACGATCAGCGCCACCCCGGCCTGCTCGGTGATGCGGCGTACGCCCTTGAGCCATTCGATGTCCGCCGGGATCACCCCGCCTTCACCCTGCACCACTTCAAGGATCACCGCTGCCGGCAGCGGTACACCGCTTTCAGGGTCGAGCAGCAGGTTTTCCAGGTAATGCAGGTTGGCCTTCACCCCCGCCTCGCCGCCCAGCCCGAACGGGCAGCGGTAGTCGTAGGGGTACGGCATGAACTGCACGCCGCTGCCCAGCAGCGCACCCAGTGGCTGCTTGGGCCCCAGGCTGCCCATCAGGCTCAGCGCGCCCTGGCTCATGCCATGGTAAGCGCCCTGGAACGTGATGATGGTGCTGCGGCCGGTGGCGCTGCGCACCAGCTTGAGGGCGGCCTCCACTGCATCTGTGCCGGTGGGCCCGCAGAACTGCACCTTGGCCTCGCGTCGCAAGGCTTCGGGCAGCACGCCGAACAGGTCCTGGACGAAGCGGTCCTTGACCGGTGTGGTCAAGTCCAGGGTGTGCAGGGGCAGTTCGTCGGCCAGCACGCGCTGGATCGCTTCGACCACCACCGGGTGGTTGTGCCCCAGCGCCAGGGTACCGGCCCCGGCCAGGCAGTCGATGAACTGGCGGCCTTCGACGTCTTCGACATAGATACCCCGCGCCCGCTTGAGCGCCAGCGGGATGCGCCGGGGGTAGCTGCGGGCGTTGGATTCCTGCTGCTGCTGGCGGTGCAGCAGCGGCGAGTCGGTGAATTCGTACAGGGGCTGCGGCGCATTGGCCGGGGCGACCTGAGCAAGGCTGGTAGCGGTGGACATGGTGAATCCTCGCAAGCAAGCGAATGGGCAGTTGTCGCTTTGGAAACGCTTGGGTGCGAGGAGGATTTAGCGGTTGTTGCTGGATTTCTCGTCAGTGCCCGGCGCGCGCCGGTACCTGCAACAGCACCCGCAACCCATCGGCATGGCTGTCAAAGCGCAGGCTACCGGCGCAGCGCTGCACGATGGCCTGGACAATCGCCAGGCCCAACCCGCAGCCCCCACTCTGCCCATTGCGCCAGAAGCGCTCAGTGAGGTGCTCAAGGTCGGCTTCGGCAATGCCTGGGCCATGGTCGCGCACCATGAAGCCCACCTGCCCATCGGCCATCTGCACCTCCAGCTCTACGGCCTGATCGCCGCCATGGCGCAGGGCGTTGTCCAGCAGGTTGCGCAGCGCCGCCACGGCCAATGGCGCCGGCATGCCCAGGTAGACCTGTGTGGCTTTCTCGGGCAAACGCAGCACGATCCGCCGGTTGTCGCCGCCACCTGCATCCTGCACCGCCTGGCGGGCCACCTGCTCGGCGCTGCACTGGATGCCGTCGTCAAACGACAGGCTGCCCTCCACCCGTGCCAGCATCAGCAACTGCTCCAGGGTGCGGTGCATGCGGTCGGTGCCCTGCTCGGCATGCTCCAGCGCCTGCTCGCGCACAGCGCCATCGGTCATGCGCGCCACCTGCAGGTGGGTCTTGATGGCCGTCAGCGGGCTGCGCAGCTCATGGGCGGCATCATCGGTGAGGCGCCGCTCGCGTTCGATGGTTTGGCCAATGCGCGCAAACAGCTGGTTCTGGGTTTCCAGCAGCGGCTGCAGCTCGCTGGGCATACCGGCTACCTGCAGCGGTTCGACGCTGTCGGGGCGCCGCCGCCGCAAGGCATCGCGCATGCGGTTCAGCGGCTCCAGCCCCTTGCCCAGGCCGATCCACAGCAGCCCCAGGCTACCGAGCAAGGCCATGAGCACCGGCGCCGAAGCGGCCAGCAGAATCGACTGGTTCAGGGCCTCGCGCTCCAGGTGCCGGTCGGCGGTGGTAATGCGCACATCGCCATGGTTGTAGGTAAAGGTGCGCCACGATGCGCCGTCGATGGTCTGGTCACGGAAGCCGCTGCGCTGGTCATCCATGGTGCCGTCGTGCTTGTGGTTGGTCGCCAGGATTTCGCCGCGCAACGAGCTGACCTGGCAGGCCATGCCGTCCGGCACGCTGAGTTGGTCGGCCGCATAGTGGGTGCCTTCGCCCTTGACGCTGAGCGGTTGCGGCAACTGGTCGATGAGCCCGGCCACCATGCGCGCCGACGCCACCAGGCGCTGGTCGAGGGAAAACATCATCTGCTGGCGCAAATCACGCAGCATCCAGGC
The DNA here is from genome assembly GCF_001320125.1 of Pseudomonas sp. NBRC 111119. NCBI lineage: Bacteria > Pseudomonadati > Pseudomonadota > Gammaproteobacteria > Pseudomonadales > Pseudomonadaceae > Pseudomonas > Pseudomonas sp. NBRC 111119. The sequence goes on from NZ_BCAV01000077.1 coordinate 17,620, forward strand.
GGCCGCCAGCACCCAGATGACCACGAAGGCGCTGCCCAGAATGAGGCTGAGGCGGACCCGCAGGCTCATGATGCGGCCCCTTCCGGCGCCTGCGCCGGGCCCAGCCGGTAACCCAGGCCGCGCACCGTCTCGACAATGCCGTTGCCAAGCTTGCGCCGCAGGTGATGGATGTGCACGTTGAGGGCGTTGCTCTCGACCTCATCATTGAAACCGTACACGCAGTCCTTGAGCTGGTCGCTGGACAGCACGCGCCCGGGGTTCTGCAGCAATGCCTGCAGCAGTGCCTGCTCACGGCGCGACAGGTCCACCGCCTGGCCCGCCAGGGTGGCCTCGCAGCTGCTGGGGTCGTAGCGCAACGGGCCGTGCTCGATCACGTTCACCGCGCGGCCGGCCACCCGCCGCAGCAGGGTGTGCAGGCGCGCCGCCAGCTCGCGCAGGTCGAAGGGTTTGAGCAGGTAGTCATCGGCCCCGGCCTGCAGGCCATCGACCCGGTCGGTGACCGCGTCGCGGGCGGTGAGCACCAGCACGGGCAGCGTCTCGCCCTGCTGACGCAGGCGGCGCAGCAGCTTCAGGCCGTCTTCGTCGGGCAGGCCAAGGTCCAGGATCATCACGTCGAACTGCGCAGCCTGCAGCATGGCGCGCGCCGCCCCGGCATTGCCCACACGGTCCACGGTCAGGCCCTGGGCAGTAAGGCCGGCGCAGATGCCAGCGGCGATCAGGTCATCGTCCTCGCAGAGCAGAACGTGCATGGTGGGGCTCCCGGATGGTGTGGCAGGCATTGCACCTTGGGCGGATTAAGGGGGGATTATGAACCCTTTGCGGCCCACTGAGGTGTTTTGCCGGCTACTGCAGGGCGCCGGGTGTGTCGACATCGCGCAGCACACCTGCATCATCCAGGGGCACCCGCACCTGGCGTGCGCCGTGGGCCTGCACGATCACCCGTGCGCCCTGGTCGCCGGCCAGTTGCTGCAGCGCTGGCCACAGGTCGCGGCCAAAGATCACCGGGTGGCCGCTATGCCCGTCGTGGCATGGCACAACGATGGTGCTGGGGCTGGCAGCCTGGGCAAGGCGACGCAAACTGGCCGTTGCAATCCACGGCATGTCGCCCAGCAAAATCGCCACGGCCTGTGCTGGGCTGTCTGCCAGCGAAGCCGCACCGGCGGCCAGGCTGTGCCCCATGCCACAGGCCGCTTCGGGGCTGATGACCACCCTGCAATCGGCCGGGAGGCCAAACGCTTCGGCCCGCTCACCCTCGCGCAGCACGACCCGCACGTCGTCGAACACTGCCCGGGCATTATCCACACTGTGCGCCAGCAGGCTCCGGCCGTCGGCCATGACGGCCAGCCGCTTGTCGCTGCCAAAGCGCACGCCACGCCCGGCCGCCAGTACCAGGGCGACCACCGTCACAGGGCAGCCCGCTGGATGCCGTTGCGCACGCGCAGCACGTCGGCGAGCACCGCCAGGGCGATTTCCGCCGGGGTCTTGCTGCCCAGGTTCAGGCCAATGGGCGCATGAATACGGCCCAGCTCCGGTGCACCCAGGCCACCAATGCGCTGCAGGCGTTCCCGACGCTTGTCGGAGGTGGCCCGCGAGCCCATCACGCCGATGTAGAACGCGTCGGTGCGCACGGCCTCGAGCATGGCCAGGTCATCGATCTTGGGGTCGTGGGTGAGCGCCACCACCGCCGTGTCGGCATGGCAGCCGCCATTGATGATGAATTCGGACGGCAGCTCGCGGCGCAGCTCGATGCCGTCGATGTGCACGCCAGCAAGCACCTCTTCGCGGGGTTCGCACAGCACCACCTCGAACCCCATGCCCCTGGCGAACTCGGCGCAGTACTGGGCGACGCTGGAGTAACCCGCCAGCAGCAAGCGCTGGGCTGCGCCAATACGCAGTTGCACGCTGTTGCCTTCACGCTGTACCCGCGGGCCCTGGCTGAGATCGTCGGCCAAGCCTTGCAGGCCATCGGGCACCCTCACCTGCCGCAGTACCCGGCGCTGGCCCAGCAGCGCGCTTTCCAGTTGCCGCAGGTGGCCCTGCACCTCGCAGCTGGGGGCCAGGTTTTCGACCAGCACGTCCAGCACCCCGCCGCACGGCAGGCTCACCTGCGAGCGTGCATCACTGCCATCGCCATAACGCACGATGGCGGCCGGCTCAGGGAATTCGCCCAAGGCCACCCGCTCGAGAAAATCGTCTTCCACGCAGCCGCCGGACAACGAGCCCAGCCACTGGCCAGCGGCATTCACCGCCAGCAGCGAACCCGGCGCACGAGGCGCCGAACCGTAGGTGGCCAGCACCGTGCACAGCCAGACACGCTGGCCGGCACCCGACCACTGCAACGCCTGGCGAACCACCTGTAGATCGAGATGCTGCACGCTTCACTCCGCCTTCAGCTCGGCCAGCTGTTGTTCACTAAAGTCACCGGGCAAGCCACCCCATGCCTGACGCAGATAGTTGACCATGTCGGTCACCTGGCGTTCATCATACGACCTCAAAGGATCGATTTGACCATGGGGCGTGGCTCGCACCAACCCAACGCGCTGATGCCTTGCACAACTGCAACCACGGGCAGTTGCCGCTTTCCAGCCGACAAGGGTTAACCTTGGGTTAATAAACCCGGGCCAGCATGGCCGCATTCGAAATTCTGCCAAGGCAAACACATGCGCGTTCTTCTGCTGTTTCTGACAGTGCTGCTGGCCGGGCCCCTGCAGGCCAACCCCTTCGCCGTCAAACCTGATTTCCTGCCCGTCGAGCAGGCGTTCGTACTCACCCAGGACCGCCAGGCCGACGGCCAGATGCACCTGTATTTTCAAATCAAGCCCGGCTATTACCTGTACCAGAAACGTCTGAAATTCGACGGCCTGCCGGCTGAGCAGCACCCGCAGTTGCCGCCCGGGCTCAACCACAATGACGAGTTCTTTGGTGACAGCACGGTGTACCGTGAGCAGCTCGAGCTGGTGCTGCCGGCCAACGCCCGAGGCCAGTTGCGCCTAGGCTGGCAGGGCTGCGCGGACGCCGGCCTGTGCTACCCGCCGCAGACCACGTTGATTGACTTGGGTGGCAGCGCCGCAGCCCGGACAGGCGAACAGGCCAGCGACCAGGCGCTGGCCAGCAACCTGCAGAACGGCAACCTGGCCTGGGGCTTGCTGGCGTTCTTCGGCCTTGGCCTGCTGCTGGCGTTCACGCCCTGCTCGTTGCCGATGCTGCCGATACTGGCCGGGCTGGTGTTGGGCAATGGTGCCAGCGCGCGCCGGGGCTGGCTGCTGGCCGGGGCCTATGTGGTGAGCATGGCCCTGGTCTATGCCGCGTTGGGGGTGGTGGCCGCCCTGCTGGGCGCCAGCCTGCAGGCCTGGCTGCAACAGCCCTGGCTGCTGGGTAGCCTGGCCGCCTTGTTCGTGCTGCTGGCCCTGCCGATGTTCGGTGCCTTCGAGCTGCAACTGCCCGCTGCCCTGCGCGACCGCCTGGACCGTGCAGGCCAGGGCACCCGCGGTGGCAACCTGTACGGTGCGGCCCTGCTGGGTGCGTTGTCCGGCCTGCTGCTGGGCCCCTGCATGACGGCGCCCCTGGCCGGCGCGCTGCTGTACATCGCCCAGAGTGGCGACGTGGTGCAAGGCGGCCTGGTGCTATTCAGCCTGGGGCTGGGCATGGGCCTGCCCCTGTTGCTGCTGGTGACCCTGGGCAACCGCTTCCTGCCGCGCCCAGGCGCCTGGATGAACCTGGTCAAGGGCGTGTTCGGTTTCGTGTTCCTGGCCATGGCCTTGTACATCTTGCGTACCCTGCTGCCGGCCAGCCTGCTGCTGGCGTTGAGCGGCGCCTGGCTGATCGCCCTGGCATGGGCGGCGTGGCCGGCGCTGCAGCGCCTGCCGGCCCTGCGCGCCGTGCCGCTGCTGGGCGCGCTGTGGGGTGGGCTGCTGCTGGTAGGCGCGGCTGCCGGCGGCGATGACCTCTGGCAACCCTTGCGGCCGTTCACGGGTGGCGGAGGCGCGCCAGCGGCCAGCCAGGCTGGCGAAGACCACTTCGTCACGGTCAACACCCCAGAAGCCCTGCAACGCGAGCTGGACGCTGCCAAGGGCCGTGGCCAGTGGGTGCTGGTGGACTACTATGCCGACTGGTGCGTGTCGTGCAAGGTCATGGAAAAACAAGTGTTCAATCGCCCTGACGTACAGGCCGAGCTGGCAGGTGTGCACCTGCTGCGCCTGGACGTCACCGCAGACACCCCCGCCAGCAAGGCCCTGCTGCAGCGCTACCAGGTGCCGGGGCCGCCGACGCTGATCTGGGTTGGCCCTGAAGGCGACGAGCGCCGCGCCAGGCGCATCACCGGCGAAGTGGATGCAGCGGCGTTCGTGCAACACTGGGCACACACCAGGAGCCAAGGCTGATGCTCACCGTCACCCTGGGGCCGCTCACCATGGCCCTCAACCACCTGCTGCTGCTGGCGGCGCTGGGCATTGCCAGCGTGGTTGGCTGGTGGGTGGCCCGCCGGGGTGGCGAAAGCCCCGAATCAGCATTGTTCAACCTGTTCCTGGTCGGCGTGGTGTGCGCCCGTATCGGCTTTGTCGTGGCCTACTGGTCGATGTACAAGGACGAGCCGTTGCAGGTCATCGACATCCGTGACGGCGGCTTTCTGTTCTGGTCCGGCCTGGTCGGCATGGTGCTGGCGGCTGGCTGGCAGGGCTGGCGCCAGCCCGGGTTGCGCCGGCCGCTGGGGTGGGCGCTGTTCAGTGGCGCCTTGTTCTGGGCGCTGGCCAGCTTGGGCGGTCACCTGTACAGCAAGGGCACCGAGTTGCCGGACCTGACCCTGCGCGATGCCAGTGATCAGCCGGTGGCGCTGCACAGCTACCGTGGCAAGCCGCTGGTCATCAATATCTGGGCCACCTGGTGCCCGCCATGCCGCCGCGAAATGCCAGTGCTGCAGCAGGCCCAAGGTGAGTACCCGCAGGTGACCTTTCTATTCGTCAACCAGGGCGAGACCCCGGAAAATGTCAGCACCTTTCTCGCAACCACGGGCTTGAGCCTGACCCACGTGCTGTTCGACGGCACCGGCCTGCTGGCCCAGCGCGTGGACTCCATGGCGCTGCCCACCACCCTTTTCTATGACGCGGATGGCCGGCTGGTGGGCAGCCACCTGGGCGAACTGTCCCGGGCCAGCCTGCGTCATGCCCTTGAATCATTCGACCGGGCCCCTGCGCCCGGGCCTGCCGTACAAGGAAACTGACATGCGCATCACCCCACTGCTGCCCCTGACCCTGGCCCTGCTGGCCACCCCTGCCGTGTATGCCGAAGACCTGCCCAAAGCCGTTCAGCAGTTGCAGGCCAAGGGCGCTGTCATCAAAGGCAGCTTCGACGCCCCTAACGGCATGCGCGGCTATGCGGCCGAGTACCAGAACAACGGCCTGGCCTTGTATTTGACCCCGGACGGCAAGCATGTGCTGGTGGGTAACCTGTTCGACGAACAAGGCAAGGACCTCACCGCCGAGCCCCTGCAGAAACTGGTGTACGGGCCAATGACCAAGGCATTCTGGGGCAAGATGGAACAGTCTGCCTGGATCGCCGATGGCAAGGCCGACGCGCCGCGCACGGTCTACCTGTTCAGCGACCCGAACTGCCCGTACTGCAACATGTTCTGGGAGCAGGCGCGCCCGTGGGTAGAGGCTGGCAAGGTCCAGTTGCGCCACATCATGGTGGGCATCATCCGCGAAGACAGCCCGGGCAAATCGGCGGCCCTGCTCGCCGCCAAAGACCCTGCCAAGGCCCTGCAGCAGCATGAAAAAGCCGGCCGCGCGAGCACCCTCAAGGCCCTTGAGCAGGTGCCCGCTGCCGTGCAGCAGAAGTTGGCAGGGAACATGGCCTTGATGCAGGAGATGGGCCTGCAGGCCACCCCGGCGATTTTCTACAAGGATGACCAAGGCAACATCCAGAGCCAGCAGGGTGCACCGCGGCCTGAGATGCTGGAGAAAATCCTGGGCAAACGCTGAATTGGTGGAGGGCGCTGGGTGCTCGCCACAGCAAGGTCTGCGCCTGTGAGACCGAGCGCCG
>NZ_BCAV01000078.1:0-15902 GCF_001320125.1 Pseudomonas sp. NBRC 111119
TTAGAAAGCCTAGTCAAAGAGCTGTCACGAGAACACCGTTAGCTTAGCGTACGATTTTTTCCGAATTCTGCGGTTCCCCCAGGATGGAAGCCCGAAGGGCCAAGACCCGGCGTGCTTTTGGCCGGGGCTTGGTTCACGACAGCCGCCCCCCGAAGGGGGCACGCACAAGAGAGGAAGTCAAACGTCTTTCGGAGCCTGGCCAAGTCGGGCGTCATGCCAACCAGGCCATTTCAGGAGGTTGTTCGGGCCGTTGCTGGCCAGCCACTTTTCAAGGTACGCCAGCTGCGAGGGATTCAACTCGGTGAGTTTGGGTAGGGTTTGAGTCGCTTCAACCTCGGCCTGCAGATCCAGCACAAAATCAGGCCCCAACTCGTCCAGCTTGGTCAGCACACCGTCAACGGCTTCCAGCAACTGGCGAGGATCACCGCCTCGATCAGCGTATTCGCCCAGCAGCTCCGACCATTCGTCCTGCTGCGCGTCCCATTCCTCGGCTTCTTCGATCTGCTGGCTCAACTGGTCCGGGTCGATGGCCTTCATACCATGCGCACGCTCCAGCCAGTTTTCGGCCAGCATGCGTTCATCGCTGCCGTTGCTACCGAAGCGATCAGCCCGAGGTTTGTTTGCATAGTTCTGGATGCCAGCCAGGTCACCGATAAAGCTTTCGAGCAGATCGGCAGCTTTCATCTGATGCCGGCGTGCTTCCCATTCAAATTCGGGGGGGATGCGCACAGATACGACTTCCGTTTCGTCCGGTACGAACTCACCATTGGCCCCGGGCACAAGCCCTGCCGGTGCGAGAAAGCCGGTAGGCCGACTGTCGCAACGCCAACCGCATTGCAGATGAGCACGATGATGAGGCCACTTTCCATGATTAAGCGGCACCATGTGATATTCGTCGTTCGTGGTGTCCAGTTCGTATACGCGGCGCAGGCTCTGATCCTGGTATGCCCGGAAAATCGTGGAGCCGTATTCGGCTGCAGACGGAAATTGTGATGGCAGCACGTATCCCACTTTGCCTATGTCCTTCTCGTACACTGGGCGAGTGGCGCGCAAAACATGCTGTTTCCCCTGGTACTCAACGATCATTTGGGGCGTTACCCCGTCCTCGCTAAGCTGGCCACCGACAAGGGTCACGTTATGAATGGAAACCGAATGAACCCGGTCGCCGGGAAAAAAGAGTGCATCAAACGACATTACGTTTCTCCTTCCGACTTTTGCCGAGGCCCTGCCGATATTGACGGACCGCAAAAAACAGGGCGACTGGGGCTACCCAGGCAATCGCACCGATCAACAGATGGTTGTGGGTTCTCTCCGGGTAAGATTCCGCGAACTCATTACGGCGCGTGAAAATCCACTGACGCTGCGTGACGGCTTTGGCGAAGCAATTCTCGAATTTATCGAACCCGCACTGCTCAACTCCAGGTAGTGCTGGGATCTCTTCGACCGGTAGCGTGGCCGCTGGCCAGGTGAAATGTAGGGCGGCAACCACAAGCGCACTCCATAGCATTAGTGCAGCAGCAGATTTAGTAGCTCTCTCCATGAACCTCTCTCCTATCGACCTACTTTTTCGGGGCAGCAGGCTGCGGGAATGGCTTGGCCATTTCCCGTACCTGCTCGGCCAGCTCGGGGGGCAGCCACACAAGAACGGGTACCAGTTCGCCGGCGCCCTGTTCTTCAAGGATTTTCCGCACGCGCTTAACCGCTGCGTGGGCGGTCTGCTTGGTCATCCCTCTGGCCTCGGCTACGTCGGTGATGCGCTGGCCATCGACCAGAACGGCCTTGGCCACCTCGACAGTCGAGATGGCCAGGCGCTTGGAAGCAAACAGGGGCGCAACCTTCTTCCATTCTTCTTTGGTGTACATCGGCTGCATTCATCAGCTCCTAGTGTCAGTAGTCAATCAGTCGCGGCCCCCTGCTCGCGGATCCGCTGCCAGATCTCGCAATGCGTGATCGTTGGCAGCGCCAGGAACGTCCAGTAAAGCCCGTTTGAACGGGCGTACACGCGCACCAGGTCGCCAACCTCGGGGGCCTGCAGTATGAACGAATCGCCGGCCTCGCCGGCCTTGTAATCAAGCACCTGAGCGCGGCTTAGCGCGAAGTCATACCGGGTTTCGGTGATGCGCGCCGGCTGGGTGCCGTGGGCGGCTTCCTGTGCTTGCAGAAAGCCTACTTCATCCCCCAGCACAGCGCCGGGGTGCCTTAGCTGGATCTCTGGCAGCATGAGCCAGGTTCCGCGAGCGGCCCATACATTGGGGCCGATCTGACGGACGTAATCGATGATTGCGGTTTGACCAGGTACATAGAAAACTTTTTGCATGGCTGCGATCTCCTTGCATGGGGCAGACCGGGCGCGCTGCGCGCCCGGCCTGTGGCAGTTAGGCGGCTTGGCGCAGGTGCTGAGCCAGTACCCACAGGGCGCGATTAAGCTTTACGTCCTGGTCAATGCCGGTCACGGCACGGGTGCTGGTACGGCGCCCTTGCTTGTTGCGGCCTCGCAGCCCTCCCTTGATGGTGTTTTCCTGTACGCGGTTGAAGGTCGACCAGAGGTCATTGGTAGCGTCTTCGCGGCGACGTGGTTCCAGCAGTTGGCGTGCAGTAACCGGAGCAGGGCCGTCTGCCGGGTCATAGCGGTAGGCAAGTGCAGCCTCGGCAAATGCGTGCTGCAGGTCGTTGCCAAGCTGGATACCCTTCATGGTTTCGCGTTGATCCTGAATCAGCTCGAACTGATTCAGGACTTCATAAGCGCCCTCGATCACATCCCCGATAACGTCCTGGCGACCGCTGTGGCGAACTTTCTGATCCATCGCGGCATCACCCAGCACCAGGCCATTGGCACACACGAAACGGAAGCAACCGCCCATCATCTGGTAGCTGCTGGTGCCGTCGTGGCTGTTCAGCAGAATGATTTCGTTGGCCTCTTTGGCAACGATGGTGTTGGCGTGACGCAGGCGGATCATGTGCTTGGTGTGTTCGCGCTTGTCGGTGTTACGCACGCGGGTTTGGCATGCCATGAATGGCATGAAGCCTTCACTGCGCAGCGCTTCCAGTACGTCAACGGTGGGAATGTAGCGGTAGCGATCGGAGCGGCTTTCGTGTGCTTCCTCGGCAAAGATTGAGGGGGCAACACGGGCAATCTCGTCATTGCTCAGCGGGCTGTCGCTGCGGACCATGCAAGGGTTACGGAAGTTGCTGGATAGACGCATTTTTGAATCTCCTTCGCGATTTGCCTGGAGCGGTTGCCGCCGCTGGTTCCAGGCTGTCGAGGCGGGATTGCTTCGACGGGGTTAGTATCGCAAAGGCACAAACAGAAGTCAACTATTAGTCAAATCTAAATTGACCATTTGTCGAACAAAAAACCCGGCTAATGCCGGGCTTCTTCGTTGATGGATGGTTATTGGAGGTGCCAGTTGAAGCGGTACGGATCCATGAACGGTATGTCGTCATCGAAGCTGTCAAAGTCTGCCGCTGGCTGCGGCGCCGGCTGTGCCGGGCGCTGCGGTGGCTGCTGACGCGGGGCTTGCTGGCGGGGGGCCTGGTTGCTGCCGCCCTGGTTGTAGGGGTCGCCGCCCTGCTGCTGGTTTTGCGGGCGACCGCCGAGCAGCTGCATGGTGCCGTTGATGTCGACGATGATTTCGGTGGTGTAACGCTTGATGCCGTCCTTTTCCCACTCGCGGGTTTGCAGTTTGCCTTCGATGTAGCACTGCGAACCTTTACGCAGGTATTCACCAGCGATTTCGGCCACTTTGCCGAACAGCGACACACGGTGCCACTCGGTGCGCTCGACCTTCTGGCCGGTCTGTTTGTCGGTCCACTGCTCGCTGGTGGCCAAGCTGAGGTTGGTCACGGCGTTGCCATTGGGAAGGTAGCGGACCTCGGGATCCTGCCCGCAAGTACCGACCAGGATCACTTTGTTTACGCCACGGGCCATGATGAATCTCCTTTTCCGTTTGAATTAATCGTTCTCGAAACAACCGCAAGGGCAGGTCATTACGTCCAGGCCGTGCCAGCAGAGGCCGTTATCCGCGTCCTCCTGCCGCTGTGCTTCGTTTTCACTGGCGGACATATAGCCATAAGCCTCGCGGGCGTACGCGAACGCTTCTGCCACTCCCTCGGCATGCTCATCGGTGCCGAACTCGTCATCCATGCTCGCACAGAAGGCGTTGTGCACCATGGTGTCATAGGTTGGAAAGCGCCCGCATGCCGCGCCGTAGAGATCGTCAACCTTGCGCTCCATCGCCTCGATGTTCGAATCCACGACAGGCGCCCAGATCTTTTTGGCGAAGTTCAGAAAGTCGGCTGAGGTGAGCCAGTTGTTGAAGCTGAGGGCGGGTGCTTGAGCGGTGATAGTCATGCGTAAACTCCTTCGCGATTTGCCTGGAGCGGTTGCCGCCGCTGGTTCCAGACCGTCGAAGCGGAATTGCTTCGACATGAGTAGTATCGCCCAACGCCTAACTAAAGTCAACTATTGGTCAAATCTATATTGACCGATTGTCGCGTTTCTCGCACGCGAGAAATCTGCTTTTTCTTGATCCGAACGCTTGACCGCTTTACCGAGCTGCTTTAATGCCGAGCGTGGGGCGCGGGAAACAAACGCTTTTCAAAGCAGCAGCCGCGAAGCGGATGCCGCCTTGCTCTTTGGGAATGGAAGCGCCCCACTGCTGGGTGGATCTGCTCGGCAGCCTTCGGTAGGACGCGGTAAGCCCGGACTATCCAGAGCCAGGCCGCGTGCAAGGGGACCGTGGAATACCGCAGGGAGCGCAGCGAGCGAGGATATGCCGCGAAAGCCCCTTGCAGGCAAGGCCTGGTGGCGGATAGGCCATTGGGGCGTCCGCTTCCTACCGATGGTTGCTGAGCTAGCCGCAGTGGTTGCCCTGGAACGACCGGCAAGCGGAGCGCGCAGGCCGTAGGCCGGAGGCGTGAGGATGGAAGCCCGAAGGGCCAAGACCCGGCGTGCTTTTGGCCGGGGCTTGGTTCACGACAGCCGCCCCCGCAGGGGCACGCCCATGATGGCTCAAGGCGAAACCGCTTCCTTGATGGTGTGTGAGGTATTGTGCGAAGCCCCTGGCGGCATGAATACCTCTAGGTGCGTATTGGCTGGTTTTGGCGGCGAATGCTCCTGCAGATACCGAGCCTTCTCCTGGTTCTTTCGCGCTACGCGCCGTTCGGTCATGTGCCAGGACGAAAACATTTCAACCACGAAAATGAGAATGCCCCCAGCTACGCAGAGGATCACGGGTAACCGATTCCGACGTTTAGCCATGCGGTTCATGACGCCTCCTTAATTGTCCAGACGCATGCCGCCAGCTTTGAGGCTAGCCAGTTCGCTGAGCAGCAACTCCCGCTGCGATGGTGTGATTTTGTTCAGGTATTGCAACTTGGCCAACGTACCAAGAACCGCGCCATAACCCATTAACGGATAGGTAGGATCCGTTTGTCGCCGGCGCATCGAGTCCTCAAGCTGATCCATAGCCAGTGCGACAGCTGAGAATTTTTGGCGGATGACTGACAGCGAAGTGGGCCGACTGACCAGGTTGGGAAAGTAGTTGGCCAAGCCGGGACGGTCTGAGTCCATCATGCACTGAATGCCCAGCTCCAGGTCCTCACGTACAGTGGCGGAGGCCGTGGATAAGGCACCTTCGATCTCGGCCACGGAGGCGGTCTCCAGCCACAACAGGGTATCGAGATAATCGGTCAGTTGCTGTTCCGTTCGTTCGTCCATGGCTCAATCCTCAAATTCCATTTCATCGCTGGCATCGACAACCAGGGAGCGGCACTGTTCGGCGCGGCGCATCAAACTGATGCCTTTGCCTGGCCAAAGGGATGCGGCTGCTTCGTAAAGCTCGGCGGCTGAATACCACTTCTTCCGATGCTCTGCCAACCGCGCAGCGGTATGCAGGGCCTGGCTGGAACGTTGGGCTTTGCTCATCGTGAGATCGCGGAACATGGTGTTACTCCTTCGCGTGGGTTCCCGGGACGGTTGCCGCCGTCATTTCCGGGCTGAGTTAGGCGCCCCGGGCTGAGGCGCCTGTAGGTTGGTTATGCTGCCTTGTCGAGTTCGCTGGCCAGCGACAGGCCGACCGCGACGGGGCGAACCCATACCGGCATATGACTGAGCAGGAAGGTTTCACCCTGCTTGGCCAGCAGGAGGGTTTGGGCCATTACACCGGCGATTGCCTCAGCGGCTTTCGGTGGTACCGCATTACCGATCCGCTCGCGCCACGCCTGGTCGCTCAAACCGTCCAGCTCAAGCATTTCTTCCGGGTCAACCAGGCTTTGCAGCGCCGCCATTTCCAGCGTGGTGAATGGGCGGTGCCAGGTGCCGTCGAGGCTTCGAATCACGCAGGTCAATCGATCATTGGCGGCTGGCATGCGCGGATCGGCAACGCTCCAGCGGCCATTGTCCAGGCGCGCACTGGCGGATACTGCCCCGGCCAGGCCTTCCCACGGCACGACGCCATAGTGGCCCCCGGTGAGGTAGGCATCGCCTTTCACGCGGCGCAAGCCTGGGCGCGGATCCTGTACGGCAAACGCGCCCTGCCCTGTCGTGCTGCCGGCAATGACGGTGCGTGCCGAGCCATCCCAGCGGGTGACGCTGTATTTCCCGTGTCCACCAGCTGCTCCACGCGGATCGGCCACGCTGAACGTGCCCTGCCCTGGCGACTTGATGCCGATGATTGCGCCGCTCGAGTCCTCCCAGCGCCGTACGCCATATTGCTGGTACTGCGCGGCGTGTGCCGGGCTGCGCGGATCTGCAACCGAAAATGCGCCATTGGTTGGCCCTGTCTGGCCGGCAACGGTGCCCATTGAATCACCCCAGTTACGCACGCCTAGATACCCCGAGAACGCCTCGGGCACTATCACGAAGTCGCGCAGATAACCGTCCTCGATGGCCAACTGATCCAGGCTGCGCCAGTCCTTGCCTGCCTCGACCAGGGCAAGGCGAACCCACGTTTTCCATTGCAGCGCTGGAACCCGATGCATTGGGCCAGCGCGCTCGATATCCCCAGGCAGCGGCATGCGGCCAAGGACAGCACCGACCGATTGCAGGGATTTCTTTTCCGGCTCGTACAAGAACGGTGGCACTTTCTCTACGTGCCGGGCCACCAGCAGAAAGCGCTTGCGGCTTTGGGCCAGGCCGCCCAGCTCCCCGCAGTCGTGGGTTGTCTCGCTCACGGCATAGCCAAAGAAGTTCAACACCTGAACGATCTGATCGAGCAGGTGGCGACCACGGGTGGCCAGGCGCGGCACGTTCTCGAACACGATCAGGCCGGGCGGGTTGTGCTGCCAGGCCTCGCACATGAGCCACACGCAGCGCAACGTCAGTTCATTGAGGGCCTGGTACTTGGGGGTTAGGCTCAACGCCTCGGACAACAGGCCAGAAGCGCCTTTGCAGGGGCTGCTGATGAACACCACATCAGGATCCTGAAAGCCCGCAGCGCGGCGAATATCAGCCGGGGTTGCCTCCCGCCAGTCTGCTGGCGGTTCCTTGCCATGGAAGGCGGTGTATTGCTCGCGGGTGAACAGGTCCATTTGCGTACCTGGTACACCGGCCAGGCGTTGGAAATCACGCAGCGCGCCGGCGTCCACATCGACACCGCCAATGCAGCGCCATTCCGCCTGCAGGTGGCCGACCACTTCCTTGTTTTGGTTGAAGCCTTTGGCGCCGCCGCCAAGCCCGCAGCAGAAATGAAAGTGCTTGAGCACATACTTTGTAAGCATGTTCGTCATCCGTCACGATGGCCCGGACCCAAGGTCCGGGCGGGGCTGTGGTCAGAGGGCGCGGGCTGTCGCCTCGGCCATGTCGCGGAAAATCTCGGCATGCAGTTCCAGCGGGAACTCTGCGATGACTTCGCGCTGGCCGATGCCGGAGCGCTGAGCGACGACCGTGTACATGGTGACGGTGGAGGGTTCTTGCCCTGGGCGGGCTTGATGGGACGGCTCGACGGTGAAGCCGGAGAAATCGCGCAGCTGCGTGGCTGAGCTGAAATAGAACAGGTGGGTTTCGATAGCCATTGTTTGAATCTCCTTCGCAATGCGCCCGGAGCGGTTGCCGCCGCTGGTTCCAGGCTGTCGAAGCAGGATTGCTTCGACGGTTCCCAGTATCGCAAAGGCCATTCTCAATGTCAACTTGTAGTCAAATCTATTTTTACTAATAATTTACCACAGCTCTAACTGCTCAGAGTTAGTGATATCGACAACGGGAATGCCCGGCGTACGCGAGTCCAGGGCATTATCTGGATCCCGCAAACTGTCGGACAACGCCGCAAAACGCGCTCGATCGGCAGCGGCTCGCCTGACGTTAAAATGCTCGTCTACAACGTCATTGACCCTGGCCCACTGGTTCCAGGCAAAGCTACGCCCTAGCCCTACCGTTGTCGTCGTGCTGGGGAAGCCATCGGCATTTCGCACTAGGTCTTCCCATGAGGCGCCAAACTGTACTGCGTCGAATCGGCTGTGCTTGCCAGTGAGGGCGTTGCGCTCAAGCAACAGCGCCCGCTCCAGCAGCTCGGGGTGATTCGCGGCAAGCCAATAGAGTTCCCAGTGCTTGGAAGCTGGGCAGAAAAAGCAGGCGGATTTGATCGGTACCAGGTCCGCGCCGAGCGCATGAGTGATCGCACGCACACAATCGCGGCGAGTCCAGCGAACCAGCTGCAACGGGTAGACATAATCGAAGTTTGCGTCCGCAGGCTTGAGCGCTTTGGAGCGGCGCAGATCTGCTTTGCCGCAGTCGTAACCGATCAGCTTGACGATGCGTTGCCCCGTCACCTTGGCGCGTTCCCACACAGGATGCGCTGGCCTGGCGTTCGGGCCAGAACGGGCGCCCATGAGAAACTGATCTTGGGGAACCTGCTTCCACTTCACCGAACAAGATTTCATGCCAAAGGCCAGGCTAGGCAATGTCTCGTTGGCCATGCAGTTGCCGTAAAGATCCTGGTATCCGGTGGTGGGCTTCGGTTTCTTCCGGCACACGCTAACGGACGGCCAGCCCCACGCACGCAGCACTGAATCCATCGCCTCAATGTGGGCCAACGTCTCGGGTTTCTCCGCGCCGGTGTCGGCAAAGGTGATGATATCCGGGCGCAGCCCTGCCGCGTGCAGGGCTACGAGCATGGCCGTGGAATCCACGCCCGATCCGAAACACACGGCCAGCAGCCGACCGGCCAGCGCAGCGCGCAGGGCCTCGACCTGGGCGAGGGATAAAACAGGGTGAGCGCCGCCCGAGGGGCAGCCGCGGCTGATTGCGTTCATGCGTACTCCTTCGCAAGTGCCCGGAGCGGTTGCCGCCGCTGGATCCGGGCACTGTTGGGTTACGTTTACTCGGTGTCGTCACCAATGAGATCGCACAAGCTCGGCACCAGGTCGACCTCGGCGGGCTTGTTGTCTGGTCCCGTCACTTTGAACACGCATGCGCTGTCGGGATCGCCATCTGCAATTCGCGGCTGGAAGTAGTGGCGTGCGCACGCCTCTGCGGCTGCTCGATGATCGCCGTCAACGTCGATATCAACGGCCCATACGACACGGTATGTAGTCATTGCGGGATTCTCCTTCGCTGTGCCGGAGCGGTTGCCGCCGCATGTACCGGCTTTTAGATTACTTGCCTTCGAAATAGGCGGGACGCTGGGCCAGTTCGCGGGCTATCAGCTCGTCCGCAAACAGCGGAGCCTGCTTTTCAACCCGCCGCTCCAGGTTCTTGCGCCTGACCTTGCCTTTTGCCTCGGCGCTCCAGCGCTTGACCGCCTGAGAGGCGGGAAAGTCGAGACAGACCCCGTAACCCTCGGGCCGGGCCTCCCACGCCTTGCGCATTTCCTCGGGGAGCTTCTGCCCTGCCGGCGCCTCGATCACCAGCAGCTCGAAGTCACCGGGGCATGGCAAGTGAGGCAGACACCAGCGCAGGGAGTAGCGCCACATGGGCGGCGCTACCTGCTGGGCATTCGCGGCCATCAGACCAGATCCCAGCTCGCCTGATCCCAGCCCGGCAGCTTGGACTGCGCTACGCGGCGAATTTCATGCAGGGTGCGAAATGCCTGGGTCGCGTAATAGTCGGGGTTTTGATTGGACTGATATTCCAGGCACTGGATGAGCTTGAGGGCTTCGAGCGGGGTGGGCTTGGGGACAGTTTCATCCAGGCCGAACAGCTCGCCCTTGAACGTTTCGCGAGGGTAGCGCGTGCGTACGGATCGGATGTTTTCGTCAAGCAGCTGCTGGCCTTTATCGGCAAGGAGCTGGTAGGTGGTTGCATCCGGCTTGCCGTTGCAGGTGAACATGAGGATGGCGGAGATGTGAAAACGATTCAGGATATAGGCGCTCATGGAAACTCCTTCGCAGTGTGCCCGAAGCGGTTGCCGCCGCTGGTTCCGGGCTGTCGAAGCGGAATTGCTTCGACGTGGTAAGTATCGCAAAGGAACCCCAACAAGTCAACTATCAGTCAAATCTAATTTGACTGATAGTGACATTTTTTTACTACGCAGCGCGGGCGTCTGGCAGCACGTTGCCGGCGTAATATTCGGCAATCTGCTCATTCACTTTGTCCAGCAGATCCAGGCGCAGAAACTCCAGGTGGAGGGTGCCCTTCTTGAACGCCTTGGCCCGGTAGTTCTCGTTCTCGAACACTTCCCCAGCCTGAAAAGCTGCATCCATAGCTGAGGTCAATGCGTGCGCCTGGAAGGGCTTGCCATCGAGCGTCTGAAATACCCGGTCAAGGTCATTGAGCTTGTCCTTGGCCCATGAACCGTACCGGATGCAAAGGCCACTTTTGAACGAAGGTTCGACCATCCCTTCCATGATCACTTTCTGGCCGATGCGAAACGGCTCTTTTGCGTTGGTGCGGTAGTCGTCGGAGAGATACCGGAACACATTGAAAACCCCACGCTGGAACATGGATTCGGCGTTTATGCGCAAGTCGATGAACGTCGCGGTGATCGTCGACGCGGTGAATTCAGGCGGGGATGGGCAAAGGCTCTTCTCAAACTCCGCGACGGCCTCGGCGTCCATCAGTTGCTTAAAGCCTGTCATATCGAACGCCCGGCGCCATAGGGAGGTGTCCAGTTCGCGGCGCACCCTGTCCTGGTCTTCCCTGAGTTGCGCAGCGTGAGGCATCAGATGCCGACCATGGGGCGCTAGAACTTCCTGGGCCAGCTCCAGCATGCGGCGTGCATCAGTGATCAGCCGTAGCGCTTCCTCGCGGGCAGTTAGCAGATCGTCAAGCGTAGAAGGTAACGCCAACTCTTTGAAAATAGACATGCTTCGAACTCCTTCGCAGTGTTGCCCGGAGCGGTTGCCGCCGCTGGTTCCAGGCTGTCGAGACGGGATTGCTTCGACGGATTCAGTATCCTAAAAAATCACCCTTGCGTCAACTTATGGTCAATATTATATTTACTATTAATTGACTTTCTCGCGTGCGAGAATCTTGCCTAGCCGTGATTTATAAGCTACAATTGAGCCCATGAAGACAATTAAACAAACCGCCACGTACAGGAACTGGGAACGCAAGCTGCGAGACAAGCAGGCCAAAGCCATCATCGCTGCGCGAGTCTTCCGCGTTGCAAATGGTCTGCTTGGGGACGTTCAACCAGTGGGCCAGGGGATCAGCGAACTGCGCATCCATCACGGCCCCGGCTACCGGGTGTATTTTCAGCAGCGCGGTAACCAACTGGTCCTGTTGCTGTGTGGTGGGGACAAGAGCAGCCAAGCGCGGGATATCGAAACCGCTAAAGCGTTGGCCAGCCAGTGGAGTGACGATGAATGAAAGAACAATTTTACGACTACGACCCCGCTGATGCGTTGACTGATGCGGAGTCCATCGCGGTATTCATGGAGGACGCATTCGAAACGGGCGATGCGGCCTATATCGCAAAATGCCTGGGTGTCGTAGCCCGCGCCAAAGGGATGACCGCCCTTGCCAATGAATCTGGCCTTTCCCGCGAACACCTCTACCGGTCGTTCTCGGACAAGGGCAACCCGACTTTGAAAACCCTGCTGGCCGTAATGCGTGCCGTTGGCCTGGATCTTACGACCCGCAAGCACGTTGAGCCGGTACACTAATCGTTGTGAACAAGGAGGTTACATGATCGCTTTAACGTCGAAAAAGAAGGGGGTCATACGCGCATGCGCATGGGCTGCCTGGCTCGGCCTAGCTGCTTGGATCGCCACCAAGTCGCCCTACGCTGGGCCTGCTGGTTTCGATTGGGCCTGGTTCGCGTTGATGGGCCTTTTCCCCAAATTCCTCCAGGGTGATATCCCGCCGATATGGCCGGAGAGCGGGGCCGAAGTCACCCCCGATCAACAACGTCGGTGGATTTACGGGCTGCTGACCTTGGCGGTTTTCGCGTGGGTGATGGCGCGTGATTCGAAAGTGATAGATCTCATCGCCACACTTATCGGATAAAAGGGGGTACTTATGAACACGGACCTGATCGTCAAACGCATTTTGCTCACCCCCGTTGCAGCCGGGTTTGGGTGGATCGTTGCAACCATGATTGTGATCGGCCTGAAACTGGCCCTCCCTACCCTTCTTCCGATTGCCTGGACTGAGCGCATTGGCCCATTAGGCGCCGTTGTCGGCATCGTCATTTTTTACTGGATGACCTGGAATGAAGGTCGCCCGGACAAGCGAGGCTGACATGGAAAAGACTATTTCCCCGAACCAAACCAAGGCGCTTTTCGCCTGGGGCTGGCTCCTGTGGATTGGCTGCGCATTTTGGCTGGCCCGATTCCCGTGGACAGATAACGCTGAACTGAGCCTAAAGGGTCTTGCATTCCTGATCCTCCTGCCCAAGGCCATTCAAGGGTTCTTCTATACCATCACCCCGAAGCAGAACAGATTCAGCGATGGCTACACGGACAAACACAAGCGGTTGCCCTTGTATACGGCGCTTGCTGCGGGTATCGGCCTTTGGTTCGCTGTAACCGGCGTGTACGACCTGGCCAACTCCCTCTGATCGATTTGCATGGCATTGAGCGCTTGACCGCAGGCGCTCTTGCCGATCTGCTTTAATGCCGAGCGTGGGGCGCGGGAAACAAACGCTTTTCAAAGCAGCAGCCGCGAAGCGGATGCCGCCTTGCTCTTTGGGAATGGAAGCACACCACCGCTGGGTGGATCTGCTCGGCAGCCTTCGGTAGGACGCGGTAAGCCCGGACTATCCAGAGCCAGGCCGCGTGCAAGGGGACCGTGGAATACCGCAGGGAGCGTAGCGAGCGAGGATATGCCGCGAAAGCCCCTTGCAGGCAAGGCCTGGTGGCGGATAGGCCATTGGGGCGTCCGCTTCCTACCGATGGTTGCTGAGCTAGCCGCAGTGGTTGCCCTGGAACGACCGGCAAGCGGAGCGCGCAGGCCGTAGGCCGGAGGCGTGAGGATGGAAGCCCGAAGGGCCAAGACCCGGCGTGCTTTTGGCCGGGGCTTGGTTCACGACAGCCGCCCCCCGAATGGGGGCACGCCCATAGCGCGCTGCCTCGTTTCCCCTAGCGTTTACTGGGGAATTACTCAAAAAAGAGTTGCCATACGTGTCAACTTTTGCAACCATGAACCCAGTCAGATGATCTTTGCGAGACCTGGCAAAGCGGCTCCTAACCGCGATGCCGAAAAAACCGCCCTCCTACGGCGGTTTTTTTTTGCCCATAGAAATGCTCGCCAACCCGTTTTGTGATGGCACAGCGACAGCGGAGCCGGTAAGATCGCCAGCAGTCAGTTGTGACGTGCGAGCCGGGTGGGGTGCTTCCCGTCTAAAGATTCACTGCCAGGGACGCGGGCGTAGGAACCCGCGCGGATTTGATCCCCGGTTAACACCAGCCCCGCCCGCGTCTCGCAAAGATCATCTGACAATGCTCTTGTCAGTGCCATGTGTTCCGGAAAAGCATTGATAGGGACAGAGGCCCCAATCGAGGTCTTTGGAGATGAAAAATTTCCTAAAGAATCTCTCTATTCAGGTGCTCGCAAAGCTCCTGGTAGAGGCGATTCGCGATAGTTGGAACGGCTAATACCTGACTGACGGAGAAAGCCCGCTGAGGCCTCGGCCAACGCGGGTTTTCTTTTGCCCGCTATTCGCCTCGCTCGTTGTCCAGCTGGTGCCATAAATCGTCCTCGATGAACTCCGCGTAACGGTCGGCCACCT
The DNA here is from genome assembly GCF_001320125.1 of Pseudomonas sp. NBRC 111119. Taxonomy (NCBI): domain Bacteria; kingdom Pseudomonadati; phylum Pseudomonadota; class Gammaproteobacteria; order Pseudomonadales; family Pseudomonadaceae; genus Pseudomonas; species Pseudomonas sp. NBRC 111119. The sequence goes on from NZ_BCAV01000078.1 coordinate 14,109, forward strand.
CGGCGCAGCCGTTGCGGCCTAGATCGCTGGGGTGACCATCTGCGTCGTACGCCACACCAGAAAGCACCCTGAATTCCAGCTCGCGATATCCCTGTGCGTCCCAGTCGCTGGACCATAAGCCTGGGTTAGGATCGGCCTCGATCACATCCGTGATTTCACACTGGATAACACAGGCCTCGGCGTCGATATGAACCTCATACACAATCGCCTCCCGGCGCATCTTCGCCTGGTTACACAGGGTCGGTGTCGCTCTCCAGACTGATGGCCGATGCCGGCTTATCGTCCCTCAGAGCGATGTACACGGCGTGGCGAACTTTGCCGGCTGGGGTCAACTCGGCAAACTTCACCTCGCACACAAGCTGAGGCTCTACCCATACCACGACGCCGCCCTGCAGCTTGGGCGGCGTACGTAAAGCCGACGTTCTCCGTACCAATGGGCCGAGCCGATTTTTGAGCCTGTCCAGCTCGCGTCCGGTGAATCCCGACCTGACACGACCAGCGTACTGCAGCTGGCCAGCGTCATCATGCAGACCGATCAGCAGCGAGCCGATGCCGGCAGAGCTCCGGGTGTAGCCCAAGATCACGAACTCTTGCCGCTGCACGCATTTGAGCTTGATCCATGAGCCATCCCGCTCTCCGGCGTAGGTACTGCCCAACCGCTTGCCTACTATGCCCTCGATACCGAGCGCGCAAGCGCTGGCCAGCAAATGCGCCGGATCCGCTTCGAGGGTTTCTGAGAACCGCACCTGGTCAAGGTCGACCTGTTCCAGCAATACCCGTAGCAGGTTGCGGCGCTGCTCGACAGGCCGGGGTCTGAGGTCCACGCCGTCGATGAACAAGAGGTCGAAGGCGAAGTAGATCAAGCGGTCGGTGTCGCCGATGGCAAAGGCTTCCTGCAGGGACTGGAACGCTGGTCGGTCGTCGTCGTCTTGCACGACCACTTCACCATCTAACCAAGCGCCACGGATGGGAAGTGACTGCAGGTCCTGGGCAAGACGCGGCATCCGCTTCGTCCAGTCGTAACCGTTTTTAGTGAACAGAGCCACGCCGGCATCGATGCGGGCAAACATGCGGTAGCCATCGAACTTGATTTCGTAAGCCCAGTCGCCGGCTGGTGGCCGTGTCACCAAGGCCACCAGCTGCGGCTGGATGCGAGCAGGGACCGCACTTTTCTTGGTAGCCATGACACCTGCGCCTCAATGGCACTCGATATGGTGTGGATTCTCCTGCAGACGGAAAGATCCGCCTTTTGTCCAGGCGGCTCTAGCCGCGCCGTACGGCCTGCATTACTGTATATGCAAACAGTATCAATTCGGTGCCCCATGAACGTTGTATCTATTCAGCCCCTTCGAGACTCAAGCCAGCTCATTTCGGTACTCGCCGGAACAGCTGCAGGCGGCTTTCCCAGCCCTGCAGCTGATTACTATGAGCCGCCGATTTCCTTGGATGAGTTGCTGAATATTCGGGCGCCGCATGTTTGGATTGTGCGTGTCCAGGGCGAAAGCATGCGTGACGCGGGAATCTACGACGGCGGGGTGCTGATCGTAGACCGATCGATCACTGCTAGAACCGGCCAGATCGTTCTGGCCTACGTGGATAACCAACCGCTTGTGAAACGGCTGGCCAAGGCCCCCGATGATCGTTGGCTGTTGGAATCGGCCCACCCGGACTATAAAACCATCACCCCCGATCAGTACGGCTCGATTGATGTGTTCGGGGTTGTTACCTGGGACCTGACCAAGCATGTCTGCTGACAGCTCCCGACCTATCTTCGCCCTGGTAGACGTCAACTCG
>NZ_BCAV01000079.1:0-15429 GCF_001320125.1 Pseudomonas sp. NBRC 111119
TTTTTCTTTAGCCACGACAGTGAACCTCTTGCCTAAAGGGGATTAGCCTTGTTTTTTAACGAGTGCTTCGACGATGTTCGACGGAGCTTCGGCGTATTTGGAGAATTCCATGGAGTAGCTTGCGCGACCCTGAGACATGGAACGAACGTCGGTCGCGTAACCGAACATCTCTCCGAGCGGAACTTCAGCGCGGACGACGCGGCCGGAGACCGATTCATCCATACCCTGTACCAGACCACGACGACGGTTCAGGTCACCCATCACGTCACCCAGGTAGTCTTCCGGGGTTACAACTTCGACTTTCATGATCGGCTCGAGAACCACGCCACCGCCCTTCTGGGCCAGTTGCTTGGTTGCCATCGAAGCAGCGATCTTGAACGCCATTTCGTTGGAGTCGACGTCGTGGTAAGAACCGTCGAATACCGTGGCCTTGAGGCCGATCAGAGGATAACCGGCAACAACGCCGTTTTTCATCTGCTCTTCGATACCCTTCTGGATCGGGGCAATGAATTCCTTCGGAATCACACCACCCACGACTTCGTTCTTGAATTCCAGACCTTCGGTGATGTTGCCTTTCGCATCAACTTCCGGCTCCGAGAAACGGATCCAGCAGTGACCGAACTGACCACGACCACCCGACTGACGAACGAATTTGCCTTCGATCTCAACGTTGGACTTGGTGATCTTCTCGCGGTACGAAACCTGCGGCTTGCCGATGTTGGCTTCGACGTTGAATTCGCGCTTCATGCGGTCAACGAGGATGTCCAGGTGCAGCTCACCCATACCGGAGATGATGGTCTGGCCAGTCTCTTCGTCGGTCTTGACGCGGAACGACGGGTCTTCCTGGGCCAGCTTGCCCAGTGCGATGCCCATCTTCTCCTGGTCAGCCTTGGTTTTTGGCTCTACGGAGAGCGAAATAACCGGCTCAGGGAAGTCCATACGCTCGAGAATGATTGGCTTGTCGGCGTTGCACAGGGTTTCGCCCGTGGTCACGTCTTTCATGCCGATCAGAGCCGCGATGTCACCAGCGCGAACTTCTTTGATCTCTTCACGCTGGTTGGCGTGCATCTGCACCATACGGCCAACGCGCTCTTTCTTGCCTTTGACCGAGTTGATGACCGAGTCACCGGAGGTCAGAACGCCCGAGTAAACGCGAACGAAGGTCAGCGTACCCACGAACGGGTCAGTCGCGATCTTGAACGCCAGGGCCGAGAACGGCTCGTCGTCGTCAGCGTGACGTTCGTCCTTGCGGACAGCCGGGTCTTCTTTGTCCAGGTCCTTGTCGTCCGGGTTGATACCCTGGATTGCAGGGATCTCGGTCGGAGCAGGCAGGAACTCGATGACGGCGTCGAGAACCAGGGGAACACCCTTGTTCTTGAACGACGAACCGCAGACAGCCGGAACGATTTCGCTGGCCAGGGTGCGCGCGCGCAGGCCTGCCTTGATCTCTTCGACGGTCAGCTCACCTTCTTCAAGGTACTTGTTCATCAGTTCTTCGCTGGCTTCGGCGGCGGCTTCAACCATGTTGTTGCGCCACTCTTCAGCCAGCTCCAGCATATCGGCAGGAATCTCTTCCTCGCGATACGTAGTGCCTTTGTCGTCTTCGTTCCAGTAGATAGCCTTCATCTTGATCAGGTCGACCTGACCCTGGAAGTTATCTTCCGAACCGATAGCCAGCTGGATCGGAACCGGGGTGTGACCCAGGCGGTTCTTGATCTGGCCTACGACGCGCAGGAAGTTGGCACCGGCACGGTCCATCTTGTTCACGTAGACGATACGTGGAACACCGTATTTGTTGGCCTGACGCCATACGGTTTCGGACTGCGGCTCAACGCCGGAGGTACCGCAGAACACGACGACCGCGCCGTCGAGTACGCGCAGCGAACGTTCTACTTCAATGGTGAAGTCAACGTGGCCAGGGGTATCGATGACGTTAACGCGGTAGTTGTCATACTGACCAACAGAACCTTTCCAGAAGGTGGTAACGGCAGCGGAGGTAATGGTAATACCCCGCTCCTGCTCCTGCACCATCCAGTCGGTGGTCGCGGCGCCGTCGTGCACCTCGCCCATTTTGTGGCTCAAACCTGTGTAGAACAGGATCCGCTCGGTAGTGGTAGTTTTGCCCGCGTCAACGTGGGCGCAAATACCAATGTTGCGGTAGCGGTTAATTGCTGTAGTACGAGCCATAAAGCCCTCGCAAAATGATTGATGCTTGAATTAGAAGCGGTAGTGCGAGAACGCTTTGTTGGCCTCGGCCATACGGTGCACGTCTTCACGCTTCTTGACTGCAGCACCCTTGCCTTCAGCAGCATCCAGCAGCTCGCCGGCCAGGCGCAGAGCCATCGACTTCTCGCCGCGCTTGCGGGCGTAGTCTACGAGCCAGCGCATTGCCAGAGCGTTACGACGGGAGGGACGAACTTCAACCGGAACCTGGTAAGTAGCACCGCCGACACGACGGGACTTAACTTCGACCAGCGGAGCGATGGCGTCGAGAGCTTTCTCGAAGATTTCCAGGGGGTCGCTGTTCTTGCGCGCTTTGACAGTATCCAGGGCACCGTAAACGATGCGCTCGGCTACGGCCTTCTTGCCGCTTTCCATCACGTGGTTCATGAACTTGGCGAGAATCTGAGATCCGTACTTAGGATCGTCGAGAATCTCACGTTTTGCTGCTACACGACGTCTTGGCATGATAAGCCCTCAAACGGTCTTCAGGTTAGCCCGGGACGTGGGTCTGCGACCCCTGCCCGACCTTACTCTTATCGACTCAAAAAATGGATGTCTGCAAACGGCCGATTACTTCGGACGCTTGGTACCGTACTTCGAACGACCCTGGTTACGGCCTTTAACGCCCGAAGTATCCAGAGAGCCGCGAACGGTGTGGTAACGAACACCTGGCAAGTCTTTTACACGGCCGCCACGGATCAGGACGACGCTGTGCTCTTGCAGGTTGTGGCCTTCACCACCGATGTACGAGGAAACCTCGAAACCGTTGGTCAGACGCACACGGCACACTTTACGCAGTGCCGAGTTAGGTTTTTTCGGCGTGGTGGTGTACACACGGGTGCACACGCCACGACGTTGCGGGCAGTTCTGCAGCGCAGGAACGTCGGACTTTTCGACCGAACGCTTACGCGGCTGACGTACCAGCTGGTTGATAGTTGCCATCTACTAGCTCCACTGATTGTCTTGCGACGCTATTGTCTTGCAAGAAAGCCAAAAATTGGCGAGACGGAGCCTCACCAAATTTAAGGGTACAAAAGTCTAAAGAGGATCTTGCACCCAGTCAAGACGAAGCCCCGGCCCTCCTCGCCCGATCATCGGCAACATTTCATGTCAGCGATGATCGTTCGAGGCTGCCGGGGCCCTGCCCTGTACTCAGTTACCGCTGGAGTTCAGCGCTTCGGTCAGTGCGGCTTCCACCTCACTGGCGCTCACACGCAGCGGCTTGTCTGCTTCACGGCGACGCTTGCGCTCGCTGTGGTAGGCCAGACCGGTACCAGCCGGGATCAGACGACCCACGACCACGTTCTCTTTCAGGCCACGCAGGTAATCGCGCTTGCCGGTTACCGCCGCTTCGGTCAGCACGCGGGTGGTTTCCTGGAAGGAAGCCGCGGAGATGAACGACTCGGTCGACAGCGACGCCTTGGTGATACCCAGCAGCACACGGGTGAACTTGGAGACGAACTTGTCGTCGCCAGCCAGGCGCTCGTTCTCTACCAGCACCTGAGTCAGTTCCATCTGGTCGCCCTTGATGAAGCTGGAATCGCCCGACTCGGAGATCTCGACCTTGCGCAGCATCTGACGCAGGATGGTCTCGATGTGCTTGTCGTTGATCTTCACGCCCTGCAGACGGTAAACGTCCTGGATCTCGTTGACGATGTACTTCGCCAACGCGCTCACACCCAGCAGACGCAGGATGTCGTGCGGATCGCTCGGGCCGTCGGAGATGACTTCGCCGCGGTTTACCTGTTCGCCTTCGAAGACGTTCAGGTGGCGCCACTTCGGAATCAGCTCTTCGTACGGATCGCTGCCGTCGGTCGGGGTAATGACCAGGCGACGCTTGCCCTTGGTCTCTTTACCGAACGCGATGGTGCCGCTGACTTCAGCCAGAATCGAGGCTTCTTTCGGACGGCGCGCTTCGAACAGGTCGGCAACGCGCGGCAGACCACCGGTGATGTCACGGGTCTTGGACGTTTCTTGCGGAATACGCGCGATAACGTCACCCACACCGATCTGCGCACCGTCAGCAACACCCACCAAGGCGTTGGCAGGCAGGAAGTACTGCGCCGGTACGTCAGTACCTGGCAGGTACAGATCCTTGCCGTTGGCATCGACCATCTTGATCGCCGGACGGATTTCCTTGCCAGCGGCAGGGCGATCCTTGACGTCCAGGACTTCGATGTTGGTCAGGCCGGTCAGCTCGTCGGTCTGGCGCTTGATGGTGATGTTTTCTTCCATGCCCACGAAGGTCACGGTACCTTTGAGCTCGGTCACGATCGGGTGGGTGTGCGGGTCCCACTTGGCGACGATTGCGCCAGCTTCAACCTTGTCACCTTCCTTGACCGAAATTACCGCACCGTAAGGCAGCTTGTAACGCTCACGCTCACGGCCGAACTCATCGGCAATCGCCAGTTCGCCCGAACGGGATACGGCAACCAGGTTACCGTCAGCGCGCTCTACCTGCTTCAGGTTGTGCAGACGAACCATACCGCCGTTCTTCACCTGGACGCTGTCGGCAGCCGAGGTACGGCTTGCAGCACCACCGATGTGGAACGTACGCATGGTCAGCTGGGTACCCGGCTCACCGATCGACTGTGCAGCGATAACGCCGACAGCTTCACCGATGTTCACCTGGTGACCGCGAGCCAGGTCACGGCCGTAGCACTTGGCGCAGATGCCGTAGCGGGTTTCGCAGTTGATCGGCGAACGCACGATCACTTCGTCGATGCTGTTCAGCTCGATGAACTCGACCCACTGCTCGTCGACCAGCGTACCGGCCGGCACGATTACATCCTCGGTGCCTGGCTTGAACACGTCACGGGCAATGACACGGCCCAGTACACGCTCACCCAGCGGCTCTACAACGTCGCCACCTTCGATGTGCGGCGTCATCACCAGGCCTTGGTCGGTACCGCAATCGATCTCGGTTACCACCAGGTCCTGCGCAACGTCCACCAGACGACGGGTCAGGTAACCCGAGTTCGCGGTCTTCAGTGCGGTATCCGCCAGACCTTTACGAGCACCGTGCGTCGAGATGAAGTACTGAAGTACGCTCAGGCCTTCACGGAAGTTCGCGGTGATTGGCGTCTCGATGATGGAGCCGTCAGGCTTGGCCATCAGGCCACGCATACCGGCCAGCTGACGGATCTGGGCAGCGGAACCCCGCGCACCGGAGTCAGCCATCATGTACATGGAGTTGAAGGACTCCTGATCGACTTCGTTGCCCTCGCGGTCGATGACCTTCTCTTTCGAGAGGTTGGCCATCATCGCCTTGGACACTTCGTCGTTCGCCTTGGACCACAAGTCGATGACCTTGTTGTACTTCTCGCCCTGGGTTACCAGGCCGGACGCATACTGGCTCTCGATCTCTTTCACTTCATCGGTAGCGTTACCGATGATGCGGGCTTTCTCATCCGGGATGACGAAGTCGTTCACACCGATGGAAACACCGGAGATGGTCGAATAAGCGAAACCGGTATACATCAGCTGGTCAGCGAAGATAACGGTCTCTTTCAGACCCACCACGCGGTAGCACTGGTTGATCAGCTTGGAGATCGCCTTTTTCTTCATCGGCTGGTTGACCACGTCGTACGGCAGGCCTGCCGGAACAACCTGGAACAACAGCGCACGGCCGACGGTGGTATCGACGATACGGGTATTCTTGGTCACGCTGCCATCGCGGTCTTTCACGGTTTCGTTGATACGAACCTTGATTTTCGCGTGCAGGGCGGCTTCGCCGGCGCGGAATACGCGGTCGACTTCCTGCAGGTCGGCAAATACGCGACCTTCGCCCTTGGCGTTGATGGCTTCACGGGTCATGTAGTACAGACCCAGTACAACGTCCTGCGACGGAACGATGATTGGCTCACCGTTGGCTGGCGACAGAATGTTGTTGGTCGACATCATCAGCGCGCGCGCTTCGAGCTGGGCTTCCAGGGTCAGCGGCACGTGAACGGCCATCTGGTCACCGTCGAAGTCGGCGTTGTACGCCGCACACACCAGCGGGTGCAGCTGAATGGCCTTGCCTTCGATCAGAACCGGCTCGAACGCCTGAATACCCAGACGGTGCAGGGTGGGTGCACGGTTGAGCAGTACGGGGTGTTCGCGGATGACCTCGGCGAGTACGTCCCAAACCTCGGGCAGCTCGCGCTCGACCATCTTCTTGGCAGCCTTGATGGTGGTCGCCAGGCCGCGCATTTCGAGCTTGCCGAAAATGAACGGCTTGAACAGCTCAAGGGCCATCTTCTTCGGCAGACCGCACTGGTGCAGACGCAGGGTCGGGCCTACGGTAATTACCGAACGGCCAGAGTAGTCCACGCGCTTGCCGAGCAAGTTCTGACGGAAGCGACCTTGCTTACCTTTGATCATGTCAGCCAGGGACTTCAGCGGACGCTTGTTCGAGCCAGTGATGGCGCGACCGCGACGGCCGTTGTCCAGCAGGGCGTCGACCGCTTCCTGCAGCATGCGCTTTTCGTTGCGCACGATGATGTCCGGTGCCGACAGATCCAGCAGGCGCTTCAGACGGTTGTTACGGTTGATCACCCGACGATACAGGTCGTTCAGGTCGGAGGTCGCGAAGCGGCCGCCATCCAGCGGTACCAGCGGACGCAGGTCCGGCGGCAATACTGGCAGGACGGTCAGAACCATCCACTCAGGCAGGTTGCCCGAGCCCTGGAAAGCTTCCATCAGCTTCAGGCGCTTGGACAGCTTCTTGATCTTGGTTTCCGAGTTGGTCTGCGGAATTTCTTCACGCAGGCGGCCAATCTCGTGCTCCAGGTCGATCGCGTGCAGCAGCTCGCGGACAGCCTCGGCACCCATGCGGGCGTCGAAGTCGTCACCGAACTCTTCCAGCGCTTCGAAGTACTGCTCGTCGTTCAGCAGCTGACCCTTTTCAAGGGTGGTCATGCCCGGGTCGATAACGACGTAGCTCTCGAAGTAGAGAACGCGCTCGATATCACGCAGGGTCATGTCCATCAGCAGGCCGATACGGGACGGCAGCGACTTCAGGAACCAGATGTGGGCAACCGGCGAGGCCAGTTCGATGTGCGCCATGCGCTCACGACGAACCTTGGCCAGGGCAACTTCAACGCCGCACTTCTCGCAGATGACGCCGCGGTGCTTGAGGCGCTTGTACTTGCCGCACAGGCACTCGTAGTCCTTGACTGGGCCAAAGATCTTGGCGCAGAACAGGCCGTCACGCTCGGGTTTGAACGTACGGTAGTTGATGGTTTCCGGCTTCTTAACTTCACCGAACGACCACGAACGGATCATTTCAGGCGACGCCAGACCGATGCGGATGGCGTCGAACTCTTCGACTTGACCCTGGTTTTTCAGCAGATTCAGTAGGTCTTTCAAGGCCTTTCCTCCTGGCGGAGCAGGGAGCGGGCATTACCTGCCCCACTCCCCTTCGCGTCACGTGTTATTCGGTTTCCAGATCGATATCGATACCGAGCGAACGGATCTCTTTGATCAACACGTTGAAGGACTCGGGCATGCCCGGTTCCATACGGTGATCGCCATCCACGATGTTCTTGTACATCTTGGTACGGCCGTTCACGTCGTCCGACTTCACTGTGAGCATTTCTTGCAGGGTGTATGCCGCGCCGTATGCTTCCAGCGCCCACACTTCCATCTCCCCGAAACGCTGACCACCGAACTGCGCCTTACCACCCAGCGGCTGCTGGGTAACCAGGCTGTAGGAACCAGTGGAACGCGCGTGCATCTTGTCGTCCACCAAGTGGTTCAGCTTAAGCATGTACATGTAACCAACGGTCACAGGACGCTCGAACTTGTTGCCGGTACGGCCATCGAACAGCACCATCTGGCCGCTCTCTGGCAGGTCGGCCAGTTTCAGCATGGCCTTGATCTCGCGCTCTTTGGCACCATCGAAGACTGGGGTAGCCATTGGCACACCCTTCTTCAGGTTATGGGCCAGGGCCAGGATCTCTTCGTCAGTGAACTCGTCGAGGTTTTCCTGACGACCACCGATCTCGTTGTAGACCTCGGTCAGGAACACGCGCAGCTCTGCAGCCTTGCGTTGCTCTTCGATCATGCGGTCGATCTTCTCGCCCAGGCCTTTGGCTGCGAGGCCCAGGTGGGTTTCGAGGATCTGACCGACGTTCATACGCGAAGGTACGCCCAGCGGGTTGAGCACGACGTCTACCGGCGTACCGTTGGCATCGTGAGGCATGTCTTCAACCGGCATGATAACCGAGACAACACCTTTGTTACCGTGACGGCCCGCCATCTTGTCACCCGGCTGGATGCGGCGGCGGATAGCCAGGTAGACCTTGACGATCTTCAGTACGCCCGGTGCCAGGTCATCGCCCTGCTGCAGCTTGCGCTTCTTGTCTTCGAACTTGTCGTCCAGCAGACGGCGACGGTCGACGATGTACTGCTGAGCCTTTTCCAGCTGCTCGTTCAGTGCATCCTCAGCCATGCGCAGTTTGAACCACTGGCCGTGCTCCAGGCCGTCCAGCACTTCGTCGGAGACCACGGTGCCTTTCTTCAGGCCCGCACCACCGTCGACCACCTGACCGTTCAGAGCAGAGCGCAGACGTTCGAAGGTAGCGCCTTCAACGATGCGGAACTCTTCGTTGAGGTCCTTGCGGATCTCGTCCAGCTGCATCTTCTCGATGGCCAGGGCGCGGCTGTCGCGCTCGACGCCATCGCGGGTGAAGACCTGTACGTCGATGACAGTACCCTTGGTGCCGGTTGGCACGCGCAGGGAGGTGTCCTTAACGTCGCTGGCCTTCTCACCGAAGATTGCGCGCAGGAGTTTTTCTTCCGGCGTCAGCTGGGTTTCGCCTTTTGGCGTTACCTTGCCGACCAGGATGTCACCGGCGCCGACCTCAGCACCCACGTAGACAATACCGGCTTCGTCCAGTTTGTTCAGTGCAGCTTCACCCACGTTCGGGATGTCCGCAGTGATCTCTTCTGGGCCAAGCTTGGTGTCACGGGCCACACAGGTCAGTTCCTGAATGTGGATGGTGGTGAAGCGATCTTCCTGGACTACACGCTCGGACAGGCAGATGGAGTCTTCGAAGTTGAAGCCGTTCCACGCCATGAACGCGATGCGCATGTTCTGGCCCAGTGCCAGTTCACCCATGTCGGTGGACGGGCCGTCAGCCATGATGTCGCCGCGCTGAACCTTGTCACCCTTGCTCACCAGCGGACGCTGGTTGATGCAGGTGTTCTGGTTCGAACGGGTGTACTTGGTCAGGTTGTAGATATCTACACCTGCTTCGCCGGTTTCCACTTCGTCGTCGGCCACGCGAACCACGACACGGCTGGCGTCGACCGAGTCGATCACACCACCACGGCGAGCAACCACGCAGACACCGGAGTCACGGGCAACGTTGCGCTCCATGCCAGTACCTACCAGCGGCTTGTCAGCGCGCAGTGTCGGTACAGCCTGACGCTGCATGTTCGAGCCCATCAACGCACGGTTGGCGTCGTCGTGCTCGAGGAACGGAATCAGCGACGCTGCGACAGAAACAACCTGCTTCGGCGAAACGTCCATCAGGGTGACGTCTTCCGGCGCCTTGACGGTGAATTCGTTCAGGTGACGGACCGCTACCAGTTCGTCGATCAGCTGCTTTTTGTCGTTCATCGCGGCCGAAGCCTGGGCGATCACGTGATCAGCCTCTTCGATGGCGGACAGGAACACGATGTCGTCGGTGACCACCCCTTCCTTCACCACGCGATACGGGCTTTCGAGGAAGCCGTACTGGTTGGTGCGGGCATAGGCTGCCAGGGAGTTGATCAGACCGATGTTCGGACCTTCAGGGGTCTCGATCGGGCACACGCGGCCGTAGTGGGTCGGGTGTACGTCACGGACTTCGAAGCCGGCACGCTCACGGGTCAGACCGCCCGGGCCAAGTGCAGAGACACGGCGCTTGTGGGTGATCTCGGACAGCGGGTTGTTCTGGTCCATGAACTGCGAGAGCTGGCTGGAGCCGAAGAACTCTTTCACCGCCGCCGCAACTGGCTTGGCGTTGATCAGGTCCTGCGGCATCAAGCCTTCGCTTTCGGCCATGGACAGACGTTCCTTGACCGCGCGCTCTACACGCACCAGGCCTACACGGAACTGGTTCTCGGCCATCTCGCCGACGCAACGTACACGACGGTTACCCAGGTGGTCGATGTCGTCGACGATACCTTTGCCGTTACGGATATCGACCAGGGTCTTCAGAACCTCGACGATGTCTTCCTTGCTCAGCACACCCGAACCTTCGATTTCGGTGCGACCGATACGACGGTTGAACTTCATGCGACCTACAGCGGACAGGTCGTAGCGCTCGGCGCTGAAGAACAGGTTGTTGAACAGGGTCTCGGCAGCATCCTTGGTCGGCGGCTCGCCGGGACGCATCATGCGGTAGATCTCGACCAGCGCTTCCAGCTGGTTGCTGGTGGTGTCGATCTTCAGCGTGTCGGAGATGAACGGACCACAGTCGATGTCGTTGGTGTACAGGGTCTCGATACGGACGACCTGTGCCTTCGCGACCTTGATCAGCAGATCGGTGGTCAACTCGGTGTTGCATTCGGCCAGGATTTCGCCGGTAGCCGGGTGCACGATGGCCTTGGCGGTGGTGCGGCCCAGGACGTATTCCATAGGAACGTCCAGCTGCTTCACGCCAGCCTTTTCGATCTGGTTGATGTGGCGCGCAGTGATACGGCGGCCTTGCTCAACGATGACCTTGCCGCTTTCGTCATGGATGTCCATGACCGCGACTTCACCACGCAGACGCTGCGGCACCAGTTCCAGGCTGAGTTTCTCGCCGGAAATGTGGAACACATTGGTGGTGTAGAAGGTATTGAGCACTTCTTCAGTGCTGTAACCCAGCGCACGCAACAGCACCGAGGCCGGCAGTTTGCGGCGACGGTCGATACGCACGAATACGCAGTCCTTCGGGTCGAACTCGAAGTCCAGCCAGGAACCGCGGTAAGGGATGATGCGAGCGGAGTACAGCAGCTTGCCCGAGCTGTGAGTCTTGCCACGGTCGTGGTCGAAGAACACACCAGGCGAACGGTGCAGCTGGGAAACGATCACACGCTCGGTACCGTTGATTACAAAGGTACCGTTCTCAGTCATCAGGGGGATTTCACCCATGTAGACTTCTTGCTCTTTGATGTCCTTGATCGCTTTGTTCGACGATTCCTTGTCGAAGATGATCAGGCGCACCTTGACCCGCAGTGGGACCGCGAAGGTCACGCCACGCAGGACACATTCCTTCACATCGAAGGCGGGTTCGCCCAGGCGATAGCCTACGTACTCCAAGGCAGCATTGCCGGAGTAGCTGATGATCGGGAATACCGATTTGAAGGCCGCGTGCAGGCCGACGTCGCGGAAGTTATCCTTGGATGCTCCCGCTTGCAGGAATTCGCGATACGAATCCAGCTGGATGGCCAGGAGGTAAGGCACATCCATAACGTCCGGCAACTTGCTAAAGTCCTTGCGGATACGTTTTTTCTCAGTGTATGAGTAAGCCATCAGCGTTCCCCAGCTTGGTCACCTGCTTGTTTGGCTTCTCCCGGCGGGAGCAGCCAGAAAATCGTGCAAACCCCTTGGTTTGCGCCACCCACATGGGTGTTTTGCAGCTCGTTATCGGGGCCGGCTTGGCCGGCCGCCAATAACGGAAAAAGGCCGGTGGCGCAAGCCACCAGCCATCAGCCCTTTGCTCAACGCTCGGACTGGAGTCGCAAAGTCGAGATTACTTCAGCTCGACTTTAGCGCCTGCTTCTTCCAGCTTCTTCTTAGCGTCTTCAGCGGCTTCTTTCGAAACGCCTTCAGCTACAACCTGAGGAGCGCCATCGACTTTCTCTTTGGCTTCTTTCAGGCCCAGACCGGTCAGTTCGCGAACGGCTTTGATCACGTTCACTTTCTTGTCGCCGGCTTCAACCAGAACAACGTTGAACTCGGTCTGCTCTTCAACAACGGCAGCAGCAGCAGCTGGGCCAGCGGCGGCAACAGCAGCGGTAACACCGAAGGTTTCTTCCATCGCTTTGATCAGCTCAACAACTTCCAGAACGGTTTTCTGGCCGATGGCTTCGATGATTTGCTCGTTAGTCAGGGACATGACTTAAATCCTGTATTGGGGTGACAGCCTACGCAGCCATCAAATTAAACGAATGATTTTGAAAGAGTCGCGCGTGCCTTAGGCAGCGGTAGCTTCTTTCTGGTCGCGAATGGCTGCCAGAGTACGAGCCAGCTTGCTGGTAGCGCCTTGGATCACGCTCATCAGTTTCGCAATAGCTTCGTCGCGGGTCGGCAGGGTAGCCAACACGTCGATCTGGTTCGCTGCAATGAAATTGCCGTCAAACGCAGCTGCCTTGATCTCGAACTTGTCCTGACCCTTGGCGAACTCTTTGAACAGACGAGCAGCAGCGCCCGGGTGTTCGTTGGAGAAAGCAATCAGGGTCGGGCCTTTGAACACGTCGTTGAGGATCGAATATTCGGTGCCTTCAACAGCGCGCTTGAGCAGGGTGTTACGTACGACACGTACGTAGACGCCAGCTTCGCGGGCCTCTTTACGGAGTCCGGTCATTGCGCTTACAGTCACACCACGGGCATCGGCCACGACAGCGGACAGAGCGACTTTGGCAGCCTCGTTGACTTCAGCGACGATGGCCTTCTTGTCTTCGAGTTTAATTGCCACGGGTTTACTCCTGGTTTTTACCGTTTCATCTGGCCGAAGCCGGATGTCGTTTTGGTGTCTGATTCGGTAACGAATCGGGAGCACCATCTGCGTGGGCTGGTGTTTTAAGGCTTGCGCCACCTACGGTCTTGGATAGCCCCCGCCAGGCAGGGACCCCAATTTTTGCTGGCGGTGCGACAGGTCGCACCGCCATGTTCTTACACGTCCAGCGAGCTCTGATCGATGACCAGACCTGGGCCCATGGTGGTGCTCAGGGTAACGCGCTTGACGTAGATACCTTTCGAGGAAGCTGGCTTGATACGCTTCAGATCAGCGATCAGGGCTTCAACGTTTTCCTTCAGCTTGCCAGCTTCAAAGCCGATCTTGCCAACGGAGGTATGGATGATACCGTTTTTGTCGGTACGATAGCGAACCTGACCAGCCTTGGCGTTTTTCACGGCAGTGGCTACGTCTGGGGTTACGGTACCGACTTTCGGGTTAGGCATCAGGCCGCGAGGACCCAGAACCTGACCCAGCTGACCTACAACGCGCATGGCATCTGGCGATGCGATAACGACGTCGTAGTTCAGGTCGCCGCCTTTCATTTCGGCAGCCAAGTCGTCCATACCTACGCGATCAGCGCCGGCAGCCAGAGCGGCCTCAGCAGCTGGACCCTGGGTGAAGACGGCTACGCGAACGGTCTTGCCAGTGCCGTGCGGCAGCACAGTAGCACTACGTACGACCTGGTCGGATTTACGCGGGTCAACACCGAGGTTAACAGCGATGTCGTAGGACTCTACGAACTTGGCAGCCGGCAGCGAAGCCAGCAGAGTGGCCGCTTCTTCGAAGTTGTAGGCCTTGCCTGCTTCGATTTTCTCGGCGATTGCCTTTTGACGCTTGGTCAGCTTAGCCATTACACACCCTCCACGTTCAGGCCCATGCTGCGGGCAGAGCCAGCGATGGTGCGTACAGCAGCGTCCAGGTCAGCAGAAGTCAGATCGGCCTGCTTGGTCTTGGCGATCTCTTCCAGCTGAGCACGGGTCACGGTACCGACTTTAACGGTGTTCGGGCGAGCCGAACCACTGGTCAGGCCAGCAGCTTTCTTCAGCAGAACCGAGGCAGGGGTGCTCTTGGTCTCGAAGGTGAAGCTACGGTCGCTGTAGACAGTGATGATCACAGGCGTCGGCAGGCCGGCTTCTTGACCCTGGGTACGGGCGTTGAAGGCCTTGCAGAATTCCATGATGTTCACACCGTGTTGACCCAGTGCTGGACCAACGGGTGGGCTTGGGTTGGCCTGGCCGGCCTTAACTTGCAGCTTGATGTAAGCCTGAATCTTCTTAGCCATGAGCTACTCCAAAATCGGGTACGAACGCCTGATGGCTCCCCGGATGACTTGCGTTTTATCCCAGTGACGACAAAACCCCGCAGCACACAGGGCTGCGGGGTATGGGATGCTTCGTCCGCCTAGACCTTTTCGACCTGGCTGAACTCGAGCTCCACAGGCGTGGAGCGACCGAAAATGAGCACTGCAACCTGCAGACGGCTCTTTTCGTAGTTAACCTCTTCGACACTGCCGTTGAAGTCTGCGAACGGACCATCAACAACACGGACCACTTCACCTGGCTCGAACAGCGTCTTCGGCTTGGGCTTATCACTGCCGTCGGCAACGCGACGCAGGATGGCCTCAGCCTCTTTATCGGTGATAGGCGCAGGCTTGTCTGCAGTACCACCAATGAAACCCATTACACGAGGGGTGTCCTTGACCAAGTGCCAAGTCCCTTCGTTCATCTCCATCTGGACCAGTACATAGCCAGGGAAGAATTTGCGCTCACTCTTGCGCTTCTGGCCGTTGCGCATTTCGACGACTTCTTCGGTCGGAACCAGGATCTCGCCGAAACCGTCTTCCATGCCAGCCAGCTTGACACGCTCAACCAGGGAGCGCATCACATGCTTCTCGTAACCCGAGTAAGCATGAACAACATACCAACGCTTAGCCACGGGACACCTTTAGCCAACGATCAAGGAGACCGCCCAACCGAGCAGGGAATCGAGCCCCCACAACAGCAGTGCCATAACCAGCACGACAGCCACGACAATCAACGTGGTCTGGGTGGTTTCCTGGCGGGTCGGCCATACGACTTTACGAATCTCGGCACGTGCTTCCTTTGCCAGCGCGAAGAACGACTTACCCTTCACTGTTTGCAAGGCAACGAAGCCTGCAGCAGCAGCAAGAACAAGAAGCGCGAGGACACGGTACAGGATTGGCGCTGCAGAGTAATACTGATTACCCACCACACCAACTACCACCAAAGCCACTACAGCCAGCCACTTGAACAGATCAAAACGCGATTCTTGGGCTTCAGTTTTGGGGGTCATCGAGGAGGATCCTGTAATAAGAAAGCCATCACACCGAGGTGAAATGGCAGGTCAGGAGGGAATCGAACCCCCAACCTACGGTTTTGGAGACCGTCGCTCTGCCAATTGAGCTACTGACCTGTAACGCTGTATCAGGCCGGCTATTATACCGGCCTAATCAAGTAAATCAACTACTTATTCAATGATTTTCGCTACG
>NZ_BCAV01000080.1:0-13460 GCF_001320125.1 Pseudomonas sp. NBRC 111119
AAACCCCAAAGCCCCTGTCTGCGATGCAGACAGGGGCTTTGTCTTTTCCGGGACGGCTCAGAACTGATAGCTGACGGTGGCCGTCACGTTTCGCTCTTCACCCATGTAGCAGTAGTTCTGGCTTGCGCAGGACGTGATGTAGCGTCGGTTGGTCAGGTTGTTGGCGTTCAACCTCACATCCACGCCCTTCAGCCCGACTTTGCCGAGGTCATAACCTAGCGAAGCATCCACCAGGGTGTAGGACGGCACCTTCATGCTGTTTTCCGCATCGACCCAGCTATACCCCACATAACGTACACCCCCTCCCAGCCTCACACCCTCAAGCACACCTTGGCGCATGTTGTAGTCAGCCCACAGCGACACCATCTGCCTGGGCGCCTGGGTGGGTGAGTTACCTTTGTTGTCCAGGTTGCCGTTTACCAGGCTAGGCATCTGCTTGGTGTATTCGATATCAGTGAAAGTGTACCCGCCCAGCAGTTTCAGGCTGTCGGTCACTTGTACATGAGCTTCCAGTTCCAACCCCTGGGAGCGCACCTGGCCAACGGGGCGATAGAAATCCTCATTGGGCTGCTTGGATGCCAGGTTCTCCTGTTCAATATGGAACACCGAGGCCGTGAACAGGTTGTCGCTGCCCGGTGGCTGGTACTTGATACCGGCTTCCCACTGTGTGCCTTCGGTGGGTGCCAGCGGCTTGCCTTGTTGATCGGACACGGTGTTCGGGTTGAATGACTCCGAATAGCTCAGGTAGGGCGCGATCCCGTTTTCGAACAGGTACAAAACACCTGCACGGGTAGTGAACTTGGTACGCGCATCATTGGCCTTGGTATCCCTGTCGCGATCACGCTCGGATACCTTTACCCAGTCCTGTCGCAGGCCGAGAGAAAACCGCCACTGATCCAGTTCCACCAGGTCCTGCAAATACACACCCGTCTGTTGCAAACGCCGTTGATAGCGGTTCTCCCCTACGACCTGCAGGTTGCCATTGCGATACTGGGGGTTACCGGCATCCAGCGGGTCAACCGAGCCATAGCGCCATGCCACATCGGCCTTGCGACGCTGAAAATCGGTACCCAACAGGAAGGTGTGCTTGGCGGCCCCGGTGAACACCTCTGCCTGCACCATGTTATCGATGATGTAGGAATGCAGACGTTCGTCACCGCCGGTGTAGGCCCTGTTCAGTACAGTGCCCTCGTTGCCTGCCCAACCGGCCGAATACACCTGGTCCATCGAGACATCGGAATCCTGGTAGCGGAAGTTCTGCCGTGCCGTAAATACGTCATTGAACCGGTGTTCGAACTGATAACTGAACGACTGCTGTGTGCGTTCGTAGTGATCGATGTTCGGTTCACCCTCGAAGAAGTGGTCCGACAAGCGCAAGCCGTTGCGCTTGTGCAGCATGCCATCTGCCGGGTTGCCGCCATGGTAGCCCCCGCTGGGGTCGTGCTGCAGGTACGCCTGCAGGGTCAGCGAGGTGTCTTCCGTGAAGTCCATGCTCAGCGACGGTGCAAGTGCGTAGCGCTCTTCCTTGTTGTGATCGAACTGAGTGTCTGAACCGTCTGCCAGGCCTGTCAGGCGGTACGCAATGCGCTTGTCGTCATCCACAGGCCCGCTGAAGTCGAACCCCATGCCGCGCTGCCCCTGAGTACCCACGGAGGCCTGAACCTGATGGTAGGGGCTGAACAGAGGCTTCTTGGTAGTCAACGCCACCAGGCCACCTGGCGAACTGCGGCCATACAGTACCGATGACGGGCCCTTCAGTATGTCGATGCGCTCAAGAAAATACGGGTCTACCTGCATGGTGCTGTAGGTGCCGTTGTCGCCCATGGACTTCAGGCCGTCTACGTAGATGTTATCCACAGAGCCATCGTTGAAGCCGCGCATGGCCACGTAGTCGTAGCGGTGGGTTGCCCCGTAGGGGTTGGTCAGCACACCGGGTGTATAGCGCATGGCCTGGGCCACGGTCTGTGCCCCCTGGTCATCCATCTGCTGACGGGTGACCACCGACACTGACTGGGAGGTTTCCACCAGCGGCATGCTGCTCTTGGTAGCAACCTGGCTATGCGTGGCGTTGTACCCCTCCATGCTGCCCAATGCATTACCCAGGGTGAAGCTGCGCACATCGGTATCGGGCAACGCCAGTGCGGCTTCTTGCGGTTGTGCCTGCAAGACGTAATTGCGTGCGTTCTGGCTCAGGGCTACCAGCCCGCTTCCTGCCAGGAGGTGCCGCAAGGCTTGTTCAGTGCCGTACTGGCCTTTAAGGCCGTTGGATTGCAAGCCGCGGGTAAGTTGCGGTGTGCTCGACAGGGTAATGCCAGCCTGCCTGGCGAACTGGTTGAGTGCCTCATCGAGTGGGCCGGGTGCGATCGCATAGGTTTGGATAACCACTGGTGTACCGTCCGCTACGGCCAGCAGTGGCGTGGCCGCTACGCCCAGGACGGTGCCGAACAAGGCTGCGCGTACGGCTCTACCCAGTATTGATTGCAGGACAGGTCGAAAATCATTCGCGTTGCAGGGCAGCGTGTACTTCGTGGCGATAGGCATGTAGGAGTCCGTGAATTGAATAGGGCAGAGGGCGCTTCAATGTCCTAGCCGGACCAGAATAAAAAACCCGCCATCTTCCGGAAGCGCTGCCTAACTCAGGCGCTCCACCCGTATCCACAAGCGCGTGAGCTCGCGCAGTTGCACCGGCAGCGTGCGGGGTAGCAGCCGCACCAGTTGCTCAGGGTCATCGAGGCGGAAGACACCCGACAAGCGCATGTCTGCAATGTTGTCGCTGCAGGTCAGATAGCCATGGCGGTAGCGGCTGACTTGCGCAAGAAAGTCGGCCAGACGCATGTCCCGAGTCACTATCAACCCCTCGGTCCAGGCCAGTGCATCCATGCTGGCAGGCTGCTCTCGCTGTGCGCCGTCATGCGTTACCCGCCAGGCCTGGTCCGGCTCCAGCCATTGCCAGCCGCCCGTCTCGGCGTGTTGGGCTGCCAGCCGGCCGTGGCTGAAGCTGGCATGGGCGCAGTCACCCTCTAGGCGCAGCGCGACGCGGCTATCGAACGCCTGCAGCAGCGCGTCCTTGGCATATACGCGTACTGGCAACTGTGGGTGCAGGGTTTGCCGACAATCGAGCATCAGCTCGCCGCGCCTCAACTTCACCACCAGTTGCTGGCCATTGAACGCCACATCTACTGCACTGCGGGTGTTGAGCTGCAGGCGTGTACCGTCGGCAAGGGTGATGCGCCTACGCTCGCCCGTTGCGGTCGCGTAGTCCGATGACCATGGGCTGATAAGGTCCAGGTCTTTGGCCAGCCAGGCGGCCGAACCCACCATGGCAAGCCCGCCCAACAGCTTCAAGGCCTGCCGGCGCTGAAGACGTTTGTGACTGGTTTCCAAGGTGCGCAGGGCTAGACCGGCAGCAGGGACCGCCCGCAGGTCCAGTTCCTGATCGAGATGGACAACCCGTTGCCAGGCCAACTCGTGGTTCGGGCAAGCACTGCGCCACTGCATGCAGCGCTGCTCAAAAGCAGGGTCATTGCCATGCTCGCGCAGCGCGACCCTCCACGTAATGGCTTGCCTCACCGTTTTTGCATCTGGGGGAGCGCAGGTCATTGCATGTCGTAGCGCAACAGGTAGCAGTGATAGAGCGCGTCAGCGATATGACGCTCCACGGTACGCACGGAAAGCCCCATCCGCTGCGCAATCTCCTTGTGCTTGAGGCCCTCGCACTGGGCCAGCAGAAATGCAGTACGGACCTTGGGCTTGAGGCCATCGAGCATGACAGCAATGCGCTCGAGCAGCTCCAGCAGCAATTCCTGGGTTTCGGCACTGGGCGCGTGAGCCTGCGGTAGATGGGCCAAAGCCTCCAGATAGGCCTTGTGCAATTCTTCTCGGCGCCAATGATCGATCACCAGCCCGCGGGCAACAGTGCGCAAGAACGCCCTGGGTTTTTGCAGATGAAGATGCTCGCTTCGCTGTAACAGCCGCACGAAGGTGTCCTGCGCCAGGTCGGCAGCATCAGCCGCGCTACCCAGGTGATGGCGCAGCCAGCCATACAACCAGCCGTGGTGGTCTTGATAGAGGGCTTGGACAGGTTCGTTGCTGGGCATTGGCGGCGGTGCCATAGAGGCTTTAATGATAACGAGTCTCATTGTTCCGCCGGTGACCGCATTTTGCAACCTTGTCGGCCTATAGGAACGCTGCGATCACGCCTGGCGAAGCTTTTGGCTGTCCAAGTATCTGCGAATTGCAATTGCAGCGCCGTTGAGGTGGCGCTCCAGTACTGCAATAGCCTCGTTGACCCGCTTGGCGCTGGCGGCGTCTACCAGTGCCGTATGGTCGTCCTGCGTCAGTTTGCCCAGGCCCATGGAGGACAGGTGAAACCGCAGAAACCGTTCCTCCTGGTTCAGCTCGTTATCAATCAGGCGCAGCAGCTTCTGGTTCGGTGCGCGGCAATACAGCACCATGTGCAGCAGGCGGTTGAGGCGAGCGATCTCGGCATGCCGGGTTTCGTTCTCCAACTGCTGGATATAGCGGCGTGCATTGGCGATGTCCTGGCCTTCAAGCAGCGGGATGGATTGGCGCAAAGCCTCGCTCTCGAGCAGCACGCGCAAGGTATAGGCGTCTACCGCGTCTTCGCCGATCAGCGGCGCAACTACGGCACCCTTGTGCATCTGCACATTCAACAGCGCCTGCGCTTCCAACTGCCGCAGCGCCTCACGTACCGGCATGCGGCTGACGCCATAGAGGGTTGCAAGCTCCTGCTGCCGGATCGCGGTGCCAGGCGGCAAACGGCCGTCCAGAATGGCACTGCGCAGACGTTCCTCGATTACGCCACGGGCCAGGTGCGGCAACAGCTGTTCGCTGGTCAGCACGTTGCTCAGTTTTATTTTCTCGGCCACAAAACGCCTGCCTTAACGTTCACAAAAAGTTGGATCCAATGAAGCTAGTTACGGCTTGTGGGCATGTCAAACCTGCGGCTATCAGCGCACTGCCCCAAAGCGCGGCTATGGTGGAGTAAGTCGCCCTGCAAAGGAAGTAATGCAAATGAAGATGTAGGGCCAGAATGCAGCCTGGCTGACAGGCGGATGGATGATTTCGATGTGCCATTGTCTTTTGCGCTGACAGGCCGCACCATCGCAGCTTTCGACTGGCCGGGACAGGGCTTGGCTGTGGCGATCTCCCCGATGCTCAAAACCGTGCTGCACCGTATCGCCCTGGCTGCGTTGCTGGGCGGCATGCTGCTGGGCGGCCTGCACGCTGATTGGGATTTCGCACAGATCAGCCGCAAGTCCGAGGCCCTCTATGGCCCGCTCGGTGCCGGCAAAGCGCGTATCGATGCCTGGCAGAACCTGATGGCGACCCAGAAACAAGGCAGCGAGCTTGAGCGGCTGCAAGTGGTCAACCGGTTCTTCAACCAGCAACTGCGTTACGTAGAGGACATCGACCTGTGGGGTGAGGTCGATTACTGGGCTACCCCTGTTCAGGCCCTGATCAAGGGGGCAGGGGATTGTGAGGACTACGCAATCGCCAAGTATTTCAGCCTTCGGCGTATGGGCATTCCCAGCGAAAAGCTGCGCATCACCTACGTCAAGGCGCTGCGACAGAACCGCGCGCACATGGTACTGACTTACTATTCGACACCCCAGGCCCAACCTCTGGTCCTGGACAGCCTCATGGACGCCATCAAGCCGGCTAGCCAGCGCCCAGACCTGCTGCCGGTCTACGCTTTCAATGGTGAAGGCTTGTGGCTCACCGGGGCTGCTGGTAACAAGAAGGTCGGCGATACCAAGCGGTTGTCGCGCTGGCAAGACCTGTTGAAGAAAATGCAGGCCGAAGGCTTCCCGGCCGAACCGGTTTACTGAAGGAGCACAAATGTCACTGTTCAAACAATTGCTGTTGGCTATTTGCCTGTTCCTGGTGGTCGCCTTCAGTGGCAGCTTCATGGTCAGCCTGGAAAGCTCGCGCAGCCAGTACGTCAACCAGCTGCGCTCGCACGCCCAGGATGCGGCTACCGCCCTGGCATTGTCGCTCACGCCCAACATCGACGACCCGGCCATGACCGAGTTGATGGTCAGCTCGATCTTCGACAGTGGCTACTATGCAAGCATCAAGGTCGTCGACCTGGCCTCCAACGCCGTACTGGTGGAGCGTCACGCCGAGCCGGACCCAGGTGGCGTGCCGCGCTGGTTTGTGCACTTGATAGGCCTGGAGGCTGCCGGCGGCGACGCCATCGTCAGCCGTGGCTGGCAACAGGCGGCCCGGGTGGAGGTAATAAGCCACCCGATGTTCGCCATTGCCAAACTCTGGCAAAGCGCCCTGGGCAGCCTGAGCTGGTTGCTGCTGTGCGGGGCTGCCAGTGCCGTGCTTGGCGCATTGCTGCTACGCCGTCAGTTGCGCCCGCTGGACTACATGGTCGAACAATCCCATGCCATTGCCCGCCGTGAATTCCTGAGCCTGCAAGAGCTGCCACGCACACCGGAGCTGCGCCGCGTGGTGCAGGCCATGAACCAGATGGTCGAGAAGCTCAAGGCCCTGTTCACCGAACAGGCCGAGCGCAGTGAGCGGCTGCGTGCCGAGTCCTATCAGGACACCCTCACCGGGCTGTCCAACCGCCGTTACTTCGAGATGCAACTGAACGCCCGGGTCAGCAACCTGGAGGAAGCCCGCGCAGGCTACCTGCTGTTGTTGCGTGTGCAAGGCCTGGCCGGGCTGAACGCGCGGTTGGGCGGGCAACGTACCGACCAGTTGCTGCAGGCTGTGGGCGAGCAGTTGCGGCGCACCTGTGGCAGCTACCCGGAAACCAACGACCTGATCTCCCGCAGCCGCGGGGGGGAGTTTGCGGTGTTGGCCCCAGGCATGGTGCATGAGGAGGCCATTCAGCTTGCCCAGGCCTTGGAAGCCACCTTGCAGAGCCTGCACGAAACCGGTGCCAGCGACATCAACCCCGTGGCCTGTATCGGCCTGGCGCCTTACACCCCCGGCGACGCACCGCAGGCGCTGCTCAAGCTCGCCGACGAAGCCTTGGCCCGCGCAGAAAACCAGCCAACCCCTGGCTGGGTGTGCCTGGAGCAAGGGGTGGCTGCTGTTGCCGCAGACAGCCAGCACGACTGGCATGAACGCCTCGACCAGGCGTTCCGCAATGGCCATTTCGACCTGTTCTTCCAGCCTGTGGTGGATTGCGCCACCGCGCAGCGCGTGCTTCATCACAAGGTGATATCGCGCCTGAAAGACCGTGAAGGCGAGGCCCTGCCGGCCGGCCGCTTCCTGCCCTGGCTCGAGCGCTTTGGCTGGATGCCGCGCCTGGACCTGCTGGTGCTGGAAAAAGTACTGGCCCACTTGCGTGGGCATGACCAGGTGCTGGCGCTGAACCTTTCCGCCGCCACCTTGGCCGACCCCAAGGCATTGCAGCGCATTTTCGAATTACTGGGCCACAACGTAGCCCTGGGCCCGCGCCTGGTGTTCGAGATTGGCGAAGAGCAGTTGCCCGACCAGCCTGCCCTGGAACAGCTGACGCGGCGCCTGCACGCGCTGGGCTTCGGCCTGGCGCTGCAGCGCTTTGGCGGCCGCTTCAGCATGATCGGCAACCTGTCGCACCTGGGGCTGGCTTACCTGAAGATCGACGGCAGCTACATCCGCAATATCGATGAGGAGCAGCACAAGCGCCTGTTCATCGAGGCCATCCAGCGCGCTGCCCACAGCATCGACTTGCCGCTCATTGCCGAACGTGTGGAAACCGAAGGCGAGCGCCTCGTGCTATGCGAAATGGGGGTAGGGGGTATCCAGGGGCAACTGGTGGGTGAACCTGCACCCTGGCGATAAGTACTAGCCATTACGTGCATTAGCGGCCTAGCGCCGCATAAGGGCCGCAATGCGGCCCTTTGCACAGCCTGTCAGCGCTCGCGCAGTGCTTCCGAGCGGGCCTTCATGATGGGCTTGAGCAAGTAGCTCATGATGGTTTTCTTGCCGGTCATGATATCCACCGTTGCAATCATCCCGGGGATGATCAGCAGCGGTTTCTCGTCGGTGCCAAGGTGGCTGCGATCGGTGCGCAACCTGATCAGGTAGTAGGTGGTCTTCTTGTCTTCATCGGTGATGGTGTCGGCGCTGATCTGTTCAAGCTTGGCCTTGAGCCCGCCGTAGATGGTGTAGTCATACGCGGTGAACTTGACTGTCGCTTCCTGGCCCGGGTGCAGGAAGGCAATGTCCTTGGGTAGGATCTTCGCTTCGATCACCAGCGTGTCGTCCAGCGGCACGACCTCGATGATATCGCTGCCCGGCTGGATCACACCGCCAATGGTGTTCACCAGCAATTGCTTGACGATACCGCGCACCGGCGAGGTGACCATGGTCCGGTGCACCCGGTCATCCAGTGCCTTGCTCGTGGCGGTGGCCTTGTTCAGCTCGGTACGCGCTTCGTTAAGCTGGGTAAGCGCCTCGCTGCGGAACTTGCCACGGGTTTCCTCGATCTTGCTCTGTACCTCGCGGATGGCCGCCTCGGCACGGGGTATGGCCAGGGCGGTGGAATCCAGTTGGCCGCGGTTTTCCACTTCCGCCCGGCGCAGGCGCAGCACCTCTACCTGGGAGATCGCTCCGGTCGCCACCAAGGGCTCCGACATGCTGATTTCCTTGCGCAGCAGCTCAAGGCTGTTGGCGTACTGGGCACGCTTGGAGCTGTACTCGCGCAGCTCTTGCTGGCGCTGCACCAACTGCTGCTGCAGGCCGCCAATTTCGTCCTGCAATTGCTGACGCCGGCTCTGGTACAGCGACTCCTCGCTGGCCGCCTGGCTGGGTGCGGCTTTGCGCAGCTCTTCGTCAATCTGCAGTGGCTTGTCGTCCACCTCAGCGCTCAGGCGCTGCACACGCAGGGCCATGGACAAGCGATCGGCCTCGGTTTCGCCCACGTTGGAGGCGAAGCGCGTTTCATCAAGGCGCAGCAAGGGCTGGCCAACTTCGACGATCTGGCCCTCCTTGGCAAAAATTTCCGCCACGATGCCGCCTTCCAGGTTCTGGATTTTCTGCACCTTGGAGGAGGGGATCGCCTTGCCCTCGCCGCGGGTTACTTCATCGATAGGCGCCACGCTGGCCCAGATGATCAAGAACACGAAGAACAGGATCACGCCCCATATGGTCAACCTGACGACCCGCGGGGCATCCTCGATGAGTGCCTTGTTGACCTCGGGAAGTGGCTGCCCACCCAGCGAGTCACTGCCCTTGAAGTAGCGCCGCATGCCTTCCTTGATTTGCCCGAAATCCAGCTTACGCAACACTGATCTGCCCCTTCTTCAGCGCGTCCATGACCGCGGCTTTCGGGCCGTCGGCAACAATCTGCCCGCGATCGATCACGATCAGCCGATCCACGAGCGAAAGCAGTGATGCACGGTGAGTCACCAGCAGCACCGTCTTGCTTTCCACCACCGCCTGCAGGCGCTGCTTGAGGCGCTCCTCGCCGGTGTTGTCCATGGCGCTGGTCGGTTCGTCCAGCAGCAGGATTTGCGGGTTCAACAGCAGCGCACGGCCAAGCGCCACGTTCTGCCGCTGGCCACCGGACAGGTTCTGCCCACGTTCGCCTACCTGCAGCTCATAGCCATCAGGGTGCAGCCGCGCGAACTCGTGCACACCTGCCAGTTCGGCGGCTTGCAGGATCATCTCGTCGTCAATGTAGCGCGCGCCACTCACCAGGTTGTCGCGCAGGGTGCCTGCCAGCAACTGGATATCCTGCGGCACGTAGCCAATGTTGTGGCGCAACTCGCTGACGTCGATCTGCCGGATGTCCACACCATCTACCAGCAGCGAGCCGCCATCAGCCTCGTACAGGCCCACGATCAACTTGGCCAAAGAGCTCTTGCCTGAGCCGCTGCGGCCAATGATGCCGACCTTCTCGCCGGGCCGAATGGTCAGGTTGATGTTCTTCAGCGCCATGTTCTGCTGGTTGGGGTAGGTGAAGTCCACCCCGCGAAACTCGACGCTACCCTGCAGCACTCGGCGGCTGAGTGGCCGCTCTTCGAAGTTGCGCTCCTGTGGCAACTCCATCATGTGGTCGGTAGAAACCATGGTCACCTTGGCTTGCTGGTAACGTGCCAACAGGCCGTTCAGCTGGCCCAGCGGGCCCAGCGCGCGACCACTGAGCATGTAGCAGGCCACCAGGCCGCCCATGCTCAGGTTGCCGTCGATGATCAGGTAGACGCCCACGCAGATCATCGCCACACCCGCCAGTTGCTGAATCAACAGGGTGATGTTCATGGCCAGGCTCGACAGCACCTTCACGCGCAGCTCCAGGCGGCTGAGGGTACCGAGGGTCTGTTCCCACATGTACTGGCGCTCGCTCTCGGCATTGTTGACCTTGACCGCATCCAGCCCGGCGAGGGTTTCGATCAGGCTGGACTGGCGCTCGGAGGCCAATGCCATGGTCCGCTCCATGGTCGCCATCAAAGGGCGCTGCAAGGCATAGCCAATACTCAGCGCCAACGGGAAGGCGATGATCGGGATCCACACCAGATGGCCGCCGATGATGGCGATGACGATCAGGATCAGTACCGTGAAGGGCAGGTCGATCAGGCTGGTCAGTGTCAGCGATGCCAGGAAGTCGCGCAGGCCCTGAAACTCGTGGATGTTCTGGGCGAAACTACCGACCCTGGCAGGGCGATACTTCATCGACATGCCGACGATACGCTCGAACAGCGTGGCAGAGATGATCAGGTCGGTCTTCTTGCCGGCAAGGTCCAGGCACAACCCGCGCAGCCCTTTGAGGATCAGGTCGAACACGTAAGCGCCCGCGATCCCGATCGCCAGCACCCACAGCGTTGAGGTTGCCTGGTTGGGGACCACCCGGTCATACACGTTCATCACGAACAGCGGAGCGGCCAGGGCAATCAAGTTGATCACCAGGCTGGCGGCGATAGCATCGATATACAGCCATTTGCTGCGCAGCAGGGTGTCACGGAACCAGGACTTCGCACGCGGAATGAGGTTGCCGTGGTTGACGTCAAATTTGTGCTGCGGCTGGGCGAAGAACACCCGGCCACTGTAGTCATCCTGGAGTTTTTCGCGGCTGATGTGTACCTCGCCGCCATCGCTTTCGCTAAGCAGCAGCCGTGCAGTGTCCTCGTTTTCCCAGCCAAGCAGAACCGCGCTTCGCCCGCCTTTGAGCAACAGCATGGCCGGCATGGCGATGCTCGGGATCTGCTCCAGCTTGCGCTGCAGCAGGCGCCCTTGCAGCCCAGCCCTGGCGGCCGCACGGGGCAGCAGTTCAGGGCTCAGCCGCTGCGCTGGCAACGGCAGGCCCGTGGTCAACATCACGCGGCTGGCGGGCTTTTGGTGCAACACACACAGGCTCAACAGACTATCCAGCAGGGGATCGTCGTGCTGGCTGCGTGGATCGTGGTTGAGTTCGACTCGACTGACTTCGGATTCCACGCGGCGCTCTCTTCATCCTTGTGGTGGGTAGGGGTGGGCGTGCTGCCTTAATGCTGCAGGCTGGCAACCCTGACGTTCAGTGGTGTTGCGGCGTATCAGCGCCGGGCGATGTTCATCGCCGTGGCAAAATTTTGGCAATGGTCGCTTTGAATCCATCTTGAGTAAACAGCTGTCTCGTTCACTTAACTACCTGACGTCGGATGGCCCTGAAATGTTTCATTTCTGAAGCACTCGCACGTCGTTCACGGGTGTCAGCATAGCTAGCAAAAGGCCATGGCGACATCGCTCGTGTCCAGAATAGCTGATGTCATTTAACAGGCGCTGGTTTGCTGACGCCTTTTGGTAATCGATTAGTCAAAATTCATCTATTAAATGCAGCGTCTGCACCAACCTGTATTCGATAATCATCACGCGCTTCACCCCCACCTGGACAACCTTATATACGTGATTCCGCTCTGCTCGTTTGATTTGCGGCAGCGTGTTTACGTGCCGACAAGTGGCGTGGGGCTGCAGCCCACTGGGTGATGAATCGGCAAGCTTTGTGCTAGCCGTGCGTATATTGGGCCGGTGAATAAACGTAAATGACCTTATATTGACGCCTATGGTCTGATGGAACCCGACGGACGGTAACCCGGTGGCTAATCCTCGGATTTCTAAGCCGCTAAACCCCCGTGTGGTGGGCGATGCAGCTGTTTTTCGTGACCCAAGGCAGTTGCCGTTGAGAAACGCTTGGCTAAGGTAAAATATCAATGTGACATTACCTAACCGATTGTTTAGGATGGCCATAATAAGGTCAATAGTTTGGCAGTTGTGTAATCGCTGGCAGTTATAGACGAAATATTGACGTCAAAATGCGTCAAGTGAATATCGACATCATTCCAGATCAGGTGGCCACGATTGCCGCTCTGGCACGGAAGTACCCCTACAGGGTCACACGGAGAGTCCAATGAGCAGCGTTGTAGCCATCGTCAAAAGTATTGTCGGCCAGGTTATTGCGGTATCCCCAGAAGGCATCCGGCGTGTACTGATCGAGGGGGATCGACTTCTGGCCGGCGAGCAGGTGCTCACTGGCGCTGGTGGTGCAGTAACGCTTGAGCTGGCAGATGGCCGACTGCTCGACCTGGGCCGCGACAGCCAGTGGAGTGCCGACACGCCTGATAGCAGCACCGACCTGGGCCAGGCCGCTGCGCAGGCCGCACCTTCGGTAGCAGAGTTGCAGCAAGCGATCGCAGCGGGTGTCGACCCCACCACCGACCTGGAAGCCACTGCGGCAGGCCCTACGGCAGCCGGTGGCGGTGCAGCGGGCGGTGGCCACAGCTTCGTCATGCTGGAAGAGACGGCAGGCACCGTTGACCCGACTGTTGGCTTCCCCACCGAGGGGCTTGGCTTCGCTGCTGAAGCCAATCGCCAGGATGTTGGCGGCGCGGACACCACTGCCAACAACCGTGCGACCACGCCCGGCACGACCGGGGATGTCGCCACTAACCTGGTGCTGGGCGCCACGCCTTCCATTACTGAAGCGGGCGGGGTGATTGTCTATACCGCCACCGTTGGCCAGGCTCCCAATAGCGACCTGGTGGTCACCCTGTCCAATGGTGCGGTCATCGTCATCCCTGCCGGTCAAACAACCGGCAGTGTCAATGTTGTGATCCCTCCGAATGACACGCCCTATGTCGATGGCGGTCAGATTTCTACGGTTGTCACCGGTACCGCCGGCGGTGGCGGGTTGATTGTGACCTTGCCGCAAGACCCTGCGGTAACCCAGGTTACCGATACCATCGACACCACAACCGCGACGCTGACAGCCACCCCGTCGGTGACCGAGGGCGGTGTGATCACTTACACCGTTACGCTGAGCAACCCAGGCCAGACCCCGGTGACCGTCACTTTGTCCAACGGGCAGGTGATTACCGTTGAGGCTGGCAAAACCCAGGCTAGCGTCGATTTCCAGACGCCGCCGAACGATGTTTACAACAACGGTTCGACCGTCAGCGTGAATATTACGGGTGCAACGGGTGGTAACTTCGAGCAACTCACGCCCAATACGAACCCGGCTG
>NZ_BCAV01000081.1:0-12898 GCF_001320125.1 Pseudomonas sp. NBRC 111119
CCGCGAGTTCTGCATTTTCGAACAGGTAACCAAGGAACTGACTGCCTCCGTTGATCAAGGAGTCGTCCTGGTAAAGGCTGCCGTCCAGGTAGGCAAACCGTGGTTCGTCGAACAGAATGATGAACGTATCTTGTTTGTCGATGAACTGCTTAAGCTGGACGCGATCTTCGTCCGCCCCGAGGGCAAACTGGGTGTCTTCTACGTAAACATCAGCGAGCAACGGGAGCGTGAGGCGTTTCAGGGCGATTCGTGTTTTGTTGATAGCGATCTCACCGACTTCAACGCCTGTCGCAAGTTTTGACAGCAGCAGTTTACCGTTGACGTTTTTAGCGACCCCCAACACCTCAGTCAGCTCGGCGAGTATCGGGTCGACCTCCAGCTTCGGCAGCTCTCGATAGACCCCGCCATCCCGCTTCACCAAGCGGATGATTTTGTCATCAAAGATGGCCTGCCCAAGGATGGCGGTGTCTACTGCCAATTGCGTAGGGTTGGCCGTCAGATCCGATAACTCCAGTGGTCGCGCGAACGCTTCCAGGAAAGGAGACGACGATGGCCCTCCAGCTCGAGGCTGCAGGCGGTCGATGATACTGCACGCAAAATCAACCATTCCCAGATATCCAGCACGATCTGCCCGAAGCGAAATTCGACCGGTTCGCGGTGTCGTAGAGAAGTGCTCGTCCGCTTCAGTAAAGCTATAGCCCAGAGGGGCAAATCGAGCCGAGGAGGCCATGCCCACATTGTTCTGCAAATTCTCGCCTTCGAGCGTTTTGCTTCGCAACGCAAAGCGAGACAACGTCATATGCCGTAGCCGAACCTTGGCAAAAACGGAGGCCTCGCTGGTGAGCCCGCGATCGACATCCTGAGCGCTGATACGCTGCAGGTGACGCTTTGCGAAATCAGCGGGGATTTCGAGCTGGGATTTGAAAATGGCGACGTAATCACGGTGCTCCACGATCAGCAAATACCCGGTTACCCGATCGATCACATCATCTGCGCCAGGTAGGAAAGCGGGTGTCTTGTCGAACTGGAAGGACAGAGCAGACCAGAAGGATGCTCCTTGTGGCTCTCGAATGAACGAGAAAAGGTTGTTCGAGGGGGACGTGTGGGTTGCTCTGATTGCTCGGAACAAGCCTGTGATCGCGACTGCTGTGATCGGTGCTTTTTGGCGGTAGAAGTAGCAAGATTTGCTGGCTTGAAGCTCGTCAATCATGTCCGTGTCCCTACGACGGGTATGAACCGTAAAGTCCGTGAGATCGAACGGTAGCCCAGTGCCATTACGGCTGTCCAGCGGACACGGATACTGACTCCCCCCTCTACGCGGTTTCAAAAAGGGCGACAAGACAGCCCACCCTATGCGGTCGCAGTTTCTGGAGTTCGTTTTGCCTGGAAAGCCCTACGGCAGAGAGATGATGCTCAGGCCGATGGCATTTTCGCCTGATAGACTCTCGACTTTCTGCGGTGTGAGTAGCGGATGCCAATGGGGTGGCGACCTTCTTTGCTCTCGCGACTGTTCGAGAGGTCGGCACCCTGGTGTCTGCCTATCGATAGTACCCGCACAGCGTAACGCTCTGTGGGCAGACGTAGCCGACAGCTTCAATGAAAGGTGAGCAGGAGAGGAACGGCGATTTCGCGTCCTGAATTCGGGTTGTGGAGTGTAGGGTTTTGCGGCTCAATATGAATCGTCTTTTCCCTCCGTCATCCAAGGAATTTCATGATACAGAGGTACGACAGCTCAAAGGTGGTTGTGAAGCGCTTTTTCACCCGGCCCTATGACACGCCTGAACGGGGCGAAAAGCTCATCAGAGAAGCGTTGACCCTGTGCTCCCTCGGCTACCTCAATGATAGCTATCCCGTCAGCGTATTTGCACAAAACAAATTGCTTAAATTGATTCGGTACTGTTCAGGTGGCCAGATTTCCGCGTTCTACGAAGACCTTCAGCAGGAAGTTCATGCTCTTCTCGTGGGCTACTTGACCTTTCAAGCGACAGATGAGCCAGAGGTCGTAGCGGTTGAGATTCTCGCTCAGCTATCCAGGCATGAGCGTGTGGCATGTGAGGCTGGCGCGGTACTGCTGGAGTGGCACAGTAAAATGCTGGAAGAGGTTGGGACAGCATATGAGTAAAGTCTGGTTGACGCTTGCTAAGCGCACCAGGCGCTAAAGGCATGTTGGCGCTCAGCCTGATAGCGGCTCAAACAAGCGGGGCTCGCGCACGACTGCTCCAAACGTGATCGTAGGTTATTGTGGCGATCCGCAGCATGGCCTTCAGCAAGGGGGCTATGTGCCCCGGATTTTGGAAGTGGGAATAATCGCCAAAAAATTGAGAGCGTTCATTGCGTATGAACCATGGATAAGCTGGATTACTGCTAGATATATCAAGGGGCTGCGATAGCAGCCCCTCGGTCATCTCGCCTACTTTACGTAAGCCTTCTCTTCCGCAACCCCAAACTGGTAGGTTACTTGGCGTTGAATCGCCTGGCGGTCACCTACTTGAATCATGTAATTAATGCGCTCGATGTCCAAATCTTTGGTGCACTGCTTTAGCGTTTTTGCGATATTGTAATGGATCTTTCGTACATCCTCAGAATAGTTGAAATTATATTCTGGGTAGTCAATCACCCAAACAGTATCGATGCTATCCAGTTTCACTCACTCTTCTTCGGCGAAAAACTTGTAAGCCTTCTTGCGAACAGCGTTCGCATTTTCAATGTCAAGCGACAGTGTTACATGAGTCATTTCGATTTCCTTAACGACCTTACTACCGGGATGCAGCAAGTTCGAGAAGATCATGTCAGACACTTTGTTCCACTTTCCAGCACTGATGAGTGCCTGAGCTCACAACGTCCTCCGTACGCTACAAAGTACGTGCACGCCGTGGATTGTCCGCGTCAGAGGACATTCGTGCTGGACAGGTCAAAAGCGGACGATATCATTGCGCCACCAGTAAGGACGTGGCCGCATGACAACAGACGCTATCGCACCAGGAAGCGAAATCCTCAAGAAGACACAACGCGGGCTAAGCGCAAACCTGCTTCGTGCCATGCAGGTTTCCGGCATCACCGAGAATGGCGAGCCCAAGAAACTGACGCAGCAGCACCTCTCCAAAGACTCAGGCATTGCGCGATCCACGATCAGTAAGTATCTGACGCAGCACACCGACGCCAACCCTGACCTTGAGACACTCTGCCGCTTGGCGTCCGCGCTTAACATTTCTCCAGCACTGCTTCTGATGAGTGAAGAGGACTGGCTCCAGCTTGCACGTGCACTGCTCGAAGTCGGTCATGTGCGGAATAACGAGTCTATAAGCTCAATGATTGAGGCGCTAGGGAATGAGCAAAATAACCGCCCTATGTATGACCCGGGCTGCCACGGTGCTACGTATGGCCAAGTACGTGGGCGTCGAAAATCGCTCTGATTCGATCTTGGGAAGGAGGGTTCAGCAGGGCATTCTCGCCACTGCTGCTATGCCGGCGCATCCGGATTTCGAGCAAGGCATCTACACACATCTTTTACCTCTGTGCATTGTGATGGGTGCACGGATCATTGACCGGGGAGTAGCCCATGAATCTTGATGAAATCCTGTCGACCTCCAGCATCGAGGCGATTCTATTGGTCTCTGATGCCGAGGATATCAGTGCTGTTGTGAATTACCTCACCGACAACGGGGAAGGTCGACTAGCGTTGGATGGTGACGTCTGCAAGCGTCTCGTGGCTGCCCGTGATGCAGGTCGCTATACAGAGTCCGATCATCAGCTGATCGCAAAAGAGATTCGCCTGTTTGGTGGCAACTCGCTGCTCAACCTGTTCCGCAAAGAAGGGGTTGCATATGACGAAATCGTCAGAGATGTAGCCAAGCACCTCAAGGTCAATTTCGCAGACGATCCCGTCAGCGTGATTGAGCAGGAGATTCTCGGAAAAATCCTGTCTCGTGCATTCGAGCAAATGACTGATGCGGAACGCAAAGCGATCTTGGATGAACTGGGGGTCGCAAGTTACTCGACTGCAGGCCCAGCAGCAGCGATCGCCACCATTTGCGCCGCGAAAGCTGGAGGCTTTGCCACCTACAAGATCGCAGCGATTGTGGCGAATGCCATTGCTAAGGCCATTCTCGGCAAAGGGCTTTCGTTTGTAGCAACGGGCCAGCTTATGAGGAGTATAAGTGTTGCGATTGGGCCTGTCGGGTGGGCGATTACTGCACTGTGGACAGCCGCTGACCTTGCCAGTCCTGCCTACAGGGTTACGGTTCCATGCGTTGTTCAGCTGGCCTACATGCGCCAGAAAGCGATCATGGCACGTACCGTCAAAACCTGCAGTCAGTGCCAGCATCCGATCGCGAATTCAGCGCGTTTCTGCTCAGAATGTGGCAAGGCTGCGGCTGCTTAATTACTAGTTCGTTAGGGTAGGGGTGCCTACCCCCAACAAGAGGAAGTACATGCAAGGAACAATCAAGTTAACGACCTACTGGCATAGGGTCGACTCATTTGAAATGACACGGGAAGACCTTGAGCGTTTCCGGGCTCATATCGTCTCAGAATCGGATGAGCCCATCCGAATTGGAGCCACTGTTTTTAGGTGCGGAAGGGGTTTCATGTGCTTCGCAGATAGCGGAGTGCCTGAGGAATTACACTTCCTTGAGTCCCCCGCGCAAATTGTCGATTTGATTGACGCTGCGCTGAGTAACCTGTCGTCGTGTTAAAGTGCAGAGCCTGCGGGTTCGGGACGTTTTCGTAGCCACGTAGGATCGGGACGCTTCGAACGCTCTCAGTCTCTTATGCACCATGATTCAGGTTTCTTGGAAAAAGGGCCGAGATGGCATGGCAAAGTACGGATGTTGGCATGCCTGAACATCGATAACTCATTTTCATGAGGATGAATCTGATAGGACGCTTAGCCTTGAATGCACCTACCATGCGCAGCCCGCCTAGGCGGAGGCCAGTAGCTTGGCGCTGGAGCTTGATTTAGCCCTTCTCATCTTAATGGGAAAAAAAGGCGCCGAAACCAGCGCCTAAATGAGAGGAGCAGACTTTACGAAAAGGTTTCCGGATCGGGGCCAAGCCTCCGGTTCTGATTCAATCTATTGATGAACTGCACATCATCAGGCGGTAGTTCAAAATCGAAGACCTTGAAGTTTTCGGTAATCCTCGCCGAGGTTACTGACTTCGGAATCGCTATGAGCCCTTGGTCTAAGTGCCACTTAATGATCACCTGGGCGGCTGTACGATTATGCTTCGCTGCAATTTGCTGGATAACAGTATTTCTATCCAAGTGGTGATGCTCCTGTAATCCCAGGAGTCGCTAGCGCCCGGCTAATCGCTTGGGCGAAGACATTTGTACCCGTGACGATTGGGGCTTGTCGTTCAATACTGGCTCATTCATTCGTTTTTGCCAGATATTGAGGCCTTGGGGCGCAATGACGGCAGGCACACGGTAGCCCCACCTGATCGCCCTTGCGGAGTCAGCGTTGGAGGACGTCACTCATGCTTCATGAGCAGGGCTTGCTCCAGCGCAACGGCTAGCGTTTCCAAGGCATCGGCCAGACGGGAATCTTCGCGGGCGTCTCCGCTCGAAGGAACAAATTCCCGGCAGTGGCGCAGCAGCGCGTCGCGATCGTTGTGGTTCAGATCCAGTTGAATGTGCATGTTCAAGGTTTCCGATAGGGTTGAGGTGCCACTGGCGTCCTGGCGCTCAAGCGCGCTTTCGCAGAATATTGCGGGCCGAATGAATGCCATGAGGGCAGGGGATTGAAGGTAGAACAGGAGACGAAGGTGTGGGTTTGCGCCGCTGCGTTTTATCGCGAGGCTCTCACGTCGATAGTGACTGATGCAGTGACCAACTACCGCCGGAAACCTGGCCTGGACAGTTTGACTCGCATCTACGAGCAAGACGTGGGTGCCATCGCCTTCGCAGTACTTGAGCGAGCCCTGCCTCATGCGAATGTGCCACGCACGGATAGCAGTTACATCCCCGTCCGGCAGCAATTGCGGTTTCACGTGAGTTATCACGTGCTCAAACGCCTTGTCGATGACCAAGCCGTGCCCCCTGAACTCAGGGACACCTTGCTCTCAATTGAGCTTGGGCTTTAACTCCAAAGCGGTGGCGCCTACTACTCAGCGAAGCACAGTTCGGCTTGAGAGGCGCTGCTGGCAACTTTGTGCCGGCGGGAAGTAGCAGGACTTGTCGCGCGTACATCTGGAAGCGACGAGACGCCAAGGCTCTTGAGCACGCCCTTGGTTTCGAGGTCTGCAACGTCAGCTTTGAGCCGCTGCACGAGGGCATCAACAGGTTGGTCGCTATCCAGGCTCAACGTCAATGTGAACAGAGTCAGAGGACTCACCCCCATCGATTCACTGATGGCTATCATCTTGTCGACCGTTGGGCTTGAAAGCCCATGCTCCAGCTTCAGCATGTAGCCACGGCTGCTAGCACCCGCCATGTTCTTATGCGTGAGCCCGCGGCTGAGGCGAATGGCTTTCAGTACAGTGGCGAATCCTGTTTTGAGCGACATTAATGCTCCTGGCCAAGGAGAGGTGGAAGGGCCCACGCACATCAGTTGCGGCAGAAAGACCCGACGTAGAGCATCAGAGCGTACCACAGCCACTCTTGCCTCCGACCAAGCAGAGGGATCACAGGTGTTCAACGCTGAGACCCGGCTCTCCCCTGAGCAGGCGATACGCTCGTGCCTGGTGGAGAGCAAGTGCAGAGCTTTCCACTGGTTTCACCTAGGTTTTCAGTGCTTTGTTCTGTATTTAAACTATTTTCCTGCATGCCCCTTGAAAATTTTTTCGCGAGACGGAGTTCTATATTTGAGGACAAGAAAAAAGCGAGTAGTGATGTACTGGCGCAGGTGATCTGCCAGGGTCACAGACGGTTTTGCCGTTCGGTTTTGCCATTTTGCTTTCGCTTCTGACGGTTTCCTGATTTGGCCTCGGTTGCCAGGCCTCCACTTGCATAGCCCCGCAGGGGCTGAGGGGAAATCGCCTTCTTCGCAGCCTTTGGCTGCGCTTACGCTTTGACTACAAACAAAGACCCCGATTTTTTAAAAATTCACAGGCGGTCAGCAGTTCACCGTGCGTGAAGTATGAGCATGCAAACTTATGAAGCCTGACGCTTGTGAACCGGGCTCCACGTAGGCTTCGGTGCAATCGCAATCTTCAATCAGCCCCTTCAAAAAATCCGCATAGCTTTGCTCTGTCTGACCACGCGGTTCAGCTCTATCTTCATATACGCTATGAGCACGCAAGGCGCTCTAAATCGCCCCTCATGAGGATTCGCTGTGTCGCAAGACTTCTACCGTTACCCTGAAGCCACACCACTCACCCTAGAAGCACTACATGCCATTGATTTCGCCACCGTGCTGAACGGTGTGGCACCTCGCTACGACGACATTTGGCATGCACTGGCTGACGCCGCAAGAACAACGCTGGCCAGACAAGAGTTCGCCCAAGCCCGGGTACTCTGGCTCCTGTCCGACCTTTGCTCCATGATGCTCAACCCCTCTAATCCAAACGACCTCTTTAGGCCCTTCGCCATCCTGG
The DNA here is from genome assembly GCF_001320125.1 of Pseudomonas sp. NBRC 111119. Classification (NCBI taxonomy): domain Bacteria; kingdom Pseudomonadati; phylum Pseudomonadota; class Gammaproteobacteria; order Pseudomonadales; family Pseudomonadaceae; genus Pseudomonas; species Pseudomonas sp. NBRC 111119. The sequence goes on from NZ_BCAV01000081.1 coordinate 7,534, forward strand.
AAGGCAAGCGGTCACTGGCCATCACCGATGTAACGGGAGACGAGTTCGACTTCCTCGAATCCGCGATGGATGAGCTCAATACTGGCCTCGTGAAGGCGCGCGTTGCAGAAGTTCTATGGATCACCCCAGGACGACGTCATATCAAGCAGGCTCAGGCGGCTTTGGCGGGGTATCAGGCAGTCCCCTTGAATGAAGATACCTGGTGGCGAGGTGGGGAAGATTGCTGGGGTCGTGCGCTAATGCTGGCGCCAAGGCTCGGGAAAGCCGGCCAGGACATCGCGGAGCAACTATCGAATCGATTGTTCGAGGCACTCGACAAAGAATTCGAAGATCCGTCCCCCATGCTGGCGCCAATAGCGGCCTTGGTACTCAAGAATCGCGTGGTGCACAGCCAAGCAGCTGATCTGCCGTCCAGGTTGGAGGAGGTTGGCCGGAACTCAGAGCGCGCCGGTGATATTTTACGGGCTCGGCGTTGCTATGAGTTGAGCATGGACGCGTACCGTGCTGCTAAAGACCCTGTTTCATCGGCCCGTATGACAGCAGCCCTCGCCAATACGTGGGTGGCGGAAGCGGAGGTGCTTGGAGATGGAGAGGGCGCGCAGCCGTTGATCGCCCTGAACAACCTCGAAAAGGCGTTGCAGATCTACAGAATGGTACCGCAGAGATTCAGGAATCAGCTTGGCGTGACCGTGCTACTGACTCGCTTGCCTCAACGCATCGCAGATGCGGGCAATCGTTCGGTGGGGATGATGCGCATGATCTCATCGCCGCCTACGGACATATCAGACCTGGTCAATGACGCCTTGGAAAAGGTTTCGGGCAAGTCCCCGATTGAAGCACTCCATGCGTTAGCCACGCTGTATCCATTTGCCAAGAAAGAGGGCGCTCGCCAGGCAGCTTTGAACACGTTGCGTGTAGGCTTGATCGGTGCGCTGAGTGGCGCGACATACCTCGACAAGGGTGGGCGTGTGATCGCCAAGACCAACCTATGTCATTAGGCGCTGAACCCTCGCAAGATCACGAGGAGCGCATTTGGGCAGAGATGGTCAAAAACCACGGCTTCATACGCAATCTCACCGTGCAAGGCGGCGTGATCCCAGCACTGGGCGTTATGCAGCGCGAACACTGCTACAAAGAGCAAGATCTGGTTGGGCTTGCCAAGGCGTCGGCTCTGGTTCCGCCTGAGCGGGCGCTCATGGTCGGCAAAGGTCTGTATTGGGGGATGGTGGGTGATTTTGGCATGGCAGTGCACTTCCTCATCCCGCAACTGGAGAACATCGTTCGGTTCCACATGAAAGGCGCGGAACTGAAAACCTCCAACACTGACTTGGAGGGTATCGAGAACGAGAATGGCCTGAGCACGCTTCTGGACGTCGAGGGTGTCGATGCTGTCTTCGGCGCCGACATCGTGTTCGAGATGAAAGCCCTGTTTTGCAGCGCATTCGGGCCGAACCTACGCAACGCGTTCGCTCATGGCCTGATGGACGACGATGATTTCTATTCTGCGGATGCGGTTTACGCCTGGTGGTTCATGTTGAAATGGGTAGCTATGGTTTATTGGGCTCAGTCAGCACAACGCAACAACGCCTCAGGCGATGCTCACCCGACCAGTTCGAATGGCGAAAGCGCACCTGCTGAGGAACCAGAACCAGACGTTACCTAATCTTGCTACCTGCTTGACCTCAACTTTTTCAACGCTGGAATCCAGGCGTGAGGGGTAAGCGGAAGACGGTAGTGCCGGCATGCCATTACGAGGATGGGATCGTACCCATGCTGGATAACAGACAAAGTAGAGTATGCCTCTCCATCGAGGCATACGGCCTCCACCAGTTTCATAGCGAGATCACCGTCAGCGGTAATGGGGATTTCAGTAAAAACCGCGCCATGCGACTGATCATTTTTATACAGGTGCTCTTCAGAATCTGGCCTGACAAACCAGAGCTGGTGGTTACAGTGCCTTAAAGACTCATTTGCGAAGGCTACGAAGTTCTCGGTGTAGTTGCTAGCACCATCAATGGTTGCCCACAGTATGAGCAGAGGGATCAACGAACTACCTGATGTGTGCCACTGTCGATAAGCTTCCGTTTTCTCCTGGGGATGAGAGATCAGATCACGGTAACGAGAAACGTGAGTTGGGTAACGATCATGACAGCGAAAAGCAAACTGGTACTGGTCTAGGGTTTCCTGGCTGTAGCCAACAATCAGTTCTCGAAACCCTTCAATTTGGGAAAGAAAAAGCAATGCTGTAGCAATGTCAGTCGACTGGGAGTCCGCACATGGGCTGAAAAGCGCGTCGTTATTGTTGATCAGATGGAAGATATTTTCCGCCAGCTCTTTGGCACTGGCTTGGTGTAATTTTTTCGAGTCTGAGTCTGTCTCATGCTGTGCTTTCCAAAGCATCCACAGCCCTCGTTGAGAGAGCCTCCCAAGCGTGTCAAACAGCTTAAGACTGGTATCCACTGGGCTGTCGGGCCTCACGGCCGCAGAAACGGCGTCCCTGAAACCTATAATCGGTATCACTTTATCGCCATAGTACTCATCCCAAATTCTGAAGTGCAAATTTATGAGCTCGTCGAAAGTGCTGCGCAGATTTCTTGACTCTTCACCTGTCGTTTTAGTTCTTATAAATTCCCAGGCATGCAAAATTGTTGCTTCGCTGGCTTTGTATGGGGCTTCGAGGTTTTTGGCCTCTCGCGCCCAAACGTAGAGAACTGATAGGCAAATATATGTGCGCCTCAGGGAACTCAGGTCACTTTTTCGACCCTTTGACTCATTTAGTAACAGGCCCTTCAGCAGAGGAACAAAATTTGCGTAAGAAACCTCCGGCTCATCGAGCATCGCGATCGACTTCTGAAAATAACCACGTAGATCTTTGCTAACAAGTTGCTCACGCAGCGTTCCTGCAGCTAACAGGTCAGCAAGCTTGTCTCCATTCCACTCCTCAAAGCTTACGCCATAGCGTTCCGTAAGTTCGGCCATGAGACCTGTCATGCGACTGCGCATGGGTTCATCGACGTCACCTCCAAAGCAGATGCAAATTACTTTTTCCAAGTCTTTGAATTCGGGCGGCACTCTGGATCGAAAGTAGACAAAGACAATGTCGCTTACGGAACTCACCAACGACTGGTTGGTTCTATCCCAACCGTCACGCGTCAAGTCTCCTTTTTTCAAGGTGAAAGCGTACAGTTTCTTTTTGCCGTTTTCATCAGCAGGGCCAACTGCAAGGACGTCTACTCCCGCTTGGTCAGTTCCTCTACCAGGGCGTGAGATTACGTTGTAGCCCAACTCACTTAATAGGTCAGGCAGTACGACATCGAGCTCATCACGCTCGCGCAGCGAAGCGACATATTGCTTAAACACGAGCTTCACGAGTGACTCTCCATCCTGTATAGGAACAGTTGCTTACGCAGCGAAATGGGCGCAAAAAAATACTGACGTGCGATTTCGAGATTGTGTTGGAATGGGGTAGCCTTGGTCTCGACAGTATTATAATTACCGTCAACCGGCCTCAGACTGACGAGTCCATTGCCATAAAGGAGAGTCCGTTCGACGAATATATCAGCTAGGAACGACCCTTTCTTGCCTTCATCAATAGCCTGCTGAACTTGATCACTGTAACGCTCAAACTCCATCTGCCGGTGATGTGCTGGAGGCAAGAGTTCTTTCAACCCCTTAGCTTTATCGATGCCATTCATATAGCGATTTAGGCGGATGATCGCAGCGCTGATCATTTCTGCTGTCGAACCATCACCATTGGCCATAGGAGCTAGACAACCTTGGGCAAGGCTTGGATAGTTAATCAGCACAGGATCGTACAGCAGGTCACCGATCTCTGCCCGCTGCGTCGAAGGAGCTGCTGTGCCCAACAACACAAGGATTGTCGCCAGAGGTATCGGGTAGGCGAAAAAGTTACCCACCGCTTTACGCGCGATGAAGCCGTACTCTTCTGGCTTTAGGTCAAACGAAGAACCTTCACAGACGAACTGGTGGGGTTCTTCCTGGCCCAGCAGCAATCCTTTATGGAGCTCTGTGCAGAGTCGCTGATCTCCCGTTCTAAGCCATCTTACGACCCATGAATTGAGCACACCTGGTTTGCCCTTGAGCAGCTCCTCTACCGTCATGATGAACTGGCTAAGCGTGTGCTCTGATTGGTCATCTCTTAGAAACAAACTCTGCAGAAAGTCTTGGGCATGATTGGCGCCGCCTGCATTAATCAACCGCCCAAGGAACAAGTCTAAATTTGAGCAATCGTAGGGCTGAAGCGTGGCCCCTTCCACCGCGTTAAGCAAAGATTGCCAAAGCGGGGGCGTGAGGCAGCTGGAGCGGTGGGCAAGCGTATAGGCTATTTCTTTAGTTACCGCTGGGGTCACAGGGAGCAAGATCTCGAAAGCGAGATCGTGAAGAGCAACATGAGCAGGTTTCGGAGCCTTTTCAAGCCAGCAGAAGATAGTTTTCAGCAGAGCTGCACGGAGCGAGTCTGACCTGTCTACTTCGGCAGTAGCTCTCAGAGCATTGATCGCGCTTAGCCATTTCTCGTCGTCATCGTACCTTGCGTATCGAAGCCCTACTAAGGCTTGATCCCTGAGAGTCTGATTGGGGTTGGACAGATAAGCGAAGACTCTTGGCCCATGCGTTTGCGCATCCGACCGCATGCCCTGCGAGATGGCTGCTGTCAGCGCTTGGAAGCGCTCGCAGCGCGAGTCCATCTCATCCACGGACTTGAAGATTTGTTCAACGCGGTCTGAACGATCATGACACCAGGTTTCAAGTACCTGAGAAACGTCGTCACTGTCAGCCACTGGCTCGTACAGACGCTCGATGACATCAAGTAAAGTGGGCAGATCGATATTCAGCTTCCCCAAAAGACTCGCATAGACCATCTTGCCTATGGCTCTTCGTATGTCGGTGTACCGGCTCAAGAACTCTTCGGACACCCCCTCAACCAAATCGATGGCGCCGTCATTGTGGACTTGCGCGAGTGTATCGGTGTACGGCCCATACTCGCCGTAATCGCTATTCCAGTAGCTGTTGAAGATGGCGTCAATCAACGTGCCTTCCTGAACCTTCTCCATGATTTCGGCATATGAGGGCACTGCCATGCTGAGTCTCCGTCTGTCCGTAGCGACTGATGATACATTCAAAGTTGGCGAGCACGCCCGGTTTTGTGTCCCGCACAGGAGCTCAGTCGTTGCTGCTTGTCAAAACTCAATCCATGGCGAAGGCTGAACCGATGATTGCTGGGCTGCAGTCAAACTGTACGCGCGCCTCAAGCATCTTCACGGGACTTCACCTGGCCAATTCTTAGCCTGTACCCAAGATTCACAGTTAGGTATAGCGCGACAAAGGTCGTTGCTAACAGCTCTAG
>NZ_BCAV01000082.1:0-11583 GCF_001320125.1 Pseudomonas sp. NBRC 111119
ACAGTTGCTTCCACAGGTATTGCACAGCTCAGAATGCGAGGAAGGCAACGACTAGAGGATAAGCCCGGTCTGCAAGGCCCGCTCGTGGCACAGCTTGAGCACCGCGCGCCGCTCGTCGTCGTTCATCCGCCCCCAGCGGCTGATTTCGGCCACGCTGCGCTGGCAGCCGGTGCAGATATCCTGTTCATCCAGCGCGCAGATGTTCACACACGGTGACGCTACCGGGCGCACCGGCGTGTCATTCATCGTCAACCACCAGCTCACGAGCATAGCGCTGGGCATTGTGCACGTAGTGCGCCGCACTGGCCTCGAGCATGCGCTTTTGCTGTTCGGTGAGTTCGCGTACCACCTTGCCCGGTGACCCCATCACCAACGAGCCGTCGGGGATCTCCTTGCCTTCGGCAATCAGCGCATTGGCGCCGATGATGCAGTGCTTGCCGATGCGCGCACCATTGAGAATGACTGCGTTAATACCAACCAGGCTGTAGTCCCCCACCGTGCAACCATGCAGCATGGCGTTGTGGCCCACCGTGACGCCCTTGCCCAGGGTAAGCGGCGAACCCATATCGGTATGCATCACCGTGCCATCCTGCACATTGCTGCCCTCACCGATGTCGATCAGCTCGTTGTCGCCACGCAGCACGGCGCCGAACCAGACGCTGGCGTCGGCCTGCAGGCGCACATTGCCGATCAGCGTGGCGTTGGGTGCAGCCCAACTGGTGGGGTGGCTTTCGACCCGCAGGTCGCCCAGGCGGTATTTCATGGTTGTTCCTCAGGCTGGGATGCAGATGGCAGGGTGGGCCCTGCTCGTTTGTCGGGGTAACGCTCGGGCGGGTGGTGCAGGCTGATGCCGGCATCGAACAGCAGGTTGACCAGTTCGACGATCATGATCGCCGACAACCCCCAGATCTTGTATTCACCATAGCGGTAGCTGGGCACGTACCAGCTGCGCCCTTGGTAATCGATGCGGTGGGTATGGTCGCGAGGGTCCTGGCGGAAAAACTCGAGCGGCACGGTGAATACTGCCGCGATCTCGGCGTCGTTGGCACGGTATTCGACAAAGTCGGGGATAACCCCGACAAACGGTGTCACCTTCAAACCATGCAGGGAAATCAGCGGGCTAAGAGGGCCGAGCACCTCCACCAGCCCGGGTGGCAGGCCAATCTCCTCTTCGGCCTCCCGCAGGGCGGTGAACACCAGGTCCGGGTCTTCCGGGTCGCGGCGGCCACCAGGGAAGGCGACTTCGCCACCGTGGGTGGACAACCCCTGGGCTCGCAAGGTGAGGACCAGTTCGGGCGCTTCGCTGCGGGTAATGGGCAAGAGCACCGCCGCTTCCGGGAACCGTCGGTCGGTTTCCAGCGTGGCAGGTTGGTGGTTGCTCATTCGGCGAAGTAGCTCGTCCAGCATTGCGTACACTCGTGTCCAAGGCCTGCCCTGCATGATGCACCAAAAGCCGCCAGGCACCCAAGCCCTGCCCGCTTGCGGGCGCCAGGCCGGCACGCCAAGATAGGGGCAAACCAAGGGACTCCCTATGAATTACTGCAGTGCATGCGGCCAACCGGTCATCCAGCAGGTACCCGAAGGCGACAGCCGCCTGCGGTATGTCTGCCCCTCCTGTCACACGGTCCACTACCAGAACCCCAACGTGGTCGCCGGCGTGCTGGCCACCTGGGGCAGCCAGGTATTGCTGTGCCGGCGCGCCATCGAACCGCGTCGAGGCTTCTGGACGCTGCCGGCAGGCTTCATGGAAAACGGCGAAACCCTCGACCAGGCAGCCCGCCGTGAAACCGTCGAGGAAGCCTGTGCCAGGGTGAAAGACATGGCCTTGTACCAGCTGTTCGACCTGCCGCACATCAACCAGGTGCACGTGTTCTTCCGGGCACAGCTGGCAGACCTGGACGTGGCCATCGGCGCCGAGAGCCTGGAAGTGCGGCTGTTCGAAGAGCACGAGATCCCGTGGCAGGCCCTGGCTTTCCGGACCGTGGCGCGCACATTAGAATGCTACTATCGCGACCGCACTGGGCAGCACTTCCCCATTGGCCATGAGTACGTGCCGCCGATGAACCTTGCGTCTTCCTCCACCTAGCTCAGAGCCTTCAGGGATACCGTTACATGCGCTGGTTGCTTGCCTTGTTCTGCCTTTGCGTGACTTCGGTGTCCCAGGCGGCCTTCACCGAAACCATCATCCGCAAGCCGGCACCTGCCGCGCAGGCGCTGCCGCGCGCGGCGCAGCCGGTGCAACCTTTGATCGACAAGGTGCTGGTGATCAAGTCCGAGCGGCGCCTGCAGCTGATAAGCCGTGGGGAACCGCTGAAAACCTACCGCATTTCCCTGGGCAAACAGCCCAAAGGCCCGAAAGAGCGCGAGGGCGACAAGAAAACCCCCGAAGGCTTCTACTGGCTGGACTGGCGCAAGCAGAGCGAGCGTTTCAACCTCGCCATGCATATCGACTACCCCAACGTCACCGATGCCGCCCGTGCCCGCCGCGAAGGGGTCAGTGCCGGCAGCATGATCATGATCCACGGCACGCCGATCAACGATGAATACCCGGAATGGTACTTCCACACCCTGGACTGGACCGACGGCTGCATTGCCATGCGCAACCACGACATGCAGGAAGTCTGGAGCCTGGTGCGCGACGGGACCATGATCGAGATTCGGCCTTGATAGAGCGCCATTCGGCGCAGGCTGTAGGAAACCTCCCACCATCTCGCTGGAATCTGCCTGACAATCGCTTAGGCAAGGGACGGCATCCAGACGAATAGCCCGCCTTTTAGCATCCACGCAATCGAGTACGGAGCCCGTACTGCAACAGCGGGGTGCTTAAAATGCCGAACCACAGACGCCCGAACGCCGGCTGGCTGCTGGCTGCCTGCCTCGCGGTGCTGCTGTGCATGCCCGGGGTTGCCAGCGGCGACACCGCCAGCTGGCAACTGCGGGAGCAGCAGCAGAACCTGCGCGACCTGCAGCAGCAACAACGCCTTGAGCGCTGGCAGGGCAAACGCGAACCCAGCGAAACCTCACCCGGGCCCGCCACAGCACCTGCCCACCAGCCTTGCTGGGCCATCCGCGGCGTGCAGATTGCAGGCAACCACCAACTGCCAGAAACGCTGCTGGCCGACACTGTACGGCGCTCCGTTACGGCCTGCATGGGCCCCGCCGACATCGACGGCCTGCTGCGGGCCCTTACCGGGCAATACGTGGCCGCGGGCTTTCCTGCCAGCCGACCCTACCTGGCGCAAACGCCGCGCAGCGGTGCGCCCCTGCGTATCGGTGTGGTGGAGGGCTTTGTCGAGTCCATCGAGCTCGCCGGCCCCGAGTTGCCGCTGTCGTTGTCCAGCGCCTTCCCCGACATGCTTGGCCAGCCCCTGTACCTGCCCCAGCTGGAACAAGGGCTGGACCAGCTCAACCGCCTGCGGGCCTACGACCTGGGTGCGGATTTGCTGCCCGGCACATTGCCAGGCGCCACACAGGTGGTGGTACAGCCGCGCAAAGTGGCATCACCCTGGCACCTGGACAACCGCTTCGATAACCGTGGCAGCGACCAGACCGGCCGCCATCGCCTGACCACGGGCCTGGGGCTGGACAGCCCGCTGGGCCTGAATGACGACCTGCGTGTCTCTCTCAGCCGCACAGTCTTCGGGGCACCCGGCAACAGCCGGGGCCTGACGCTGTACTACAGCATCCCCTACGGCCCCTGGACCTTCGCCATGAGTGCCAGCCGGCTGCGCTACAAGGCCCCGCTACCGGGTAGCCACCAAGTGGCCGATGGCAGCAGCCGCTACCACAGCCTGAGTGCCGAACGGGTGCTGTGGCGCGGCCCGCGCGGCATGCTCAGCGCCAGCGTCCGGCTGGACCGCAAGCAACTGACCAACCGCAGTGCCGGCGCAGTCATCGTGCAGCAAAGCCCGACGCTGGCCACGCTGGAGGCCGGGGTCAATCTGCTGTGGCTTGAGCAGGGGCTTTGGAATGCCTACCTGGGTGTTGCCCAGGGGATCGGTGCATTCGGTGCCGACCGCTCGCCAATCGGCGTTCAGCGCCTGCGCCCAGACTTTCGCAAGTACCGCGCCAACCTGCTGCACCTGCGCCAGGGCCCGGCCGACTGGCCGTGGCGCTGGCAAAGTGAAGTGGCGCTGCAGTACAGCGACGACGCCTTGCCTGCCGTCGAGCAGTTGCTGGTCAGTGACGACACCGCCGTGCGCGGGTTCCGGCTGCGCACCTATTCCGGCAGCAGCAGCGCTGTGTGGCGCAACACCGTCAGCCAGGCCCTGCCCCACGCCTTCAACCCAGCCCTGCAGATACGCCCCTATCTAGGCGTGGACCTGGGCTGGGCCCGCACCCTGCCCGGCTCATCGCCCCAGCGCCTGGCCGGGGCCGCCGCAGGTGTCGAGCTGAGCCTGCCCGGGAGCCGGCTGCGCCTGGACTACCAACGCGCGCTGCATGCCAGCGACTTGCCTGGCCGACGCCTGGAACCTGGGTTCTGGGTGCTGGACTGGGCCCTGACGATCTGATTCACCCCCAACAATGAGAACAAGAACATGAAAACACCCTCGCCCCACTGCATACGCCCAGACACCTTGCGCTGGGCCATATTCCTGGTGGTACTCGGCTCTGCCAGCGCCCTGGCCCATGGTGGCCTGGAAGCTGCAAGCGGCCCTGGCGGAACACCGGTCATCAACCCAAGTCACGGGGTGCCGGTGATCGAGATCGTGCCACCCAATGCCAATGGGCTGTCGCACAACCAGTTCAGCGACTACAACGTGGGCAACGCCGGGCTGGTACTGAACAACGCTACCGCCCCCGGGCAATCGCAGCTGGCGGGCGCCCTGGCTGCCAACCCGCAGTTCCAGGGCCAGGCGGCCTCGACCATCCTCAACGAAGTGATCAGCCGCAACGCCTCGCTGATCGAAGGGCCGCAGGAGGTGTTCGGCCACCGCGCCGATTACCTGCTGGCCAACCCCAACGGCATCACCCTCAACGGTGGCAGCTTCATCAACACCACCCGCGCGGGGTTTCTGGTGGGCACGCCTGAAATCGAGCAACAGCAGTTGAAGTACCTCGACACCCTGGGTGCCAGCGGCAGCCTGCGGGTACTGGGCGGTGGCCAGAGCAACCGCGAGGGCGCCTTGGACCTGATCGCCCCGCGCATCGACACCCAGGGCCTGCTGAACGCCGGCACCGACCTGGGTATCACCGCCGGGCGCAACCGCATCGACCGCAGCACGGGCGATATCGTCCAGCACTTGCCCGGCACCCCGTCCAGCATCGATGCCAGCCTGTTCGGCGCCATGCAGGCCGGGCGCATACGCGTGGTCAGTACTGCAGAGGGCGCGGGGGTGCGGGTACAGGCGCCACGGGTCGAAGCCACCGAAGGCGTACAGATCCAGTCAGCCGGTAATCTGCAGGTCAGCGGCACTGCCAGCAGCCCTGCCCTGCTGCACAGTGCGCAAGGCACGCTGAAGCTGACCGCCAGCGATGACCTGACCTTGGCGGGACTGGAAGCGAAGGCCCAGCACATCGAAGCGCGGGCAGGCAAAAAACTGACCCTCGACGCCCAGGCCCTGGAGCGCGTGACCCGGGACACTGACAACTGGAACAAGCAGTTTCTTTTCGTCACCCGCGAAACCTACAGCCGCAATACCACCACCACTGACGTCAAACAACAGGGTACCCGGCTGCAGGCCGATGACAGCCTGGCCCTGCAGTCGGGCGGCGACCTGCGCATGACTGCCGCCCAGCTACAGGCCGGCAACGGGCTGCGCATCGAAAGCGGCGGCAACCTGGAGGTGCTTGCCGGTATCGATAGCCAGCGGGTGGAGGAACAGATACGCCATCGCAAGGACCTCTGGCGCGGCGACCGCGACAGCGACACCTATACGCAAAACGCACAAGGCAGCACGCTGGACGCCGGGCAGATGACCCTTAACGCTGCCGGCAAGCTCAACGTGCAGGGCAGCAGCCTTCACAGCCGCGGCGACTTGGCGATCACCGCCAGCCAGGCGAACGTGGCCACTGCGCAATTGCAGGATCGGGGAACCCGACGGGATTACCGCGGCGACCTGGTGTCTGGCGCATTCTTCGGCGATCGCAAAGGCAATGACAGTGACGGCAAGCGGGTTGCCGGTAGCAGCATCACCAGTGACGGCGCGCTCAGCATCAGCGCAGACACCGTTACCCTCAAGGGCAGCAAGGTGTTCGGCCAGCAGGGCGCCACGCTCTACAGCCAGAAAGGCGCCCTGGCGATCGAGGCAGACCGGGACACCCACACCCGCACCGACCATCATCGCGACAGCAAGCTGTTCGGCCTGATCGCCAGCGAAGGCAACAGCACCGAACGTAAGGAACAGGTGCTGAGCAGCGATGTAGGTTCTGCTACCAACCTGCGACTGGCCAGCGCAGAAGAACTGCGAATTCAAGGCTCCAAGGTCGAGGCCGGGCAACACCTTGGCATCGAGGCCAAGGGCGACCTGGTGGTCGACAGCGTGCAAACCGTCGATGAAAGCGAAACCCGTACCCAGCAACGCGGCTTCAGTGGCCACGCCCGCGAAACCCAGGCAGCGCAAGGCGACAAGCCGGGATCGCGGCAGTACACCGCCGGGCTGGGCTATGAGGTGAGCACCAGCACCGGCCAGCACCGGGAAACCCATCAGGTGGGCAGCGAACTCAGGGGGGCGTCAGTCAGCCTGGGTAGCGGCGCACAGTTGCACGTCAATGGCTCCAAGGTCACCGCCTCCACCGGGGACCTGGAAGCCAACGCCCAGAAGATTGTATTGGTCGCCACCCATGACAGCCAGGACACCACCCGCTCCGACACCCAGAGCGGCGGCAGCCTCGCCGTAAGCGGGGGTATCGACCGCCTGGGCAGCCAGTTCAATGGCCATCACAACCGCAGCGACGAGCACGAGCAGCAAACCCAGGTGCAGCACAGCGAGTTGCAGGCCGGCGGCAACCTGCGCCTGCACAGCGATACGCTGGTGACCGAGGCCGCACGGGTGAAGGCTGGCAACACGCTGGACGTTACCGCAAAACAGATCGAGAACCGCGCCGTGCACGATACCTATGAACACGAAAAAAACCGCAACGACTGGTCTGCCAGCCTGGGCGCAAGCCTGGAGTACCGCGACCTGACCCGCCCCATCGAACGGCTGGTGCTGGGCCAGGAGGCTGCCCGCTTCCAGCAGGCTTCCCCGGAAGATGCCATGGTCGCCCCCAGCATCGGCGCGGACATGACAGTCGAACACCTCAAGCACCTGGAAAACCAGCGCCGTGGCTTCGCCCAGGTCAGCGCGTTTTCCGGTGCCGACGTGCAGGTCAAGGCCGACAGCCTGATGGATCAAGGCACCCGCTGGCAGGCGGACACCGGCACCTTGCAGATCCAGGCGCAACAGCACCACATGACAGCAGCCGCCAACACCGAGCAGCGCAGCGAGCAACGCCTGAACTTCGCCGGGGATGCGCGGGTGGACACCAGCAGCGGCAAGGACATGAATGTACGGATAGCGGGTAACGGTGGGTCGCTGGCCCAGCAGAGCACGGCTAGCACCGCGGTGGCCGGCAGCCTGTATGGCAAACGGGGTATCCAGGTGCAGCTTGGCAGCGATGGCCGCTACGAGGGCACGCGCCTGGATGGCGGCAGCGGCGACGTACGTATTCACAGCCAGGGTACATTGGCCTTTACCCAAGCCACTGACACCGCCCAACAGCAGTCGCGCCAGCTGGAGGGCAATGCCTGGGCCAAGGTGGGTAACCGCCCTGGCAGCACCGGCGTCGACGGCCGCGGCTACCTCGACCACGCCAGCCAGCAGCGTACGCAAGGCACAGCCCAAGTTGGCCAGATCGACAGCCAGGGCGAGGTGCGCCTGACCAGCCAGGGCGACCTGCTGCTCGAAGGCACGCGCATTGGCAGCCGCGAGGCCCCGGCCGGCGACATCACCCTGCACAGCGGTGGCCTGCTGCAGGTGAAGGCCGCAAGCAGTACTCAGCAGGCCAGCGGTAGCAACCTGGGCGGCGGCCTTGAGCTGGCGTTGAAAACCGGCACCAGCAAAGGCGGTGCCATCGGCGGCCATTTCAGCCATGGCAAGCAGCAGGAGGATGTGCGCGAGGCTGTGGATGCGCGTTTTACAAGCAGCGGTAAGCTCAGCGTGGGCAGCACGGCACGCGAAGAGGTTGCCGTAAACGTCCAGGGCCTGCAGGCCAGCGCCCAGCAGATCGCCCTGGATGCGGCCAACGGCGGTATCCGGCTTGAGGCTTCGTCCAACCAGGATGTGCGCGACAACCTGCACGTCACCGCAGGTGCTGGCTTCAATAGCAGCACCGGCAACCTGGACACCCGAGGTTTGCACGGCCGGGTCAAGGTAGACCTGGACAAGCGCGACAACCTGACCTGGAACGCCGGCAACCTGCGTGCCGACCACATCAGCCTGAACAGCCGGGGCAACGCTGAGCTTCAGGGCGTGAGCCTGGAGGCCGGGAAAATCGACGGCACGATCGAAGGCGACCTGCGCGTTGCCAGCCTCAAGGACAGCGTGGACACCCTCAGCATCAAGGGCGACGCCAGGCTCAGCCATGAAAAGAACCCGCAGGGGTATGTGAATGCCGCCACCTCGCTGGCGGGGCCTTTTGGCAGCAAAGTGTCCGAGAAGGCGGGCTCGGCACTGGGCAAGGTGGACCCGGGTTTATCGCCAACCCTGCGCCTGGACGTTTCCCACGCGCAACGTGACACCGTCGGCCAGCAGGCGGTACTCAAAGGCAGCGAAGGCATCGCGTTGAATGTGGGGGGTAATGCCCACCTGGTCGGCGCCCGGTTGCAGTCGGCCCGGGGCGACGTGCGGCTCGACGCGGCTGCGGTTACCCAGGAAACATTGAATGGCAGTGACTATCGCCGGGATGTCTCGGTGGATGCTTCCAATTCCCCGGTAGACCTGGGCACCGCCCTGGCCGATATCGCCAAGGGCAAAGGGGCTGCCGCAGGGGAATCTCCCCTGGACCTCGGGTTGCTGCGCACCAGTGGGCACAACCGCAGCGAGCAGTGGGCCTCCAGCACAGGCGGGAAGTAGTGTGCGGTAGGCGCTAGCAGCGCTCGCGATGGGGGCCAGCGCCCCCATCGACTTCAGCGCGGACCTGCCGACTACGGCTGCCCCTTTAACAAACCTGAAACCCGGACGTCACATTCACGCACTAGAGTGCGGTCTGGTTCAACTCAGCCATAAAAAGGACACTTTGATGAGTCGTGACACCGGCGACAACCTGGACAGGAACCACAGCACCAACCTGCCGATGGCCACGGTCATGGATGCCTACCTGAGCCGCCGCACCGTGATACGCGGCAGCCTGGCCGCCGCTGTCGGCATGATCGCCGGCACCGGCCTGGCCGGGTGCCTGGGGGGTGACCGCCCCGGCAGTGCACCGCCAACCGGCAAACCTGTACAACCCAAGTTGTCACTGGGCTTCCAGTCCATCCCTGGCTCACGCACCGACGCCTGCACCATTGCCCCCGGCTACACCGCCTACGTGCTGGCTCCCTGGGGCACGCCGCTCAACCACGCGGCCAACCCCTGGAAAGCGGACGGCAGCAACACCTCCCACGACCAGGCCAATGCCATGGGCATGCACCACGATGGCATGCATTTCTTTCCGATCAATGGCAGCTCGGACGATGGCCTGCTGGCGATCAATTTCGAGTACATCGACACCGCCGCCCTGCACCCCACCGGGCCCACCAAGGATGCCAACGGCAAACGCCCGGCCGAAGAGGTGCGCAAGGAGATCAACGCCCACGGGGCGGGCGTGGTACGCCTGAAGAAAACCCAGGGCCGCTGGCAGGTGGTGGACAACGACCCATTGAACCGACGCTTCACTACGGCTTCGCGCATGCAGATCAGCGGGCCGATGCGCGGCAGCGCTCACGTACGCACCCCGTACTCCCCCGCCGGTACCCATTGCCGCGGCACCAACAACAACTGCGGTAACGGCTACACACCATGGGGCACCTATCTGACCTGCGAAGAGAACTGGCCGGGCATCTTCGTCAACAAGGGCACGCGCCCTGAAGACCAGCGCCGCATCGGCGTAGGCACCAGCGGCGGCCAGTACGGTTGGGAAACCGCCGCCGGTGACCGCACCGAGGTTGACGGCGAATTCGCCCGTTTCGACATCACCCCCAAAGCCGCCAGCGCCAACGGCGACTACCGCAACGAGGCCAGTACCTTCGGTTACATCGTCGAGATCGACCCTTACAACAGCAGTACTCTGGCCACCAAGCGTACCGCCCTCGGCCGTTTCCGCCACGAAGGCTGCTGCCCGGGCCTCGCCGTGGCGGGTAAACCGTTGGTCTGGTACATGGGTGACGATTCCAACAATGAGTACCTGTACAAGTGGGTATCCAGTGCCGTCTGGGACCCTGCCGACGCCAACCCGATGGATCGCCTGGCCACCGGCAACAAATACCTCGACCACGGCAAGTTGTACGTAGCCCGCTTCGATGCCGACGGCACCGGGGTGTGGCTGTTGCTGGACCCCTCCACCGTGACCACCAGTGGCAGTACCCTGGGGGCGCTGTATGGGGACCTGCCGGGCATCATCCTCAATACGCGCGGCGCGGGGGATGCGGTGGGTGCAACGCCGATGGACCGACCGGAATGGACCGCCGTCAACCCGCTCAATGGCGATGCCTACCTGACCCTGACCAACAACAGCGTTCGCACGCCGGCCCAGGCCGACGCAGCCAACCCACGCGGCCCCAACCGGCATGGCCATATCATCCGCTGGCACGACAGCAGCGACCATGCCAGCTTCACCTGGGACATCTTCGTGTTCGGGGCCAATGCTGGCGGCAACGCCGACATCAACCGCTCCGGCCTGACCGAGCTTAACCAGTTCGCCAGCCCTGACGGCATGAGTTTCGATAGCCGGGGCGTGCTGTGGTTCGAGACGGACAACAGCGAGGCCACGGTCACGGACTACACCAACGACCAGCTACTGGCGGTGATCCCCACGCAACTGGTGGACGACAATGGCGAGCAGGTGCCGGTGAGTGCTCACAACCAGGCCGACTTGCGGCGGTTTTTTGTGGGGCCTAATGATTGCGAGGTGACGGGGATTACCTTCACGCCGGACAACAAGACGCTGTTCATCAACATTCAGCACCCGGGGAACTGGCCTTCGACTGACAAAGCCACCGATGCGACACCTCAGGGCACTCGGGTTCGCCCTAGGTCTTCGACAGTGGTGATTCAACGTGATGACGGCGGGGAGATTGGTACTGCCTGAGATGCGTTCAGTGGGGGCGCGCGCATCACGTGAACATTTATTAGCGCAGGTGGCGCTTAGTCACCTTTCCGCCCTTACGGCGGGTTACTTGGGTCTTGGCCAAAGTAACTCGCCGTAAGAGCGAAAAGGTGAATAAGGGCCACCATCGCACATGGACTATGCTTGCCATGAAAACCCACGAACAGCAAACAACTTCAAACCTAAACTTCAAACTTCAAACCTAAACTTCAAACTTCAAACTTCAAACTTCAAACTTCAAACTTCAAACTTCAAACTTCAAACTTACAGCGTGTGGGCGGACACACTGAGCAGACA
>NZ_BCAV01000083.1:0-10625 GCF_001320125.1 Pseudomonas sp. NBRC 111119
TTTACATACGAATAAATGAGCATATCGACCAATAAATACTCGACAAACCATTGACATACCCTACCCTCCCGCAATAATGCTCATGTAGATATTTAATCAAAGGGCTGGTCGCTCACGACCAGAAGGCCTCAGGCCTTTCCCAGGGAAGGGTGGAGAAATGACTCTTCGCACCTTAACGTGAAGATTGTTAGGATATGGACTCACCCACGAGATAACTCGCACATGAGCACTACCAAGGAAGCCGACAAGTAAGCCGCAGCAACCTTCGTTTTTCGGTTGTTGCGGCGTTCTCAAGAATCTAGTTGCTCTGTGAGAGCGCCGCCAAATCCTTGAATCAAGGAGATGGTTTCGTGCGCTCAAAAGATTTTTCTTGGCGGTACTCACTTCCCGCCACGCTATTGCTGTTATCACCATTCGACTTGCTGGCGTCATTGGGCATGGACATGTACCTGCCCGTGATTCCTTTCATGGCCGATGCACTTGGTGCCGGTGCGGGGACAATTCAGCTGACATTGACGGCATACCTGGTTCTGCTTGGAGCCGGGCAGCTTCTCTTTGGCCCTCTATCGGATCGGCTGGGCCGCCGCCCTGTTCTGCTTGGGGGTGGGATTGCCTATATCGTCGCTTCGATTGGCCTTGCCCTGGCCTCATCACCAGAAATCTTCCTGGGCTTTCGGGTTCTTCAGGCCTGTGGTGCTTCGGCGTGTCTCGTCGCTACCTTCGCGACCGTGCGCGATATCTACGCCGGCCGCGAGGAAAGCAACGTTATCTATGGACTCCTCGGCTCTATGCTCGCGATGGTCCCAGCGATAGGTCCATTACTAGGCACCTTGATCGATGCCTGGCTGGGATGGCGTGCAATTTTTGGCTTGTTAGGAATCGCAATGTTCGGTGCTGCTACGGCAGCGTGGCGACTCTGGCCAGAGACCCAGAGGCAGCGCACGGCACACCCACGGTGGTCGCAATTACTGCTTCCATTGCGTTGCCTGAATTTCTGGCAGTACACGCTCGGTTATAGCGCGGGCATGGGTAGCTTTTTTGTCTTTTTCTCAACTGCCCCGTGGCTAATGATGGGACGATACGGGTTATCGCAATTGAGCTTCAGTTTGCTGTTTGCGACGGTAGCAATCGCGATGATGGTGACGGCGCGGGTAATGGGGCGGCTGGCTCCGCAGTGGGGAGTTCAGAACGCATTGCGGGTAGGCATGGTCTGCCTTATGGCAGGCGGGTTGTTGCTGGCTGCTGGCGAGGCACTGATACCGCTATCGTTACTTGGCTTTATCGCCCCAATGTGGCTTGTTGGTGTTGGGATCGCTACTGCGGTCTCGGTGACGCCCAATGGCGCGCTTCGTGGTTTCGATCACATCGCTGGCACCGTCACCGCAGTTTACTTCTGTCTGGGTGGGGTACTGTTAGGTGGCATAGGGACACTCATTATTACACTTCTGCCGAGTGGCACGAACTGGCCTATCGTCACTTATAGCCTAACCCTGCCGGCGGTAGTGCTTTGTTTGTCCTGGGTTAATTCTGAGGGACGCGATATCAGCGACGACGAGCATGCTGCCGTTGATCCATAGGGCAGCCATTACTCCCAGTCAGACCATCATCGTGACTAGGACTAGGTTATGTGGTCGGTACCGGAATGGTCTTGTCAATTTGTCGTGCTTTGCTGGACGAAGCGCATTGCTTTACGACACAGACACGGAGAGCATCAAAGTGTTTAAGATTTCTCAAGTAACGCCCGGCACGATACCCATGTCGCTGCTACTACTGGCTGACCCATCCGAACGTAGCGTCGCCTCATACTGCGATGGCGCGCTTTGCTACCTAGCGACGGAGGACGGTGCCGCACTTGGTGCATCTGTGTTCAATACTAGGTGTAAGGATGTTCTTGAGCTATTCAATATCGCCGTGGCGCCTGAGGTCCAGGCGCGGGGCAT
Source organism: Pseudomonas sp. NBRC 111119 (assembly GCF_001320125.1). NCBI lineage: Bacteria > Pseudomonadati > Pseudomonadota > Gammaproteobacteria > Pseudomonadales > Pseudomonadaceae > Pseudomonas > Pseudomonas sp. NBRC 111119. The sequence continues at coordinate 1,941 of NZ_BCAV01000083.1, forward strand.
TGGTACGGCGCTCCTTGAACATGCCGTTACGGATGCTAGAGAGCGAGGGTACGTGCGCATTGAGCTTGGAACTGGCACCTTCGGGTATCAGTTGGCCTTCTATCAACGTGTCGGTTTTCGAGTCGATAAGGTGGTAAAAAATTACTTTCTCGATAACTACGATCAGCCCATCTACGAGATGGGCATTCAGCACAAAGATATGTTGCGTCTTTCGCTAATTTTATGAAACCGAAGCATGCGCTCAAAAAACTCGGGTATACGGATTTAACGGTTGGTGGGGCACTCTCACCTCATCAACCTACAACAACTCTCAGGTGGTTGGTAGCAAGATCCTAAATTCGCCTTTCTAAACTCTCACAACGTGAGGAAACACCAGATTTGATGAGTAAATCGATGCTAATTCCTGCCGAGGCGAAGCGGGCGCTGCCAGTTATCCAGCAATCCTTGGCAGATTCGCTTGTGGCTGTCTACCTCCACGGCTCGGCAGTAGCAGGTGGCCTGCGCCCCAAGAGTGATGTTGATGTGCTTGTTGTCATCGACCGAGCAACGACACATGCGATTCGCGCTCGCCTCGTCACTGAATTGATGAAGATTTCAGGACGACCAGGCGGCGACACCTTACGTCCCCTTGAACTGATCGTCTTTCACCGCGCTGATCTTGCTGAGTCGGTTTATCCAGCGCGTAGCGAGTTCGTATATGGTGAGTGGTTGCGCGACGCATACGAGACGGGCGAAGTGCCCAGGCCCGAAGCTGACCCGGAGCTGACTCTAGTGCTGGCTCAGGCCCGACAGGAAGCAAGTCCCCTGTTCGGCCCCGAGCCAGCAGAGTTGCTGCCCGCTATCCCCCAAGCGGATGTACACCGTGCGATTAAAGATGCACTCCCTTCTTTGCTTGATAGCCTGGAGGGGGATGAACGTAATGTTCTGCTGACACTTGCGCGCATGTGGCGGACTTTAAGGACAGGGGAGTTCGTTCCCAAGGACGTTGCGGCCGAATGGGCGATACCCCTTCTTCCCGCTGAGTCAGCTGCACTGGTTAGCTGCGCACGTAATGCATATCTTGGCATGATGGACATTGACTGGGAAGCTCGACAGCGAGAAGTACGGCGTGTAGCCAGCGATTTAAGTGAGCGTGTGGCGGGGATGCTGTGACTGTTTGGGCATATGCATTATTGGACTCGCGCTTTAACTGGGTTCCCGTTCAAACTGGTGAATCGGGCGATCTCGTCTTTCGACGTGACGACGGCCTCGCCTACGTCAAGTTGGCACCGGCTGCATGTTCAGTGAATCTTGCCGGAGAGCGGGACCGGCTCCTGTGGCTCCGTGAGCGGGGCATTACCAGCCCTGAGGTCATCGACTGGCACGAGACGGAAGAAGGCGTACGCTTAACGATGACCACCGTTCCCGGCGTTCCAGCGGCTGATCTCACGGGGGCTGACCTGCTCAAGGCGTGGCCATCAATGGCGAGGCAACTCGGAATTCTTCACGAGCTTGCGGTTAGCGAATGCCCATACGATCGTGGTTTGCTGCTCATGTTTGACCGTGCTGTGGATGTCGTTGCCCGCGGCGCAGTGAACCCGGGCTTTCTGTCCAGTAAAGACAAGGACGTTCCCGCATGCCAACTATTGGCACACATCACTGATGAACTCCCGGTTCGGCTCGATCAGGAAGCAGCAGAGAGGGTCGTTTGCCATGGCGACGCTTGCACGCCCAACTTCATCGTTGACCCTCGAAGCCTTCAATGCACTGGCCTGATTGACGTCGGTCGCCTCGGAAAAGCAGACCGCTACGCTGATTTGGCCCTTATGATTGCGAATGCTGGTGAAAATTGGACTACGCTGGCCCAAGCTGAACGAGCTTTTGGAATCCTATTCGAGACCTTGGGGATTTCGGCACCTGATCGAGACCGGCTCGCCTTCTATCTCCGGCTTGATCCACTGACGTGGGGCTAATCAGCCCTTCAATAGATCGAGAAGCATCATCATGGCTATCCTCGAAAGAGTCTGCATAACGCCAATGGCCCCCGATTTTTCAGATAGATCAAAGGGAATTTCATGGACACCGAAAGAAAAGGGTCGGGTCATCCCCAAAGTGCCTCACGTTTTCTTTGACGATGGTGAGCCTTGGCTTGCAGCTAATGTCTACGCATTGGGCAAGCTGGAAGCAGTATCAGGCAATGACATCAAGACAGTGACCTCAAATATGGGTCACCTCAAGGCATACGCCAGCTGGCTAGAAGCCCATGGTGTGGATTGGCATCATTTCCCGAAAAAGAAGAAAGATCGTTGTTTGTTTCGCTATCGTGGCTTCCTGGTTGAGCAGCGTCAGGCCGGTCACATTAGTCCGAGTACAGCGACAGCGCGAATGGCGGCCATTGTGCATTTTTATCGTTGGGCTCAGGTGTACGGCTGGATTGAGCGTCAACCCATGTGGGAAGACAGGCCCAAAACCGTTCAGTTCTACAATGCTGTTGGTTTTTCCCGAACCATGTCAGTGGTATCGAGTGAGTTGTCCATTCCAAATCGCAAGAGAGGCGGCACGGCTCTGGAAAACGGTTTGCTGCCGTTGAGCGATAAAAATCGAAACATCTTGCTTCGTTTCCTGCACGAGCAGGGCAAGGTTGAGCTTTATTTGATGGTCCTGATCGGTTTCTTCACTGGGGCAAGGAGTGAGACGATCCGCACTCTTCGCCTCTCCAGTCTCGAAAATGCGACGGATGACTCGACCACGCCAGGCATCATGCGCGTAACGGTTGGTCCCGGTACGCAGGTCAAGACCAAGTTTGATGTCAGGGGCTCACTCTTGTTCCCTTCTCAGCTGCTTCAAGAGCTTGAGCGCTATGCCTATTCAGCTCGACGTTTAACTCGCCAAGCGAGAGCATCTGAAGGCGACCGTACTTTGTTATTTCTATCTGAGCGGGGGAATGCCTACTCGGAGACATCGTTCACCAAATTGATCAGCTATCTGCGTGAAACATTGATGAGTGCGGGCCTCAAACAGTTCCAAGAGTTCAAATTCCATCAAACCCGAGCCACCTTCGGCACCCAGCTGATGCGTTTGGCAATGGACGTTCTTCCGAGTCAGGTGGATGCCATCGTATTCGTCAGAGACGCCATGCTTCACAAGGATGAGGCTACGACCTGGAAATATGTGAAATTCATCGAGAAAGAACCCATCAAAGAGGCGCTGTCAGACGAATTCTTTAACCTATACACGGGTAAAGCGGGTGATGCCAAAACGTTGATTGAACAGGTGACCTATAATGGCCTTGCCTGATCTCTTAATCCGCTCTCCAGACGGTAGTGACGCCCTTCGTAGCGAGCCCCTTGCTAGATTGGACCTGAGGCGCTTCTTGTACGTGGGCGCGGTAAACCATAGAGCCCAACAGGCTTTACAGAAAATCGATCGTGGTGAGCTGGGTGATCCGCAACTGGAACGGATTGAGCTTCTGCTGGCGATCAAAAACGAGATCGTGACCCGCCTAGTGTCTGGCCAGTCGCGTCATTCGGTCCCTCACTATATTGCGACCCTTACGCATTTTTTACGGTTTCTTGATGACAATCAAAAATCGTTCAGCATCGATCAATTAGAAGCGAATTATCTGGAATTTGCCGAACGCCTGTTTATTGCGGCGAATAAAAAAAGAGCGACCCTGAATAGAAACTCAGCCTATGGTCGAGCTGTAATATTATCAGCACTTTTTGGTTCCATTTTAAACATTCCAACGACCGTGCGATTAGTTAACAGAACACGGTTAAAGCCCTTCCCCCGCGCCAAAAAATCGGTGAATAGAACGGTCGAGAAGCAGAGCCTTGAGGCTACCTTTAAGCAAGGTAATTTTTTAGTTGATCTTGTGTCGGGGCTGTCGATTGAAGCAGTCCATGGTCCGTTACCTCTTATAATACCGATGCGCCCCGGACTGGTCGAGCATGATCAGGTGCAATTATACGCAGGATTATCTGAGCTAGAGTGGCCTTCGACACCAAAAGACCAATGGACTCTTCACGAAAAACAACGCTATCGAAACGCAATGCGACTCAGGCGATCCATGCGTGATATAAAAGGGAAAGGGGGAGCCAGGAGATGGCGCTTAGTAAATCTGCGCGTCCAGGCGGAATTTCTCATCTTCCTTGCACAAACAGGGATAAACTTGACGCAAGCGAAGGAGTTGAAGCGAGGCACCCTTAAATACAAACCACTTGGAGATAGCTGGCAAGTAAGGTGTTACAAAAGGCGCAAAGGTGGTGAGGTAAGCTTTCAAGTTTATAAGTCGTATAAGCCATTCCTTGAAAACTATCGGTCATTTATCAGTTATTTTTTTCCAGAGTCCGAATCTTTATTCCCCTTGTTTGATCTGAATGGACAAAACGAGAGTGCGACCAAAACTGGCTTGACTTCATTCGTGCTGATCCGTTCATTGTTGACTGGCTACGCTATCCCTTGGGTAACGCCAAGAGAGTTACGGAGCACCAGAGTGAACTGGCTGTTACGCCGTTCCGGGGATGCAGATCTGACAGCCGAGATGGCGCAGCACACCCGAAAGGTGCTGAAACAACAATACGAGCGTCCCAGTCAGCAACGCGCAATGATCGAGGTCACGCAGTTCTGGAACAAGCACGACCCGATTAAGCAGGGCGATCTCACAGGCTCGGTAATTGCCAGTAGCTGTAACGGTAAGCCCGAGGCGACTGATGACAAGCCTGCTTCAGTCGCCGAACCCAACTGCATCAACCCATCCGGCTGTTTGTGGTGCCGACATCTCCGGGATTCAGATACCGAGGATTACGTCTGGTCTTTGGCCTCAATGCGTCATCTTAAAAGCATTGAGGTGAGTATAACGCCAACCCGAGAAACAGTGCCTGCTGATCAGGTGATAGAAAGGTTATCGGCCAAGCTCGCGTGGTTTCGAAGCTCCAGCCCCCAACGCGCTCAGTGGGTCGATGAGGCACGGGAGCGAATCGCAGAAGGCGATTATCACCCCAACTGGTCTCACATCATTGAGTTCCTGGAGCAAGGATGAACGCCGACAATTTACGCTTTATGTCTCAGTCCACGTTGGTGACGACTGAGTCTCCGCTGTATCAACCACCGAGTTTTCCCCCGCCTGAGGATTGGGTGTTGTCAGTCGATGAGAAGGGCCGTGACCTATCGCGCTACGGAGATGATTTCTGGGATTATAGGGCCTTTGAGACAGGAGCGACGTTTAATTTCGGCAGCCATAAACTTTCAGATGCCAATGTGCAGCTCACCAAGAAGGCGATGTTCCTGGTGCTATACCACCCTAAGCTGTTTGGAGGAAGAATCAGGAGTGCCGCCTATTGTTTCAACTGCCTGATTAGTATCGCAAAGGTCTGCAATGAGCAAGGTATTTTGATTTCTGATCTGCCCAAGTTTCCCCACGTTCACCAAGATGTTGCGAAGGCATTGCAAAATGCCAGTTACAAGATCTATATTAATTTTCTGCATAAGTTGCAGCTGCATGCCGATACGCTTAATTTTGCAATTACTGACCAAAGGATGCTGGCTTTTTTAGCGTCTCAGCAGAAGGGCTGGGAGAAAATCCAAACCCCGTATATCCCCCCGCGAATCTGGACTTATCAGATCAATCGCTTAAACGAGTGCCTCGATGACTTTCTGGAACATCAAGCGGCGATCGAAAAAGCGTTTACTTGGATATCGGATGCTTATGAACACAATTCGGCGGCGCTTCCTCAGCACGATAGGTTTCAAAGCCCTTTCGGCGAACATCGTTTTTACAAGAAGAAGCGCATTTTATTCGACGGGGGGTTCGATGAATTCCTGGCCGAGTATGGGTTATTAGATCTCTTTGAAAGATGGATGGGGTCAGAGAAGCAGCGCAGCGTGGCGCAGTTTGCACGCTATTTCAGAATGGTTCGCGATGCGTCGTTACTGTACATACTGAACTTTTCTCTGCAACGAGTCAGTGAGGCAATGTCTCTGAGGGCTGACTGTTTTTTGATTGAGCAGGATGAGCGGTTGGGGGAGATTGCACTAATTGTTGGAGAGACAACCAAAACCGATCCGGATGACGATGCCCGCTGGGTTGTACCAAGATCGGTAAAAAAAGCGGTGGACGTAGCGGCCAGCATTGCCAAATTGCAAATGCGTCATTACACGGAAGACGTATCGGCTTCGGACGCCGTGAAGGCGTCCACTCTGCTAGCGCTGCCAGGCAGGGAGCCGTGGACTCCCAGAAAAACCCACAGTCGAAACGTACACGGAGAACTGGCGGCGATGGTCCGTCTCGGACCATTTATTGCCAGTTACCCTCGCGTATTCGACCCCAAAGAAATCACTGTAACCGAATCTGACTGGAAGATTGCAGTGTCGATGACTCCGAATCTAAGCAAAAAATCCGGATTTGGGGTCGGCCTGCCCTGGCAGTTTACTGTTCATCAATTACGGCGCACCACGAGCGTCAATATGTTTGCCTCGAACATGGTCTCTGACAACAGTTTGCAGTGGATTATGAAGCATTTAAGCCGCAATATGACGCTGTACTATGGTCGTAACTACACAAATTTGAGGTTGAATTCCGCCGCCGAAACAGCCGTCATTATTGAATCCTATAAAGCGATTTACCGGCAGTTGGTGGATGTGCTGACCGATAGTGTGGAGTACGTGAAACCCCACAGAAAAGAGATGATCCCGTCAAAGGTTATCAATCTCGTAGAGACCCGCGAGGAGCGGCAGCTAACCAAGCTCATCAAGCAGGGTGCTATTGGGTGTCGTCGTACACTGCTGGGCTACTGTATGAAGCCCGGTTACTGTGAATACGGAGGGATCGAATCCGTTGCAAAATGTGCCGGAGGTGATGGCGGGGGCATCTGTGCCGATGCAATTTTCGAACGTAAGAATGAAGCAAAACTCAGGCGTCTGAAAGTTGCACATGAAAAGGAAATGGAGTCCTTGGACCCTGACAGTCCGCGCTACAGTGCGATAAAACAAGAAGTTTATGCGATAGGGGTTTATCTCGATGCCATCAACGAACAAGAAAACCGCTGAACAAGCCTTCCGAGAGGCTTTTGAGCGCTTAAAACAGAACAGGCCAGAGGTTTTATCAGCAGGTTCAGTGGTAACCCAAAATAACGTTGCAAGAGAAGCAGGGCGTGATCCTTCGGCATTGAAGAAAGATCGATACCCGCTTCTGATCCTGGAGATTCAGGCACACACCCAGTCTCAAGCCGAGCAGCGTCAGGCAAACAGGCGAACCACAGACAATCGCTCCAGGACGGACAAACAGAAGCTGGCCGACTATCGCCAGCAGATTGACCGGTTGAGTTCGATAGTAGCTGCTCAGAACACGTCTATCGAAGATTTGCTGGATGAAATCGAGCGTCTGAGGACTGGCAAAGTGGTGTCTACGGTCAGGTCCTCTCAAATGAGCGAAAGACCCGGATGACAGCGAAGAGCCCATAGCAGCCCACTATCATGCTGTGCGAACGTCGTCCTTGGTCATCGCGTAGCGCTTAAAGTGGGTGCCCTCATGCTCGCTGTCTTCGATGAACCTCATGCCAATCTTTTCAGCCACCCGCGTGGAGGGGATATTTTCAGCTTCAATATCCGCAACGATGCGGTCCGCGCCGAGTGTGCGAAACGCGTGTTCAACGATTGGGCTCGCCGCCTCGGTCGCGTACCCCTTGCCCCATGCCGAGCGATTTAACCGCCAACCGATCTCGATCCCCGGGCCAACACCGTCGCACGGAATTAGAAGTATCCAGCCCAGGAACTGATCCGACTGTTGTTTGAGAAAGATGGACCAATAGCCCAGGCCATCGCCAAACGAGGTTTCAATCCGTTCTTTCAGGAAAGCTTCATGCTTTTGAGGGTCGTTCCACGGGCCAAGTATATATCTGGTGACTTCCGGGTCACGATCCATCGTAAGACAAGCTTTGAAGTCCACCATTGCGCGCGGTCGAACTAGGAGGCGTTCTGTTCCAAAGGTTGGCAACGGCTTGATCCCTCGCATCTAAAATTCTCCCATCTTCTGAAGGTCATCACACACAAACAGGTGGAGCATGTCTGCTCTGCCCCTCTCAGCAGACCTTGGACCGAGCCGGATTCCATCTGATCTGGCAACATGATTCAAGAGCGACAGGAGGATTACCATGTCGCGCCTATTCTGACTCGACCAAGAGCGTCTGAAACGCATCGAGCATTTTTTTCCAAGCCTCGGGGCGTCGAACGCGCCGATGACCGCAGGGCTCTGAGCGGCTGGGCCGCCTCGATACGCTCCTTGTGCGGGTCGAGCTTAGTCGACCGTGGTCGACGCGGCGTATACCGCAGCGGCTCGCCGCTTCTGAGATACTTGCGTACCGTATTGCGCGAGAGCCCCAACTCCCGGACGATTGCCCTGATGCCATGGTCCTAGCGGGCCAACACTTTGATCTCCACTGACTGCTCCTGGGTTAACATCTCGGCGGCTCAAAACCGCCATCTTCGCCCAGTGGGGTCTAATTCACCTCGGCGTTAGGGGGCCAGTTTTACATCGGCGATGACACCTGATTGCTCTATCACAAGTAAAGGTATTGCTGGCCGACAAGGGCTACGACGCTGACTCGCTGACTGGTTCCGCGACCCCCTTGAAGACAAGGGAATAGCACCCTGCATTCCCGCCCGGCGTGGCCGGAAGCTCCCCACCAGCCACGATACAAAACTCTACAG
>NZ_BCAV01000084.1:0-8121 GCF_001320125.1 Pseudomonas sp. NBRC 111119
GAACCTTCTTACCGCCAGTACCGGCTTGCTGGAGCCTGTACTGCTTGCCAGCCATGAGCTGCCAAGAGGAATTTGGTGGAGCTAAGCGGGATCGAACCGCTGACCTCCTGCATGCCATGCAGGCGCTCTCCCAGCTGAGCTATAGCCCCACAATGTCGCTTTGAACAGAATCGCCGACTGGGTGCCTGGCGCTTCATTTCGTTCATCGCTGTGGACGGGGCGCATATTAAGTTCGGATCGTAGACCTGTCAAACGAATTTTTGAAAATATCCAAAAGTTTTTTCACAGATAACAATCACTTACCGCAATGGACTGGACGCGGGTGCAGCTTTTACGTGGGAACGAGGTGTTTAGGGGCGTCGCTGGGCGACGCATCGCGAGCTACGCTCGCTCCTACGGGCCAGGGTACGGCAGCAGTGGAGCGAGCGATGCTTGCGACCATTGGCGCTGTCAGGCGATTGTAGCCAACAGTTTTTCCCACTCCTTGTTTTCTTTCTTCGAAACGCCACCCAGCAAGTCCAACGCTTGGCGCAAGCGATAACGCGTCAGGTCCGGGCCTAGGATTTCCATGGCATCGAGTACCGACACTGAACTGGCCTGCCCGGTGATGGCGGCGAACATCAGCGGCATCGCGTCACGCAGTTTCAGTTCCAGGGCCTCGACCACGGCCTGGATGCAGCCCGTAATGCGCTCCTTCTCCCACTGACGCAGGCTTTCGAGCTTCCACAGGATCAACTGCATCACCTGGCGCACCTGGTCGGCCGACAGCTTTTTACTCTCGAACAGCTTGGCGTCGAGCTTCAGCGCACCTTCGAAGAAGAACCCGCCCAGTGGCACTACCTGGCTGAAGGTTTCTACGCGCCCCTGCACGTGCGGGGCAATCTTCATCATGTAGTCGCTGTTGAATGCCCACTGCTGCAAACGGGCAGCGAAGGCCTCGACCGGCAATTCACGCAACCACTGGCCGTTGAGCCAGGACAGCTTTTCGATGTCGAAGATCGGGCCACCCAGCGACACGCGCGACAGGTCGAAGTGTTCAACCATCTCGGCCAGGGAGAACTTCTCGCGCTCGTCCGGCATGGACCAGCCCATACGGCCCAGGTAGTTGAGCATGGCCTCTGGCATGAAGCCCATACGCTCGTAGAACGTGACCGAAGTCGGGTTCTTGCGTTTGGAGAGCTTGGATTTGTCAGGGTTGCGCAACAACGGCATGTAACAGAGCTTGGGCTGTTCCCAACCAAAGTATTCGTACAACTTGATCAATTTGGGTGCGGATGGCAGCCACTCTTCACCCCGCAACACATGGGTAATACCCATCAGGTGGTCATCCACCACGTTGGCGAGGAAATACGTGGGCAGGCCATCGTTTTTCATCAGCACCTGCATGTCCATGCGGTCCCACGGGATCTCGACGTCGCCGCGCAGCATGTCGGGCACCACGCACACGCCTTCGCTCGGCACCTTCATGCGGATCACGTGCGGCTCGCCTGCCGCCAGGCGCCGCTGCACCTCCTCGGCGCTTAGGGCCAGGGCGCGCCCATCGTAGCGCGGGGTTTCACCACGGGCCTGCTGCTCTGCACGCATCTGTTCCAGCTCTTCGGCGGTACAGAAGCAGTAGAACGCATGGCCTGCGTCGACCAATTGCTTGGCATAGCGGGCGTAGATCTCGCCCCGCTCGCTCTGGCGATACGGGCCGTGCGGGCCGCCGACGTCCGGGCCTTCGTTCCACTCGATGCCGAGCCAGCGCAGGGCGTCGAAGATCTGCTGTTCCGACTCGCGCGTTGAGCGCAGCTGGTCAGTGTCCTCGATGCGCAGGATGAACTCGCCGCCATGCTGCTTGGCGAAGCAGTAGTTGAACAGGGCGATGTAGGCGGTGCCGACATGGGGGTCGCCGGTCGGCGATGGCGCGATACGCGTGCGTACGGTGGTCATGGAGGGTCTCGAACGAAAGATGAAACAAAGGCCGAATGTTAGCAGGTGGCAGCCATCGGGCTCCAGCGATGGCGCGCACGCGGCTTGCCCCAGGCAAGTGCAAATGCCAAGCGCGGCGGCAGGCCATCAGCGATAGGCGGACAGGCGCGGCGCCGTTTGCCAGGGTCAGCTGACGATCAGCCGCTCCCGCAACTGGGTGATTTCATCACGAAGTTGCGCTGCAGCCTCAAATTCCAGATCGCGGGCAAGCTGCATCATTTTCTCCTCAAGCTGCTTGATACGCTTGGTGATCTCCCCCGGCGTGCGCAGTTCGGCTTCGTAACGGGCGCTCTCCTCCGCCGCCTTCGCCATCCCCTTGCGCTTCTTGCTGCGCGCGCCCGGCACCGTGGCGCCTTCGAGGATGTCGGTGATGTCCTTGACGACCCCTTTCGGCACGATGCCGTGGGCCTCGTTGAACGCGATCTGCTTCTCACGACGGCGCTCGGTTTCGTCAATGGCACGCTGCATGGAACCTGTGATGGTGTCGGCATACAGAATTGCCCGACCATTGAGGTTTCGTGCGGCGCGGCCAATGGTCTGGATCAGTGAGCGCTCCGACCGCAGGAAGCCTTCCTTGTCGGCATCGAGGATGGCTACCAGCGACACCTCGGGCATGTCCAGGCCCTCACGCAGCAAGTTGATGCCCACCAGCACATCAAAGGTACCCAGGCGCAGGTCGCGGATGATCTCGACCCGCTCGACCGTGTCGATGTCCGAGTGCAGGTAACGTACCCGTACATCATGATCGGCCAGGTAGTCAGTGAGGTCCTCGGCCATGCGCTTGGTGAGTGTGGTTGCAAGTACGCGCTCACCCAGGGCCACACGTTTATGTATCTCGGACAGCAGGTCGTCGACCTGCGTGAGGGCGGGCCGTATCTCTACCTGAGGGTCGACTAGGCCCGTAGGGCGAACCACCTGCTCCACCACCCGACCTGCATGTTCGGCCTCATAAGGCCCGGGCGTGGCAGAGACGAAAATGGTCTGCGGGCTCACGCTTTCCCATTCGTCAAAGCGCATCGGGCGGTTATCCAGCGCCGATGGCAGGCGGAAGCCATATTCCACCAAGGTTTCCTTGCGCGAGCGGTCGCCTTTGTACATGGCCCCTACCTGCGGAACACTGACGTGCGACTCGTCGATGACCAGCAGGGCATCCGCCGGCAGGTAGTCGTAGAGTGTGGGGGGTGGCGCCCCGGCCGGCCGCCCCGACAGGTAGCGCGAGTAGTTCTCGATGCCATTGCAATACCCCAGTTCCAGGATCATCTCCAGGTCAAAGCGGGTGCGCTGCTCCAGGCGTTGCTCCTCGACCAGCTTGTTGCCTTTGTGCAGAAACTCGAGGCGCTCACCCAGTTCCTCCTTGATGCCCTCCACCGCCTGCAGCAGCGTTTCCCGCGGGGTGACATAGTGGCTTTTGGGGTAGAACGTGAAGCGCGGCAACTTGCGCAGTACCTCACCGGTCAGCGGGTCGAACGCCGCGATGTTCTCAACCTCGTCATCGAACAGCTCGATGCGAATGGCTTCAAGGTCAGATTCAGCAGGGAAAATGTCGACAACGTCGCCACGCACACGGAAAGTGGCACGGGCAAAATCCATTTCGTTGCGGGTGTATTGCAGGTCAGCCAGGCGACGCAGCAGCGCGCGCTGGTCGAGCTTGTCGCCGCGGTCGATGTGCAGCACCATCTTCAGGTACGTTTCAGGGCTGCCAAGGCCGTAGATGCACGACACGGTGGTGACGATGATGGCGTCGCGCCGCTCGAGCAGCGCCTTGGTCGCGGAAAGGCGCATTTGCTCGATATGGTCGTTGATCGACGCGTCTTTCTCGATGAACGTATCCGACGAAGGTACATACGCTTCGGGCTGGTAGTAGTCGTAGTAGGAGACGAAGTACTCGACGGCGTTATTGGGGAAGAATGCCTTGAATTCGCCATACAACTGGGCGGCCAGGGTTTTGTTGGGCGCCAGCACCAGCGTAGGGCGCTGCACCTGCTGAATGACGTTGGCAATGCTGAACGTTTTGCCTGACCCGGTCACCCCCAGCAACGTCTGGTGCGACAGGCCCGCTTCGATGCCTTCGACCAACTGCCGTATGGCCTCGGGCTGGTTGCCGGCCGGCTGGAAACGGGTGACGAGCTGAAACTCGGACATGTCAAACCTCGCGGTGCTGCACTGTAAATTTAGCCAGTAGTCTATACCCAAATGGGCCTGCCGGGGGATGCTTTGAAGGTGGAACGGTGACCCCGTGTAACGGTGGACCCGGCAATCGGATCAAGAGTCGAATTTTTTTTGCGCAAACAGGCGCAAAAGGTGCGCCAGAGTGTCGCGGCGACCGCGCGGGATCACTATACTGACTCCCCGTTTGTGCACCGCTTCAGTGCATTCGGCTGGAGCGTGTACGCCCTATCACCTCCTATCCGAGCCAAGGTAACAATGAGCCTGTTTTCCGCTGTCGAGCTGGCACCCCGCGACCCCATCCTGGGCCTCAATGAAGCGTTCAATGCCGACCCACGTACCGACAAGGTCAACCTGGGCGTAGGCGTGTATTGCAATGAGGAAGGCCGCATTCCGCTGCTGCGTGCCGTGATCGAAGCCGAGACCCAACGTGCCGCCCAGCACGCCTCTCGCGGCTACCTGCCCATCGATGGTATCGCCACTTACGACCAGGCCGTGCAGAAGCTGCTGTTCGGCGCCGACTCCCCACTGCTGGCCGCCGGCCGCGTGGTCACCGTGCAAGCGGTGGGCGGCACTGGCGCGCTGAAAATCGGCGCCGACTTCCTCAAGCGGGTTGCCCCGGGGGCAGTGGTAGCCATCAGTGACCCTAGCTGGGAAAACCACCGCGCGCTGTTCGAGTCGGCGGGCTTCCCTGTGCAAACCTATCGCTACTACGACGCACCTACCAACGGTGTAAACCGCGCCGGCATGCTCGAAGACTTGGCCAACCTGCCAGCGGGCTCTGTCGTGGTGTTGCATGCCTGCTGCCACAACCCGACCGGTGTGGACCTGACCCTGGACGACTGGAAGCATGTTCTGGAAGTGGTCAAGGCCAAGGGGCACGTACCGTTCCTGGACATGGCCTACCAGGGCTTTGGCGACGGCATCGCCGAAGATGCGTTTGCGGTGCGCCTGTTCGCCGAGTCTGGCCTGGAATTCTTCGTGTCCAGCTCGTTCTCCAAGTCGTTCTCGCTGTACGGTGAGCGCGTCGGCGCACTGTCCATCGTCACGGCGTCCAAGGACGAAAGTACGCGCGTGCTTTCCCAGGTCAAGCGGGTGATTCGCACCACCTACTCCAACCCGCCAACCCACGGTGCCACCATCGTTGCCACCGTACTGAACAATGCTGAACTGCGCCAGATGTGGGAAACCGAACTGGCTGAAATGCGTCAACGCATCCATGGTATGCGCAAGCAGATGGTCGAATTGCTGGCGCAGTACGGCGCCAAGCGTGACTTCAGCTTCGTTGGCCGTCAGGTGGGCATGTTCTCTTACTCCGGCCTGACCGTTGAGCAGGTGACTCGCCTGAAGAACGACTTCGGCATCTATGCGCTGGACACAGGCCGCATCGCGGTAGCCGCGCTCAACCAGAGCAACATCCACGTGGTTACGAAGGCTATTGTAGAAGTGCTGTAACCGTTTGATTTTACAGGGGGTTGCTTGACTTCCCCCTGGCAATGAGTAAGATACGCGCAGATTCCGCGATAGCTCAGTCGGTAGAGCAAATGACTGTTAATCATTGGGTCCCTGGTTCGAGTCCAGGTCGCGGAGCCAGATTAAAAAGCCCCCGTTGCGCAAGCAGCGGGGGCTTTTGCGTTATTGGGTCAACACCGTGTCAATCGGCCTGGCCGATGGGGTAGAACACGCCCCCGCTCCACACGCCCAACCATTGTTCACCTGACAGCACCTGCGGTACGGCGAGCTCGACCAACTGGTAGAACACATTGCGATGGACCAGCGCCTCGAGGTTATCGCGCATCAGCACATAAGGTGAAGGCGCCTGGGTAACGGGGTCGGTAACCACGCGCAAAGGGTTGGCCGGCCCCACGTCCACCTGATCTTCCACATTGCTGGTAAAACGCAGCACCTGTTGCTCGCCCTCACCCAGCACCTCCAGCGCCACCACCACAAAAGGTGCGTCATCCACCTGGATGCCCACCTTCTCTACCGGTGTGACGAGAAAATAGTCATCACCCTCGCGACGGATAATGCCGGAAAACAACTTCACCATCGGTTTGCGGCCGATAGGTGTGCCCATGTAGTACCAGGTGCCATCGCGGGCAATGCGCATATCGATATCGCCGCAGAAATCTGGGTTCCACAGGTGCACCGGTGGCAGGCCCTTGCTACTGGGAATCTGCGTCAGGAGATCGCTGGCTTTGCCTGACTCACTCATCACATTGCCTCATCGGCTCATGCCCAGAAGGCTACGAGCGTACTCGCGCATTGGCGCGCCAAGCAAATCCTGCGGCGTCTGATCGTGGAACGTCAACAAACCGCCACGGCTCTTGATGCGCACCGTGTCGATCAAATAGCGCGTGTTGGTTTCCAGCAGCATCATCTGCACCACACCGCTGTCCCAGCCAAGGCGGTCGACGGCCTGCTCGTCGTACCACTCATCCCCATTGCCAATGCGGTCGTCCGTGCGGGCGAACCGGGTGTACAGCACATAGTCGGCGCCCACCGAGCGCGCCTGCACAATGGCCTCTTCCAGGCCAAGGGGGCGGTCGGCGCGACGCACCAGCGGGAAGTATTCGACGAAGCTCTTGAATGCTTCATCCGCCACGGCATTCTGGCGAGGAACGGGGCCTTTGCCGGGCGGCACAAATGCCCCCTGGCCAATGAAAATGAAGGAGTCGGGCTGCAGGCGGATGGACAAGGTACGGCGGGTGTCGCTGTGATCCAACAGGCCGGCGTCGCTCATGTGGTAGCGCACGCCCTCCCCCATATCGCTGACATTCATGCACCCGCCCAACGCCATAAGCGTTAACAGCAAAACCAGGCTACGCATCATTCCTCCAGTGGCCGGTGACGAAAAACCGGCGAATGGCTGGCGGATGCAGCTTTTGCGCCAGCTTTGCTCCACGTCATATCCGGCCACCGATGTCCGTAACCGCAGGTGCAATCAGCTGGCGGGCTCTGGGTCGCGTTTGCGCTTGTTGCCCATACGCACGCCGATATCCATCAGGAACTGGAAGAAGCCTTCCTGATCTTCCAGCACATTGCTCCAGAACGGCGAGTGGTACAGGGCCACAGCGCCATGCACCAGTGCCCATGCCGCGCAGTAATGGAAGTACGGCGGCACGTCTTCAAGCTTGCCTTCGCTGATGCGGCCTTTGATCAGTTGTGTGAGGCGGTCGAAGTTGGACGCCCGGATACTGTGCAGTTGCTCGACCATCTCTGGCACCTGGTTGCCCTTGACCACCTTTTCTTCCAGGCGATCGAACAGTCGGTAGCGTTGGGGGTCGCGCATGCGAAACTCGAAGTAGGCACGCGACAGGGCTTCTTTGTCACGGTCTACATCAGCGGAATGCAGCAGCTCATTGAGGTCGCGCTCGTAGTCGAGCATCAGGCGCAGGTAGATCTCCGCCTTGGACTTGAAGTGCTTGTAGATCGTACCTTTGCCGATGCCTACGGCGTCGGCGATCATCTCGACGGTGACGCTGTCTTCACCCTGCTCGAGAAACAGCTTGAGGGCGGTGTCGAGGATTTCCTGTTCGCGACGGCGAAACTCACGGACCTTACGAGGTTCTTTCTGCATGGGAAGGACTGGCTGACAATCGAAGCGGATTATTATGCCCAACTTGCATGAAATTGCACGGATCATCCGTGGTTTTTCTGTGTTTCCGGGTGCCTGCGGCCATGCCGAGCGGGAGCACTTGGGGGCTGACGTATTCCAAATCTGTTTAAAAAACGATCAACTTCGACTGGCGCTGCGTCAAACCTGGCCAATACTAGAGGTGTCGGCCCGGCGCATCCCCCCAAGTGGCGTGCCGATAAAGGTGCTCAGGGACCGCGTACCTTTGTTTTACTCCTAATGGTCTTAACCCGGATTCCTCCCCCAGAACCCGGGTTTTTTTTTGCCGGCGGCCCAAGCCCGCCCGAGCCGCTCGCTTCAGCGAGACCTAGCTCTGGATCTTGATCTGGCTGTTGATCTGGCTGTTT
>NZ_BCAV01000085.1:0-7333 GCF_001320125.1 Pseudomonas sp. NBRC 111119
CAGTATCAGACCGTCCAAAGCCTGGCGCGGGTGGCCACCCTCGTCAAGCAGGCGCTGATCGACCAGGGTGTATCCAACGGTACGACCGCGTTGCTGCCATTCCAGCATCTGTTTTTCGCCAGCAGGATCCCTGAGCGCCAACGCTGGAACCAATCACTGTTACTGAGTGCTTCCACGCCCATCGACCCAGTGAAGCTCAACCTCGCCTTGCGGGCCGTGGTGCGTCACCATGATGCACTGAGGTTGACCTTCCATAAGGGTGATGACGGATGGCAGGGCACTTACCTTGAGCCCGGCACCATGAACGAGTTGCTTTGGCTTGCTGACAATTGCGACGAGGCTACCCTGCAGGCACGCTGCGATCAGGCCCAAGGGTCGTTGAGCCTGGAGCAGGGGCCTTTGATGCGCGCCTTGCTGGCAACCATGGAAGATGGCAGCCAGCGTCTGTTGCTGGTGGTTCATCACTTGGTAGTAGATGGCGTGTCGTGGCGCATTCTGCTTGATGATCTGCAGCAAGCCTACCAGCAGCTCGAAGCTGGCCGGGCTGTGGAGCTGCCCGCCAAGACTCACGCTTTCAAGGCCTGGGCCGAACACCTGGCAACGCTGGCGGCTACCCCTCAACTGCTTGAACAACTGCCCTACTGGCAGGCCACCCTGGCCGGTGCGTCACACGACCTGCCTTGCGATCACCCTGACGGCGCCTTGCAGAACCGTTACCTGGCGACCGTACAAAGTCGGCTGGACAAGGGGCTCACCCGGCAACTGCTGCAATTTGCCCCTGCAGCCTACCGCACGCAGGTCAACGACCTGCTCCTGACTGCGCTGGCACGGGTGATGTGCCGTTGGGCAGGCACTGACTCGACGGTGATCCTGCTGGAAGGCCATGGCCGAGAAACCCATGGCAGTGACCTGGATCTCAGCCGCAGTGTCGGTTGGTTTACTAGCCTGTTCCCGGTGCGGTTAACTCCGCAGCCTGAACTGGGCAGTTCGCTGAAGACGATCAAGGAACACCTGCGCGCAGTCCCGCAAAACGGACTGGGCTACGGGGTGCTGCGCCACTTGGCCGCCGACGATGTGAGTGCCGGCCTGGTTGGCCTCGCGCAGCCGCGTATCACCTTCAACTACCTGGGCCAGTTTGATAGCCAATTCGACGACGCAGCGTTGTTCGTGCCAGCCAGGGAACCCTCAGGTGCGGAGCAGAGCCCTCTGGCGCCCCTGGGTAACTGGCTGACGATCAATGGCCAGGTCTACGATGCACAGCTGAGCCTGGAGTGGAACTTCAGCAGTCAGATGTTCGAAACCGCTACCCTGCAACGGCTGGCCGACGCCTACACCGCTGAACTCACCGCACTGGTAACCCATTGCTGCGACGCCAGCCATGCCGGCGTCACGCCTTCGGACTTCCCCCTTGCGGGCCTGAGCCAACGGCAGCTTGACAGCCTACCCTTCGCGGCTGCGCGTATCGAAGACATCTACCCCTTGTCACCCATGCAGCAGGGTATGATGTTCCATACCCTGTTCGATCAGCAGGGCAATGACTACATCAACCAGTTACGTGTCGATGTGCAAGGGCTGGACCGTTTGCGATTCGAGGCCGCGTGGCAGGCCACCGTGCTGGCCCACGACACGCTGCGCAGTGCGTTCATCTGGCAAGGCGACGTCGCGCGGCCTGTTCAGGTTGTACTGCGTGATGCGCAGTTGCCTGTTACCTATCTGGACTGGGCTGATCACAGTGACCTGGAGCAGTCGCTGCCAGGCTTGGCCGAGGCGCAGCGGACCAGGAGCTTCGTTCTGGACCAGGCGCCGCTCATGAGCCTGTGCCTGGTGCGCACGGGTGATGATACTCACCATGTGATCTTTACCAATCATCACATCCTGCTTGACGGCTGGAGCAATGCCCAGTTGTTTGGCGAAGTGCTGCAACGCTACCGCGGCGAAGCAGTGCCTGCGGGCGTAGGGCGTTACCGTGACTATATCGCCTGGCTGCAAGCGCGTGACATGCATGCCAGCGAAGCGTTCTGGAAGGCCCACCTGGCAGATCTCGATGAACCCACTCGCCTGGCCCAGAGCCTGGTGCGCGGGGAGCAGGGCAACCTGCAAGGGCATGGTGAGCTTGTGCACCTGCTGGATGCCGAGTGCACCCAGGCACTCAACCATTTCGCCCGCGAACAGAAGGTGACCATTAATACACTGGTGCAGGCGGCCTGGCTTGTGCTTCTGCAGCGTTACACGGGCCAGGGCACGGTGGCCTTCGGTGCCACGGTGTCAGGGCGGCCGTCGGCCTTGCCGGGTATCGAGCAACAAGTTGGCCTGTTCATCAATACGCTGCCGGTGATCGCAGGGTACCAACCCGGGCAAAGCGTGTCCGAATGGCTACAGGCTGTACAGGCGTTGAACCTTGGCCTGCGTGAGCACGAGCACACACCGCTGTTCGACATTCAGCGTTGGGCCGGGCAGCAGGGCGAGGCGCTGTTCGACAGTATTCTGGTATTCGAGAACTATCCGTTGTCCGACGCTTTGCAGGGCGGCGAACACCGCGGTCCTCGTTTCGGGCACGTGCATACCCTGGAGCAGACCAGTTACCCGCTTACCCTGGGGGTGAACCTGGGTGAAACCCTGAGCCTGCACTACGGCTATGCGCGAGCGCATTTCAGCGACGCCGCCATCTACCGGATCAATGCGCAGTTGCTGCAGCTGTTCTCGCAATTCACGCAGGATGCGCAGCGCCCGCTCGGAGCCCTGGATATCTTGCTGCCGCCTGAGTGGCAGGCGTTACACGGCCTCAACGCCCCTCATCCGTACCCGGTCGAACCCTACGTCCACCAGCGTATCGCCGAGCACGCCGCGTGCACGCCAGACCGTACGGCTGTGATCTTCGACGACCAGGTGTTCAGCTATGGCCAGATCGATACGCGGGCCAATCGCCTAGCCCATGCGCTGATGGCCCAGGGCGTTGGCCCGGAAGTGCGCGTGGCCGTGGCCTTGCCACGCAACGAGCAGATGATCGTCGCATTGCTGGCGGTGCTTAAAGCAGGTGCGGCGTACGTACCGCTGGATGCCAGCTACCCGCGCGAACGCCTGGCCTACCTGCTGCAGGACTGCGGTGCGACACTGGTGCTCAGCGATCGTTCGCTGAGCCAGCAATTGCCATTGGACGGGCTGCCGCTGCTTGAGACCGACTGCATTGACCTGGCCACCTGGCCAGCCCACGCCCCGGTTGTGGCGCTGCACCCTCACAACATTGCGTATGTCATCTACACCTCTGGCTCCACAGGCCAGCCAAAAGGTGTGTGCGTCGCTCACGGCCCGATCTCCATGCACTGCCAGGCCATCGGCGAACGCTATGCAATGACCGAAGACGATTGCGAACTGCATTTCATGTCGTTTGCCTTCGACGGTGCCCATGAGCGCTGGTTGACCTTGCTGACCCACGGTGGGCGGCTATTGATGCGTGACGACAATCTGTGGACGACCGAGCAGACCTATGCCGCAATGCATGCCCATGGTGTGACGGTGGCGGCGTTCCCGCCGGTGTACCTGCAACAGCTGGCCGAGCATGCTGAGCGCGATGGCAACCCACCCGCGACGCGCATCTACTGCTTCGGTGGCGATGCCGTGCCCGCAGCGAGTTTCGAGCTGGCCAAGCGCGCGCTGCGCCCCGAGCACATCATCAATGGTTATGGCCCGACCGAAACCGTGGTGACGCCACTGATATGGAAAGCTGATCGGAGTCACTGCTGCGGGGCGGCCTACGCGCCTATTGGTAGCCGCGTCGGAGACCGCAGTACCTATGTGCTGGCAGCTGACCTCAGCCCATTGCCTCGTGGCGTCGCCGGTGAGCTGTTCATCGGCGGCAGCGGGCTTGCGCGCGGTTACCTGAACCGCCCATCGCTGACTGCCGAACGCTTCGTGCCTCACCCTTACGGCGGCCATGGCCAGCGCTTGTATCGTTCGGGTGACCTGGTGCGTGTGCGTGAGGACGATACGACCGATTACATCGGGCGCATCGACCATCAGGTCAAAATCCGCGGTTTCCGCATCGAACTTGGCGAAATTGAAGCATGCCTGCAGCAGGTTGACGGCGTACGCGAGGCAGTTGCACTGGCTCACGAAGGGCCACGGGGGCAACAGTTGGTCGCCTACCTGACACCGCGTGACCCGCAGGCGCTGGAGTTGCCAGGCCAGCCTTTGCGCGAGGCGGCCCGCGAGCACTTGCGCCAGATGCTTCCCGGCTACATGGTGCCTGCCCATGTACATCTGCTTGGCCAGCTACCGTTGACGCCAAATGGCAAGCTTGACCGCAAGGCACTCCCCAGGCCTGAAAGCACCAACGACCGTCTGGACCAAGTTGCGCCGCGCAACGAGATAGAAGCTGGGCTGGCCGAAGTGTGGCAAGAAGTGCTGCGCCTTGAGACGGTCGGCATCACTGACAATTTCTTCGAACTGGGCGGCGATTCCATCATTTCGATCCAGTTGGTAAGCCGTGCGCGCCTGGCTGGCATTCATTTCACGCCCAAGGAACTGTTCCGACACCAGACCATCCAGGCGCTGGCAACGGTTGCCCGCGCCGGCGTACAGGGCGAGTCCAAGGCGTATGGCCCGGCGGTGGGCGATACGCCGTTGCTGCCTGTGCAGCAGGTGTTTTTCGAGTGGCCCATGGCTGAACGTGGCCACTGGAACCAATCGGTGCTGCTCAAGGCTCAAGTGCCGCTCGAAGGCGCTCTGGTGCGGTCGGCGCTGTTGCAACTGGTCGAGCACCACGATGCCCTGCGGCTAGCCTTTACGCCTGCCGGCGATGGATGGCAGGCCAGTTACCAGCCGCTGGCAACGCTACAGCAACAGTGGGCCGACCGCCCATTGCTGTGGGAGGTGCAGGTGGAAGACCAGCAGGCGCTGGAGGCAATATGTGATCAAGCCCAGCGCTCGCTCGACCTGAGCGCCGGTGTTGTGATGCGAGCCGTGCTGGCGACATTGGCCGATGGCAGCCAGCGCTTGCTGTTGCTCGCCCATCACTTGGTGGTCGATGGTGTGTCTTGGCGGATCCTGCTCGAAGACCTGCAAGCCGTTTACCGTACCCTGTCGGCCGGGCACACCGTCCAGTTGCCCGCACGCACCAGTGCGCTGAAGGATTGGGCCCAGCGCCTGCATGGCCACGCGCAACAGCAGGCTGATCAGGGGGAGCTGGATTTTTGGCAGGCTCATCTGGCCAATGCCGAGGCCGATTTGCCCTGCGATAACCCTGAAGGCAGCCTTCGCAGTGGTAACGCCAACACCGTCGAAAGCCGACTCACCGCCGAGCTCACGCGCAAATTGCTGCAAGTGGCGCCGGCAGCCTACCGTACCCAGGTCAATGACTTGTTGCTGACGGCCCTGGCACGCGTGATTTGTACATGGACAGGCTGCTCCGGCAGCTTGCTGCAGATCGAAGGGCATGGCCGTGAAGACCTGTTCGACGATATTGACCTGACCCGGACCGTGGGTTGGTTCACAAGCCTGTTCCCCGTGTATCTGCAACCAGCAGATACCCTCGAAGCGTCTATCAAGGCAATCAAGGAGCAACTGCGAGCCATCCCTGACAAAGGCTTGGGGTATGGCGCGCTGCGGTATCTGGGCGGTGGCCCTAGCCGTGTTGCGCTCGCCGCGCAGCCTACCGGGCGGATCACCTTCAACTACCTCGGGCAGTTCGACGGCAGTTTCGATGAGGCTGAGGGCGCGCTTTTCGTCCCGGCTCATGAGGCAGCAGGGGCTGAGCACGGCGAAGATGCGCCGCTGGGGAACTGGTTGACGCTCAATGGCCAGGTATACGGCGGCCAACTGACTGTCGACTGGCGCTTTAGCACCAGCATGTTCCACACGCAGACGGTCCAGGCACTGGCCGAGGCGTTCGAGCAGGAGCTGACCACGCTGATCGAGCACTGCTGCGACAGCGCCCACCATGGGGCGACGCCGTCGGATTTCCCGCTGGCGCAATTGCCACAGCCCGTGCTTGATACGTTACAGCTGCGCATCACCGAGGTAGAGGACATCTATCCGCTGTCACCCATGCAGCAGGGCATGCTGTTCCATACGCTGTATCAGCAAGACAGCGGCGATTACATCAATCAGATGCGTCTGGACGTCGAAGGCCTGGAGCCTGAGCGCTTCCGACTGGCTTGGCAGGCTGCGCTCGCCAACCACGAAGTGCTGCGAAGCGGCTTCCTCTGGGAGGGGGAGCTGGCTACGCCACTGCAAGTGGTGTTCAAGCAGGCGCGACTGCCGTTCACGGTGAAGGACTGGCGCATGCAAGCCGATCAGGCCGTAGCCCTTGACCAGTTGGCGATGGCGCTGCGCAGCGCCGGTTTCCAGCTTGCCCAGGCGCCGTTGTTGGATCTGCATGTGGTTCGCGTCGCTGTGAACCGCTATCACCTGATTTTCACCAGCCACCATTTGTTGATGGACGGCTGGAGCAGCTCCCAGCTGCTAGGCGAGGTTCTGCAGCATTATGCGGGCCAACGTGTGAACAGCCGCAGCGGCCGCTACAGCGATTACATCGCCTGGCTGCAGCAGCAGGACATGGCAGCCAGCGAGACCTTCTGGAGAGCCCAGCTCGGTGAACTGCAGGAACCTACCCGTCTGGCTGCAGCCCTGGGGCGTGAGCGTCAGCCGCAGAGTGCTGGCTACGACGACCTGTTCCTGACACTGGATGCGCAGCGCACTCGTCTCATGAGCGACTTTGCCAAGGCCAGTAAGGTCACCCTCAACTCCGTGGTACAAGCGGCGTGGCTGCTACTGCTGCAACGGCATATCGGCCACGCGACGGTGGCCTTCGGGGCTACGGTGTCTGGCCGTCCCGCCGAGCTGAAAGGGATCGAACAGCAGATTGGCCTATTCATCAATACCTTGCCCGTTATTGCCACGCCGCAGGCGCAGATGACCGTCGAGCATTGGCTGCAGACCGTGCAGGCGCAGAATGTGGCGCTGCGTGAGCACGAGCATACGCCGTTGGCGGAGATCCAGCGCTGGGCGGGCATGAGCGGTGAGGCGCTGTTCGACACTATTCTGGTGTTTGAGAACTACCCGGTTTCTCAGGCGCTTGAAGACTCTGCACCAGGCGAGCTTCGTTTCGGCGAGGTGCACACCCATGAACGTACTAACTTCCCGCTGACATTGCTGGTCAACGTGGGCGAGCAGCTGACGTTCCAGTTCAGCTATAACAGGCTGCATTTCTCGAACGTAGGGATTGACGCGTTGGCCGAAGCCCTGCGCACTCTGTTACACAACCTGTGTGTATCGGCGCAGCGCCCTCTGGGAGAAGTGGGGCTGATCAGCCCTGCGGCAGGTGAGCAGCAGCTGA
>NZ_BCAV01000086.1:0-6786 GCF_001320125.1 Pseudomonas sp. NBRC 111119
GCCCAAGGGTAAAACCGGGCGCGCAGACATCGCCCTGAATTTGATCAACAAGCTGTATGGCATCGAGCGCGACCTTAAGGACAGCAGCGATGAAGATCGTAAGGCTGCCCGCATGGAGCGCAGCCTGCCATTGCTGGCTCAGCTGAAAAGCTGGGTAGAGAAAACGCAACCTCAAGTCACGATGCAGAATGCCTTGGGCAAGGCCCTTGGCTACTTGGCCGGCAACTGGAGCAAGTTGGAGCGCTACGTCGAGCACGGCTACTTGCCGATGGACAACAACGCGGCCGAGCATGCGATCCGCCCGTTTGTCATCGGGAGAAAGAACTGGTTGTTCAGTGACACGCCCAAAGGTGCCACTGCCAGCGCACAACTTTACAGCCTGGTAGAGACGGCAAAAGCCAACGGCCAAGAGCCCTATGTGTGGCTGCGCCACGCACTGGAACGCCTGCCGCAGGCGTGCTCAGTGGAAGACTACGAAGCGCTGCTACCTTGGAATTGCACACCTCAAATACACAGCTAGGTGCTCTGCCCATTATTAGTTAGGTGGGGTGCATGGAGCGCTTACGTGATTCTGGCCTGCCCGGCTGTCTAAAACTCGGTGGTGGAACCAAGCGTTTGCTGGCCGAAAACTGCGGAAAACCGCCGCTCAGTTTTGGACAGGATACTGTCGCGGGCCAGTTTGGGCAGGGGCTGTGGCCTCATCTTTCCAGTACTGCTGCATTATCTGAACCTGCATGGCGCACTACAAATGCGTCGCCATTTTCTCTAACCGTGAATCACGGTAGCTGGGCCGAAATAGCCGATCGGGAAGCATTTCACCCATAGGAAAGTGTGGTCCACGCCCGAGAACTGAGCGTCAAAGAGGAATCCCGCGTCGTGCCTTATCCTTGATCCAGGCGGCAACTTTGTCGAGATAACCCCAAACATCACCGTCATTAGGATGAATATAGTTGGGAGCTTTCGGGTCGTTACCTAGCGCTTCAAAGATGTTGCGCAGCCATCTTTTACTTCTGGTAACATCCGCCTCCGGCAGCCAGTGTTCAACTTCGCCGTGCCTCAGGACGAATAGACCATACTGATCTAGACGGTCGAATAGGTTCTCGGCTTTTTCCTTCGCAGTTCTATTGAGCAGGGAAATCCCGCCATCCGACTTGGGTTTCTTGTCGTCTGAGATAAGGTCTGTCCAGACGGCAGCGCGTTCTAATTTTATAGAATCGTGGGGCTTCGGATAACTTGTGGCTTCCAAAAGTACTGGAAAGTTGGTCTCGGGGTTGAGTGCGTCAATGTCAAGGATGACCGCCACGGGTATCCCGAGTCCCCTGAGCGGTCCGACGATCTTATTCACTGAATCCTTTCCGTTGGCATTGAGGAAAAGGGTGTTCGGCGCGCCTCGTCCAGATTCCGCCGCAAGAAGCCGATCGTTGATCTCTTGGTAGAAGGCTCGGTCCGCGTCCGCTTCGGTGACCACGACGCCTTCGTAAAATACCCCCGACAGAGCGTTTGCGGACCGTAAAAGTGGTTCCTGCATCATGACGCGGATGTCGTCGTTCGAAAGCATGCGAGCAGTAGCGCTGCCTTGCTGATAGGTCAGGCGAACTACATTGACCTTTGCTCCAGACTGGATTGCGCCCATCAGGAACTGGCTGCTATGGGTCGATACAAAAACTTGCTTGTCGCCTTGGCCTGCTGTATGGGCGATTTCGCGGCCAAGTTTGTAGGCTAGCGTGGGGTGTAGAAAAGCTTCGGGCTCGTCGATGATCATAATCTTCGGGTCGCCCGCGCGCAGTTCCAGCAGCATGCCAGTAAAAGCTTTCATTCCATCGCTCCACTGATCGATGGTGCGAGCATTTCTCATCCAATCCAGCGTAGCGTCTTCTACGGTGCGCTCATTTGGTGGTGGCGTACTCCCATATCGCAATTGGATTAACGCCCCCTCTGAAATGTCCATGCCCAGATAAAGGCCGAAGGCATCGAAAAGAACATCTCGTAGCGCCTTTCGGCGAGCATCGTCCGTTAGAAGCCTAGCGAATGTGTTTTTCGGATCCTTCAGATCGCCTCTGTCCTGTGCCGCGGTCAGGCCAATCCTGCCTGGTCCGTCAATTTTTAGTATATGTCGGGCCGCATACGTTTGAGCAAACTCATTTATGTTCCCATCAGGATTCTGCAAAAAGCCTCGGAAAGACGGGACGTAGATGAGCGACCGCCAGTCTCCAAACTTGAGGTACAGGTGATCAGCGTGATCTACTTCTCCCGGATTGCGCCTGTGATCCGTCCAGGCTTCAAGGAGCGCGTCGATCTCTTCAGTAGTTTGTTTGCGGAACTTAAGACCACCGAGAATTGCACGTTGTGTATTGCCGGTGCTGCAGAATTCGGCAATTTCGCGCAGAACCATACTCTTCCCCGAGTTGTTTGGTCCGACGAAGATGGTAACGGCAGGCTCGTCCAACACCAGTGGGTCTGCCCCATGGGCCGCGCCAAATTGAAACGTTGCTTCCTCAATGAGCACTGATGTCTCCTTTAAGATTACGATTGTCAGACACAGGAAGCTGACTCCCCCATATCGACATCCTTTAATTCACGCATTTAGCCGAAAGTTACCTTAAGCCTGCCGTGGTAGTTCGTCTGAATAGGTGATTGTTAGCTCAACAATACTTCATGGATTCCACGATTGCGTAAAAAACGGCAGCCTTTGAAGTTTCGCAAACCCTGAAGGGCGAACAAAAAGCCCACACGAGCGTCATTGATTTAGACCCAATCTTCCAGTTCTCGCTATTAGCCCCCGGACGAAGACAGCCATGGCTCAAAAGCGGACGGTCAGCGACAAATGTCAGGTTATACTAGTTCTGATACCACTGATAGGTTTGGGACGGGAAAAAGGAGGGTTTACCCCATGAAGTCAACCCTTCAGCACCGCCAGACACCCACAAAACACCGCATGGAGGAGTCCGGTATAGCGTACGGGCTATGATCGTGTTGTGGAGATAAAAATTGGTTCGGCAGAACTCCTGGGGAGGGTTGCTACAATGTCTTCGCCGAGAGTCGAAAGCAGACAATCCACCTGAGACAAGCGCCCCGAGGGTGTGTTATGCCAGATCGGCATCATAGCCGGATGAAAGCCATCGGACCAATTCGCCGACCAACTCATGCGTATCAGTGGGGAGCGGGGGTTTTGGTCCCTCAGAATCAACACATTCTTACCCGCTAAACCCCATTGCAAAGCAAATGGTGATGTTAGCGGTGTAGATTAGCCCGCCGTCTGGAGTCGGCGAACCCGAGTCGTCAGAACGAGTTCCGAGATTCGATTCGGTGCTGTTGATGCAGCGCTGAAACATGGGTGGCATGGGCTCAAGATCAGTTTCGCAATCCTACCATGCCCCTTGATTTTAAAGGGCGTAGCCATGTTAGAAATGCGGCTACGCGGAGCTGAAGATATCCTAAGCTACTGGAATTTAAGGAAATACATTACGGATTGCAAATCCGTCTATCTGAGCGTTGAGCTGGTACCGCTGAGTGCTATTGAGGGGCGCGAAGCGATACCAATTTTGATATCAATGATATGGAGTAGAGGTGGAGTGGAAAGGTGTTTGGCTTAATGAAATCAACCCCATGCCACCGCCAAACACCCCTTAAATACTGCATGGTGATGTTAGCTGTGGAGATCAAGTGCTTGTCCTGCGGGGGTTCCAGAGGTGTATTTAGGCCCTCTCGTCATGTCAGGCCAATTCAGGGCCAATTCGACGAGTGGCGGCAGCTTCTCCAGCTCCCTCCAGTCCGAGGAGGAGCTGATCCATTTCGCGTACATAGAGAGCAATCGCTCGACGCTGTGGCCAAGCTGGTTCGTCGTGAGTGCGGAATTCAGCCAGCCATAAGGCATGGGGTTGCGTAGGCGTGGCGGGTTTCATACTGACGGCGTTCACGGAGTCA
Organism: Pseudomonas sp. NBRC 111119; assembly: GCF_001320125.1. Taxonomy (NCBI): domain Bacteria; kingdom Pseudomonadati; phylum Pseudomonadota; class Gammaproteobacteria; order Pseudomonadales; family Pseudomonadaceae; genus Pseudomonas; species Pseudomonas sp. NBRC 111119. The sequence goes on from NZ_BCAV01000086.1 coordinate 3,925, forward strand.
GCGCCAGTGATGCTGCTTTTAAGCGGCGGATTGTAACACTTGGTTCGCCGAACCACAGCCCACCTTTAGCTGACTGGAACACAAATACCAATCCTGCACGTGCGGATCCTAGTCAAACCGTTGCGAACCTGACCGACCATCCCCTAGGCTACGAGGATCAGCCTGATAGGAGGCTTGCATCCTATGGGCCAATCCCACGGACGGCACGTCACCAAAAAGGACTTTCCATGGCACTGACCAGCAAAATCACGCCCTACAGTCTTTCCTGGCCAGCCCAATATCTGAAAGACGAGCCACTCATTGCTTCGGCTTTCAACGACGAACTGATTGCTATCCACCACGTTGGCAGTACAGCTGTGCCGGGATTAGCCGCCAAACCGGAAATCGACGTCCTCATCGAGGTGGACGAGCATCGCAACGTGCTTACACGAGACGAAATATTGTTGGGTTTGGGATACGTGCGGGGCAGTGACCTCTCGGAGGGCCACCATTTCTACAGGCGTAACGTGAAGGGTGTTCGTACGCACAAACTCCACGTCTGCGAGCAGGGTCACGTTTCGATCGCCTACATGCTCGGTTTCAGGGACCTGCTCAAACGTAACGTTGTCATTCGGCAGCACTATCAGGCGCTGAAGCTAGAGCTGGAGGCGAGCAACACAGGCGGGATGGCCGAGTACCTGGCGCGAAAGGGGCCCTTCATCATCGCGACGATGCTAGAGGCCGGCATTTGTGCTGCATAAGCGGAGTCGATATCCCGGTCTGTCGGTTGTTGCAATGGACAGTCCCGTATTCTTCATTCCAGCTTATCGAAGCCCACAACTAGGCCTTAGTACGCCAACCGTCTAACCGGCGTGCTCCCCCAGCGAAGCTGCTGGTAACCGGTGTACGGAAGCAAGAGCGTGTCCGCCAAGGCCGATAACCCCATGTCCACGAAAACCGTATCTGCCGACCAGTGAGGGCCCGACCGTTCGGGGCTGTTCAGGTTGCAGAACTGGTAAGCAACGCCGCTATAGGCTTGGGGAATCGACCGGCATTCCGATCCCCACTTCGCCAGGTTGTCCACCGCTTTGGACTTGTCGGATACCGTCGCGACCGTGCCACACCCGCTCAGCACTACTGCCAGTGCGCACCCCATCCATGGTTTCATGGCATTCCCCTTTTGAAAACGCGCTGTCGATGATGGCCGAATCATAGCGCACTCATGCCGGAGTGGTCCCGTGCAGCGCTCAACGCGCTATTGTGAACGCCTTGGCATTCCTCTAGCCTGCCGGTAAACAGGGCAGGCTCGCAGCGGTGGATCAATTGCAACTTGATGATGACGGTAACAACGCTGCCGAACGTGCCGTGCAAACTGCCATGCTCAACGCAACCCCCGACTGCGTGAAAATGCTGGCACCTGACGGCACCTTGCTAGCAATGAACAAGGCAGGTTGCGCTGCACTGGGAATACCGGCTGAACAGGTTAAAGGCCTACCGTGGGTTCCCTTGTTGCCAGTGCCCGTGCAGCCATCCGCCCAAGCGGCCTTGCAGGCGGCATTGGCCGGGCAGGTAGCCAGGTTTTCTGGCCACAGCGCCTCTGCACAGCGGGTGTTCCATTGGGACAACCTGCTTACGCCTGTAACCGATCTGCAGGGGCAGGTGGTGTCGGTTCACTGCGTGTCCAGGGACGTCACTGAGCAGACGCTGCTGCGCAAAGAACTGGACCTGGCCCTTGAGCGGGAACAGTTGTTGTCCCGCGAGATGCTTCACCGCATCCAGAACTTGCTGTCGGTGGTGCAGGCTGTGGTATCCATGGCGGACCGCGAGGCCAGGGCGACGGCGGCCACCGAAAGCGTCGCCAGCATCGTCAATGCCAAGCTGGGCGCGCTGTCCCGGGCTTACGGCGTAATACTCGACAACCCTGACGGGGCCGCGGTCGACCTGGCGCTTTTGGCAGGCTCGGTGTTGAGCCCTTATGTAGCCCAATGTCGAATCAGCGGGCCTGGGCACCCGTTGCCCGCGCGCTTGCGCAACACACTTGCGCTGTGTATCCACGAACTCGCCACTAACTCCATCAAGTATGGCGCCTTGGGGGCCATGGAGGGCTTGGTACATTTCCAGTGGTCGATACACGAGCAGGTGCTGCAAGTGGACTGGCGCGAAGCAGGGGGCCCGGAGGTGTCGGCAGACAGCGGCGAGGCCGGCTTTGGCACGACGATGATCGAGCGGCTGGCGAGGGCTGCGGGTGGTGAGGTCATCTGGAACTGGCGCCGTGAGGGGCTTGTTGCGCACCTCAAACTGCCGCTCGCAGGTTAACGCCATCGGCGCGACCTCGTCCGTCCGAAATCCGCTTATCCAGATTGACCAGGCTACCGATGCGAGATTTACTGTATATGCATACAGTTCGCATTGGACCTCTTTCCATGAGCATCACTTTTCTGGGTTGGCCGCTCGGTAGCACTGGCCCATTCCCACTCTACTCATTCCATGTTCCCGCCGGTTTTCCATCCCCTGCGGCAGATCATATGGAAGGGCATATTTCCCTCGATGAGCTGTTCGATATCCGCGCCCCTCATGTGTATCTGGTGAGGGTGGAAGGGGACAGCATGCAAGGGGCGGGTATCTATTCGGGCGATATCGTTATCGTGGACCGTGGGCGTGAACCGGAGCACGGCGATATCGTCATTGCCGCCCTGAACAGCGAGCCGGTGTGCAAGCGCCTTCATCGCCGTGACGGCGTGGTAATGCTCAAGTCCGAGAACCGTAACTACCCGCCACGTCATGTCGGGGAAGGGGACGATATGGTGGTCTGGGGCGTAGTGCGCTACAGCGTTCGCGACCATGCGCAGTGAGCCTCTATTCGCACTGATCGATTGCAACGCA
>NZ_BCAV01000087.1:0-5517 GCF_001320125.1 Pseudomonas sp. NBRC 111119
TGTCATTTTCAGAAGACGACTGCACCAGTTGATTGGGCGTAATGGCTGTTGTGCAGCCAGCTCCTGACAGTTCAATATCAGAAGTGATCTGCACCAATCTCGACTATGCTCAATACTCGTGTGCACCAAAGCGAGGTGAGCATGGCGACGGAGGCTCTGTTGCAAAGATTGGCGGCAGTCAGAGGTAGGCTGTCGCTCTGCGCCGATCAGGCGGCTGCTGCGAAATGGTGGTTGAGCATGCCCATGGCCTCCGTCAGCGCCGAGGGCCCAATGCCAAAAGCTCTCTCCACAAGGCGCACCTCGCCCCTGATGCCGGGCTGCAGGCACCAGGGGCGAGCCTGTCCTTTGCGCAGGGCTCGCATGACTTCGAATCCCTTGATCGTGGCATAGGCCGTGGGGATCGATTTGAAACCGCGCACCGGCTTGATCAGTATCTTGAGCTTTCCGTGATCGGCCTCGATCACGTTATTGAGATACTTCACCTGCCGGTGGGCCGTCTCCCGGTCCAGCTTTCCTTCGCGCTTCAATTCGGTGATCGCTGCACCATAGCTCGGCGCTTTGTCGGTATTGAGCGTGGCAGGCTTTTCCCAGTGCTTCAGGCCTCGCAGGGCCTTGCCCAGGAACCGCTTCGCTGCCTTGGCGCTGCGGGTCGGCGACAGGTAGAAATCGATCGTGTCGCCCCGCTTGTCGACTGCCCGGTACAGGTAGGTCCACTTGCCCCGCACCTTGACGTAGGTTTCATCCAGGCGCCAGCTCGGATCAAAGCCACGCCGCCAGAACCAGCGCAGCCGCTTCTCCATCTCCGGGGCGTAGCGCTGGACCCAGCGATAGATCGTCGTATGGTCGACCGAAATGCCGCGTTCCGCCAGCATTTCCTCAAGGTCGCGATAGCTGATCGGATAGCGACAATACCAGCGCACCGCCCACAGGATCACATCACCCTGGAAATGGCGCCACTTGAAATCCGTCATCGTTCCGTCCGTCCAATCTCCGCCAAGCATGCTCAAGCTTCACGATTTTTGCAACAGAGCCCTCGCGACTAGGAGCTCGGATCTCAGGACGAAGGTCTCCGCGAATGTCCGGTCGATCCGCGCGACGTCCCAGGCGGGCGTTCCCTTGGCGGACATCCACGCCGCAGCGTCGTGCATCAGCCGCACAACCTCGTCGATATCACCCGAGCAGGCGACCCGAACGTTCGGAGGCTCCTCGCTGTCCATTCGCTCCCCTGGCGCGGTATGAACCGCCGCCTCATAGTGCAGTTTGATCCTGACGAGCCCAGCATGTCTGCGCCCACCTTCGCGGAACCTGACCAGGGTCCGCTAGCGGGCGGCCGGAAGGTGAATGCTAGGCATGATCTAACCCTCGGTCTCTGGCGTCGCGACTGCGAAATTTCGCGAGGGTTTCCGAGAAGGTGATTGCGCTTCGCAGATCTCCAGGCGCGTGGGTGCGGACGTAGTCAGCGCCATTGCCGATCGCGTGAAGTTCCGCCGCAAGGCTCGCTGGACCCAGATCCTTTACAGGAAGGCCAACGGTGGCGCCCAAGAAGGATTTCCGCGACACCGAGACCAATAGCGGAAGCCCCAACGCCGACTTCAGCTTTTGAAGGTTCGACAGCACGTGCAGCGATGTTTCCGGTGCGGGGCTCAAGAAAAATCCCATCCCCGGATCGAGGATGAGCCGGTCGGCAGCGACCCCGCTCCGTCGCAAGGCGGAAACCCGCGCCTCGAAGAACCGCACAATCTCGTCGAGCGCGTCTTCGGGTCGAAGGTGACCGGTGCGGGTGGCGATGCCATCCCGCTGCGCTGAGTGCATAACCACCAGCCTGCAGTCCGCCTCAGCAATATCGGGATAGAGCGCAGGGTCAGGAAATCCTTGGATATCGTTCAGGTAGCCCACGCCGCGCTTGAGCGCATAGCGCTGGGTTTCCGGTTGGAAGCTGTCGATTGAAACACGGTGCATCTGATCGGACAGGGCGTCTAAGAGCGGCGCAATACGTCTGATCTCATCGGCCGGCGATACAGGCCTCGCGTCCGGATGGCTGGCGGCCGGTCCGACATCCACGACGTCTGATCCGACTCGCAGCATTTCGATCGCCGCGGTGACAGCGCCGGCGGGGTCTAGCCGCCGGCTCTCATCGAAGAAGGAGTCCTCGGTGAGATTCAGAATGCCGAACACCGTCACCATGGCGTCGGCCTCCGCAGCGACTTCCACGATGGGGATCGGGCGAGCAAAAAGGCAGCAATTATGAGCCCCATACCTACAAAGCCCCACGCATCAAGCTTTTGCCCATGAAGCAACCAGGCAATGGCTGTAATTATGACGACGCCGAGTCCCGACCAGACTGCATAAGCAACACCGACAGGGATGGATTTCAGAACCAGAGAAAGAAAATAAAATGCGATGCCATAACCGATTATGACAACGGCGGAAGGGGCAAGCTTAGTAAAGCCCTCGCTAGATTTTAATGCGGATGTTGCGATTACTTCGCCAACTATTGCGATAACAAGAAAAAGCCAGCCTTTCATGATATATCTCCCAATTTGTGTAGGGCTTATTATGCACGCTTAAAAATAATAAAAGCAGACTTGACCTGATAGTTTGGCTGTGAGCAATTATGTGCTTAGTGCATCTAACATTTGCTTAACTTGTAATTGCTCAAGCAATTATCAAGTTGAAGCAGTTGTTAGCCGAAATTTTTTTACATTATATTTTTCCACATTAATATATCAGGTTTATTTTTCCCATTTGCATTAGGAATCACACCAATAATACTGTAACCACATTTTTCATAAAATTCAAATGGATGATTTTTTAGATTTTTTATATTTTTAATTTCATGGAATATATTTTCATTATTTAATTCTGACATTGATAATGTAGTTCTAAATGTTTCATCGTCTGTTCCAAGTACAATTCCTTCTAAATTTCTTTCTTTCGCTTTCTTTTCTGTTTCAAAAATTAGTATTTTACCAAATCCCTTATTTTGATGTTTTTTCTTAATAACCATTGGATGTAGTTCCCAAGTTTTTTTATACATTTCTCTTAATCCAACCCAACCACACAATTCATCGTTTATTAAAATGCCAATACAAATGTTTTCGGCGCTAATACATTCTATTACAGTTTCTGTAGCCTTTTGGAGTGACGGCCAAGAATCGAAATTTATGTGTGAAAATACATCAAATAGAATTTCTGCAGCTTGCGTTATATACTTTTCAGAATCTTTAATATTAACAATGTTGTATTTCATAAAACCTCTTCGCGCGCAGCGTCCGGCTAACGCTAAGTTCAGCGGCAGTTTGTAAGTTGCGCGTTGTGGAATACTTTGCGAAGCAAACCACAAAAGCGCAACTTACAAACTGTCCAGCCACGTAGTGGCGTGCTGCAACGACTTGTTAGAAATTTAGTTGCTTGGTTTTGATGGTTTTTTACTTTCGTTTAACCCTTTAACCGCCTGCTCTAATGTAAGTTTCAAGAGTGATGCGTCTCCAACTTCACTGTGACTTGGAACAACCAGTTTTGCCTTACCATATTTGGACTTTAATAATTTGGCGGACTTTGGCCAAGCTTCTATATTTGCGTCACCCAAATTGCCTAAACCGTACGGTTTAATAAAACAACCACCGAATAATATTTTCCTTTCAGGCAACCAAACCACTACGTTATCTGGAGTGTGTCCCGGGCCTGGATAAAAAACTTCAATTTTATTTTTAACTAGCCAATAGTTAACTCCGCTAAATGAATTTGTGGCTTGAACCTTACCGTCTTTTTTAAGCAGTTCATTTGTTAATTCAGATGCATACGTGGGGATAGATCGAGAATTAAGCCACTCTATTCCGCCCGTGCTGTCGCTATGAAAATGAGAGGAAATGCTGCCTTTTATTTTATAGCCACGCTCCACAAACCAAGTGACTAACTTTTCAGTATCTTTAGCCGTAAATGGAGTGTCAATTAGGTAAGCCTCAGCATTTACAAGAACCACCAAACCATGTTTAGGAACAACGCCCCACCCGTTAACTTCTTCAAACGAAGTATGAACATAAACGCCTTCATCAAGCTTTTCAATTTTTAAATCTGGCAAAGACTCTGCTGCGGTAGCAATGCTGCAAAACAAAAATATAAAGAATACAGATAACTTGCTCATACTTTTCCTTTTCTAACTTTGTTTTAGGGCGACTGCCCTGCTGCGTAACATCGTTGCTGCTCCATAACATCAAACATCGACCCACGGCGTAACGCGCTTGCTGCTTGGATGCCCGAGGCATAGACTGTACAAAAAAACAGTCATAACAAGCCATGAAAACCGCCACTGCGCCGTTACCACCGCTGCGTTCGGTCAAGGTTCTGGACCAGTTGCGTGAGCGCATACGCTACTTGCATTACAGTTTACGAACCGAACAGGCTTATGTCCACTGGGTTCGTGCCTTCATCCGTTTCCACGGTGTGCGTCACCCGGCAACCTTGGGCAGCAGCGAAGTCGAGGCATTTCTGTCCTGGCTGGCGAACGAGCGCAAGGTTTCGGTCTCCACGCATCGTCAGGCATTGGCGGCCTTGCTGTTCTTCTACGGCAAGGTGCTGTGCACGGATCTGCCCTGGCTTCAGGAGATCGGAAGACCTCGGCCGTCGCGGCGCTTGCCGGTGGTGCTGACCCCGGATGAAGTGGTTCGCATCCTCGGTTTTCTGGAAGGCGAGCATCGTTTGTTCGCCCAGCTTCTGTATGGAACGGGCATGCGGATCAGTGAGGGTTTGCAACTGCGGGTCAAGGATCTGGATTTCGATCACGGCACGATCATCGTGCGGGAGGGCAAGGGCTCCAAGGATCGGGCCTTGATGTTACCCGAGAGCTTGGCACCCAGCCTGCGCGAGCAGCTGTCGCGTGCACGGGCATGGTGGCTGAAGGACCAGGCCGAGGGCCGCAGCGGCGTTGCGCTTCCCGACGCCCTTGAGCGGAAGTATCCGCGCGCCGGGCATTCCTGGCCGTGGTTCTGGGTTTTTGCGCAGCACACGCATTCGACCGATCCACGGAGCGGTGTCGTGCGTCGCCATCACATGTATGACCAGACCTTTCAGCGCGCCTTCAAACGTGCCGTAGAACAAGCAGGCATCACGAAGCCCGCCACACCGCACACCCTCCGCCACTCGTTCGCGACGGCCTTGCTCCGCAGCGGTTACGACATTCGAACCGTGCAGGATCTGCTCGGCCATTCCGACGTCTCTACGACGATGATTTACACGCATGTGCTGAAAGTTGGCGGTGCCGGAGTGCGCTCACCGCTTGATGCGCTGCCGCCCCTCACTAGTGAGAGGTAGGGCAGCGCAAGTCAATCCTGGCGGATTCACTACCCCTGCGCGAAGGCCATCGGTGCCGCATCGAACGGCCGGTTGCGGAAAGTCCTCCCTGCGTCCGCTGATGGCCGGCAGCAGCCCGTCGTTGCCTGATGGATCCAACCCCTCCGCTGCTATAGTGCAGTCGGCTTCTGACGTTCAGTGCAGCCGTCTTCTGAAAACGACAGACTC
>NZ_BCAV01000088.1:0-643 GCF_001320125.1 Pseudomonas sp. NBRC 111119
GAGTCACTTGCATTCATGGTGGCACCCCTCCATTGACTGACGAAGACGGCGAATGCCGCCGCCGGCATTGGCTTCGCGAACAGGAAGCCTTGTCCTGTGTCGCAGTCCGCTTGTCGCAATAGATCAAGACTCGCCGATGTTTCCACGCCTTCAGCCACCACATCCATGCCCAGCCCGTGCGCAAGCTGAATCACGGTGTGCACGATGGTTTGGTCGCGGCGGTCGTTGGCGAGCCCGGCGACAAACGATTGGTCGATCTTGAGCGTGCTGATTGGGCAGCACTTCAGATGTTGCAGACAGGAATACCCCGTCCCGAAGTCATCGGCGGCGAAGCGCACACCGATCTGCCGCAAGGCGTCCAGGGCGGGGAAGATCGCCGGATCACCAAACGCGACCGATTCGGTCAGCTCGATTTCGAGATACTCGGCGGGCAACTCGGCATCAGCCAGCACGCCCTTTACCCACCCGTCGAAGTCCGGTCCCACTTGGCTCGCCGAAACATTGACGGCCAGCCGGAACGGTCGCCATGCCAGCATTCGCCAGTCACGCATCTGGCGGCAGGCTTCGCCCAGCACCCAAGCGCCGATTTCAGGCATCAGGCCGGACGATTCGACCACGGGCAGGAACTGGCCCGGTGGCAATA
>NZ_BCAV01000089.1:0-3701 GCF_001320125.1 Pseudomonas sp. NBRC 111119
GCGTCGGATGACGCCAGCGCAACAGGGCTTCCGCGCCGACAATCCCACCACTGCGCAGATCGACGACGGGCTGGTAGTGCAGTTCAAGCTGCCCGCGCTCGACCGCTTGGGCCAGTTCCGGCGTCGTCCATCCATCCGGCCGGAAAGCGCTCATTCTCTTTCCCTGAATGCCCGCAACGCCCGCGACAGGGACAGAAGGAACAGGCCGGTCAAACCGAGCGCCGCGATGACCCAATGCTCGCCGAGGAAAGCACCGGCGGTTGTGCCGGCCAGCACGACAGCGAGGATGGGCAGGTGGCAGGGGCAAGTCAGCACAGCCAGTCCGCCCCACAGGTAGCCGGTGATCGGTTTGTGCGTCTCGGACGGCAAGCGCTCGGGGTTGTTCATGGCAGACTCTCCGCGTGCTGTGCCGGCTCGGTCGGCAGGGTGGCCAACTGCACTTCCAGATCGGCCAACGCTTCGCGCCGACGCTCGACGAACTGACGCAGCAGGGCAAGCTGCGCGGCCGCTTCGTCGCCGTCCGCCGCATCCAGCGCCCGGCACAGCCGCGCCAGCGCGTCGAGGCCGATGCCCGCCTCGAAGGCCGCCCGCACGAAGCACAGCCGTTGCAAGGCGGCGTCATCGAACAAGCCGTAGCCGCCTGGTGTGCACGCCACCGGGCGCAGCAATCCGCGCAGCAGGTAGTCGCGCACGATATGCACGCTCACCCCGGCATCAAGAGCCAGCCGGGACACCGTGTAGGCGTTCATTGAACACCTCCTTTTTCTCACCCGGCGCAGCAGGAAAGCTGCTTCACATCCTTGTTGAAGGTCTGCGCCGCGAGCTTCAACCCCTCGACCATCGTCAGGTAGGGGAACAACTGGTCGGCCAGTTCCTGCACCGTCATGCGGTTGCGAATGGCCAGAGCCGCCGTCTGGATCAGTTCACCCGCTTCCGGCGCGACCGCCTGTACGCCGATCAGCCGATGGCTGCCTTCCTCGATAACCAACTTGATGAAGCCGCGTGTGTCGAAGTTGGCGAGCGCACGCGGCACGTTGTCCAAGGTCAAGGTGCGGCTGTCGGTCTCGATCCCGTCGTGGTGGGCTTCCGCCTCGCTGTAGCCCACGGTCGCCACTTGCGGATCGGTGAACACCACGGCCGGCATTGCGGTCAGGTCGAGCGCCGCATCGCCGCCGGTCATGTTGATCGCGGCACGGGTGCCGGCCGCTGCCGCCACATAGACGAACTGCGGCTGGTCGGTGCAGTCGCCGGCCGCGTAGATGTTCGGGTTGCTCGTGCGCATGCCTTGGTCGATGACGATGGCACCTTGCGCATTGACAGTGACCCCCGCTGCGTCCAGCGCGAGGCTGCGCGTGTTCGGTGTCCGACCGGTGGCAACCAGCAGTTTGTCGGCGCGCAATTCACCGTGCGTGGTGGTCAGCACGAATTCACCGTCCATATGGGCGACCTGGCTGGCTTGCGTGTGCTCCAGCACCTCGATGCCCTCGGCACGGAAAGCGGCTGTCACCGCCTCGCCGATGGCCGGGTCTTCACGGAAGAACAAGGTATTGCGCGCCAGGACCGTGACCTTGCTGCCCAGCCGGGCAAAGGCTTGCGCCAGCTCCAGCGCCACCACCGACGAGCCGATTACGGCAAGGCGTTCGGGAATGGTGTCGCTCGCCAGGGCCTCGGTGGAAGTCCAGTAGGGTGACTCTTTCAAGCCCGGAATCGGCGGGACCGCCGGGCTGGCACCCGTGGCGACCAGGCAGCGGTCGAACATCACGACGCGCTCGCCACCCTCGTTCAAACGGACGGTAAGGCTCTGGTCGTCCTTGAAGCGCGCCTCACCGTGCACAACGGTGATGGCCGGATTACCGCCCAGGATGCCTTCGTACTTGGCGTGCCGCAGTTCGTCGACGCGGGCCTGCTGCTGGGCCAGCAGCTTACTGCGGTCAATCGTAGGCACAGTTGCCGCAATACCGCCATCGAACGGGCTTTCCCGGCGCAGATGGGCGATGTGGGCGGCGCGGATCATGATCTTGGACGGCACACAGCCGACATTGACGCAGGTGCCGCCGATGGTGCCGCGCTCGATCAGCGTGACCTGCGCGCCTTGCTCGACGGCCTTCAGCGCCGCCGCCATCGCGGCTCCACCGCTGCCAATGACCGCTACCTGCACCGGGGGCTCGTTGCCACTGTGCTTTTCGGCGGCGGCCATCCATCCCCGCACCTTGTCGAGCAGTCCGACGCGGTTGTCCGCCAGTGGCGCATCGGCTAGCGTTGCCTTGTAGCCCAGTCCGGCCACGGCGGCAGTCAGCGCGTCCGGCGATGTGCCCGGCACGATGGCGAGTTGCGCTGTGCCCTTCGGATAGGACACCAGCGCCGACTGCACGCCTGGCACTTTTTCCAGCGCTTCCTTGACGTGCGCCGCGCACGAGTCGCAAGTCATGCCGGTGATTTTTAGATGGGTCATGCAACAGATCCTTTATCGTTTGTGGCGCCAGACAATGACGTCCGTTGTGCTGCGGTGCCGTTTTCAGTGACTCACTGCTTGACGCTGGACGGATAGCCCGCGTCTGCGGTTGCCTTGGTCAGCTTCTGCACGCTGGTCTTGGCATCGTCGAAGGTGACGACCGCTTGGCGTGTCTCGAAAGTCACGTCAACTTTGCTGACGCCTTCGACCTTGGAAATCGCCTTCTTGACAGTGATCGGGCAGGCGGAGCAGGTCATGCCCGGTACGGACAGCGTGACGGTCTGGGTGGCGGCCCAGACGGGGGCAACAACGGCGGCGAGGGCGAGGGAGGCAAACAGTTTCTTCATGGTGAACTCCGATCAGTAGAAAAATGGCATGACGTAGGGAAATCCGAGCGCGACCAGAACCAGCGCGGCCACGATCCAGAAAATGAGCTTGTAAGTAGCTCGCACTTGGGGAATCGCGCAGACCTCACCCGGTTTGCAGGCCGCTGCCTGCCGGTAGATGCGCCGCCAGGCGAAGAACAACGCCACCAGCGCCACGCCGATAAAGATGGGGCGATAGGGTTCCAACACCGCCAAGTTGCCGATCCAAGCGCCGCTGAACCCCAAGGCGATCAGAACCAACGGCCCGAGGCAGCAAGCCGAGGCGAGGATGGCGGCAAGCCCTCCAGTGAAGAGCGCGCCGCGCCCGGTTTTTGGTTCAGACATGCGCTTGTCCTTTCGAATTGAAATTGGATAGCGTAACCTTACTTCCGTACTCATGTACGGAGTCAAGCGATATGGAAAACAATTTGGAGAACCTGACCATTGGCGTTTTCGCCAAGGCGGCCGGGGTCAATGTGGAGACCATCCGTTTCTATCAGCGCAAGGGCTTGTTGCTGGAGCCTGACAAGCCCTATGGCAGCATCCGCCGCTATGGCGAGGCGGATGTAACGCGGGTGCGCTTCGTGAAATCAGCCCAGCGGCTGGGCTTCAGCCTGGATGAGATCGCCGAGCTGCTGCGGCTGGAGGATGGCACCCATTGCGAGGAAGCCAGCAGTCTGGCCGAGCACAAGCTCAAGGACGTGCGCGAGAAAATGGCTGACCTGGCGCGCATGGAGGCCGTGCTGTCTGAGTTGGTGTGCGCCTGCCATGCGCGAAGGGGGAACGTTTCCTGCCCGCTGATCGCGTCACTACAGGGTGGAGCAAGCTTGGCAGGTTCGGCTATGCCTTAGCGTGCTTTATTTTCCGTTTTCTGAGACGACCCC
>NZ_BCAV01000090.1:0-4074 GCF_001320125.1 Pseudomonas sp. NBRC 111119
TTGATCATCTGTTCAAGCAGTTGCTTGAGCAGAATAGGATCGTCAGGAAGGTCTTCGGGCATGGAAATCATGCCGCGGATTATACCGAATCAGGCGACGTATCGAGGCGTCAAAACCTGATGCGGACGGTTACGCCAGAGGTCGAAGCCGTCGAGCAGCCAGTTCAGCTCCTGGACGGTCAGGATAATGACTTCGTCAGTGACATCGGGCGAGGTTTTGAACCGCTCTGACTCTAAGCGCTTGAGCCATAGGCAAAAGCCGTTGCGCTCCCAATAAAGGATCTTCACCCGGTTGCGCGGCTTGTTGAGGAAGACGAAAAGCACCGGGTCGAACACCGCCACTTTGATATCGAGCTCGACCAGCGCGGCCAGGCCATCGATGGACTTTCGGAAGTCGACGGGCTTGGGATAGAGGTAAACTTTTTCGACTTTGGCGTCGGGTCGCATCATGGTGAGCGAGCTCCAGAAAGAAATCGGGAGCACAGCATCGGGGATCAGGTAAGTGTAGTGGTCAACTCATTCCGGACACAGTTTTGAGTTTTTCTTCCGCTTTTGCCGGAGCCAGCCCATCGTTGAACTGGTGGGGCCGTGTCCAGTTGTAATGGCTCATCAGGTACTGGCTGATGTCTCGTTGAGCTTGCTGCCCAGTCAGGTACCCCGTGGTCGGTATCCACTCTGATTTCAAGCTACGAAATACTCGCTCCATCGGCGCGTTATCCCAGCAGTTGCCTCGGCGGCTCATGCTCTGGCGCACGCGGTAGCGCCACAGTCTCTGGCGGAACTGACGGCTGCCATATTGCGACCCCTGGTCGGAGTGGAACAGCAGCCCTTGAGGTTTGCCGCGTTGTTCGTAAGCCACGTCCAGCGCTTTGACCACGAGGTCTGCGTCCGGCTTATCTGATAGGGCCCAGCCCACCACTCGGCGTGCGTAGAGATCCAAGACAACTGCCAGATAGTGCCATTTGCCCTGCGCCCAAACGTAAGTGATGTCGCCACACCAGACCTGATTTGGCGCTTCGACATCAAACGCACGGTTCAAAATATTCGGAATATCTGGCCGCTCTACCGTCGCCTTTTTGTAGGCGTGTGATCCCGGCTGCTTGCTGACCAGCGCCAGTTCACGCATCAGGCTGCGCACCTTAAACCGCCCGATTTGCTCACCTTCTTCTTGCATCATTGCCTTGAGGCTACGGCTGCCGGGCGCACTTCGTCCTCGCGTGAACAGCTCATTCACTCGACTGCGCAATCGCAGTCGCTCAACGTCCGGAGTTCGTCTTCTATGACGGTGTGCGTAGTAACTTGAGCGAGTGACTTCGAACACCTCGCACAACCAATCAACGGGCTCATGGGCGCTGAACTGGCGGATCAGCGAGTACGCTCGAGATCTTCCGACATCAAGAGCGCGGTAGCCTTTTTTAGTATTGATTTCTCGCGTTCAAGGCGCGTGATTCGGGCTTCGAGCTCTTGGATTTTTTGCTGCTCTGGCGTCAACGCCTTGCTGGCGGGCGTGATGCCGCCGCGTTCCTGCTGAAGCTGGTTAACCCATCGGCGCAGGGCCGACTCGACCAAGCCGAGCGAGTGGGCTGCTTCGGCATAACTGTAGCCTTGGTCGAGCACCAGGCAAGCAGCTTCACGCTTGAATTCGGGGGTAAAGGTACGACGTTGGTTGGTCATCAGACACCTCTCTGTGGCGAGCATTCTCGCCTAAATGGGTGTCCGGTTTCATTAGACCACTACATTATTCATGCCAGAGCTAGTCGCCATCCATCGGAAGATCGAGGAGGCATGAGCAGAGGGGCTATCCGAGACACAACCCCTAAACCTGCCTTCCCTCTTCTAGCAAGCGGTACCTGGAGGCGAACACAACCTGCAGTGAGCTCTCCACTGAATGGTAGGTTGGGCCACACTCTACTTGCCACGACGCTTCGACATCTCTCCGACGCTCTGGCTAAGCGACGCGAGTGAGCGCTCGATGACCGCGAAGCCCCCGTGCGCTTCTGCATCTGCTGCCAAGGCTTGTTCGTTTTCACGGAGGTCAAGCAGCGACTTCTGCGCAGCAGCAGACAACCCAGTGTCGGGTGAACGCATACAAGACACCTTAAGCAGATGGTACAGCCGGTCTTCATTGACCGTCGCTCGTTTCACATGGTGGCGAAGTAGTCCAGAGACGAAGAAGAGCATCAACACGAAGCCACTGAGCATGACATACCCCAAATTGTGTTCCGCGGCCAAATTTGTGAAGTCCACGGGTGAGGACTGTTCCATTCCAGCTGACCTTGCGGCCGTGATCGCTCCAGCGGTAGTTTGGAGGAGCTGAATGAGATAGCTGCCAAAGGCTAGCGAGCCCATGAACACCATCACGGCGAAGAAAAGCATCGTGAAGAGGTGAACTCTTGCTCGAGATCTATGAAACCGCAATGCGTTCCGAACCTCCCGGATAACCGCTTCAAGATCGTGCATAGGGACTCCTTGTGACACGAGTGTTATTTGGCTGATCTGAGCGTCAAATTGCCGTATCTGGATTGCGGTGGCGCCAGATTACGGCATCAAGCTCGGCCAGGTTTTTAGCTGGGTATTTTTTGGCACGGCTTAGGGCGATGCGGAGCAGGCGAGCTGAGCGGATGTAGTTGGCCCCCTGAGTCGCCCCCCTGACTTTTGAAACACCTGTCCCTTGCAACCAATGACGAATAGGGGAGTTGAGGACGTAATAGTCATCCGGAA
This sequence comes from Pseudomonas sp. NBRC 111119, assembly GCF_001320125.1. Lineage (NCBI taxonomy): Bacteria > Pseudomonadati > Pseudomonadota > Gammaproteobacteria > Pseudomonadales > Pseudomonadaceae > Pseudomonas > Pseudomonas sp. NBRC 111119. The sequence goes on from NZ_BCAV01000090.1 coordinate 2,721, forward strand.
AAAACTGACAGAGCATTTCTGAAAACAGGGCTCCTCGTGTGCTTACCCCTTCGGTCGCTAAGCGATCAATCTCAAGTCTTACCACTCGATCCCGAGAAATTTCGGAGGCGTCTAATACGAGCACTACGCTTCGAGCGAGCTCTTGAAAATTGCTGCTTCGGCCCTGGCGCTCCCAGCCCGCCCCTTGAAAGCGATTCCCCTTGTAGTAAGACCAGAGGCTGTTAAGTGTGTCGTAGAATCTCAAGCTGTCGCTGTCGTCCCAATTCTTTTTGCCCGAGGCAGAGCGGAACGCCGATTCCAGTTTTGCGCGGGTTGTAGCGAACTGAAGCATTTGTTCTCGACGTCTTTTCAGGACATCCTTCAGACCAGAGAGAACATGCGGATCTGGGAGTACCAGGTCATATACGCCTCCGTTATCGCCTTCGTCGTTTTGGGCCGGGCGTTTAGGTTTAGGAGGTTGTATGGCCTCTTGATAGCCGGCAAGCCAGTTGGCGTCCAGCGTTGCACAGTTGTGAGCGAGCCCCTCGATCCACTCCTCTGCGGCTTTGAAGCTTGTCTTTGAAATCAGTGAAAAGCCGTTTGCTTCGTGGTTCGATGAAAAAGCAGCTTTAGATAGATTTGAGGAGCCCACAAGCGCGTAGCACGATCCACCTACCTCACGCCAGAACATAGCCTTTGGGTGGAAGCCTTCGATACCCTCAGCAACTAGAAATTCTTCGTGCCACTTTTCAGGGAGCCAAGAGAGCACCTGAAAGCAGGCGGCCCTGCGTGTAATACCAAAATCCTTCCCCACGATGAAGGTGAAGGTCTCGCACTGCTTTCCCAGTTCCTCCTGGATATCCCAATTAGTCAGATATGCGCTGACGATATAGAGGTGCGTCGACCTGCGAAATGCGCGTCTGTAGACATCCGCGAGTGTCGATTTCGATCTATCAGGCAGCAGCAGTAAATCCATACGGTGTGCATCCATGGCTTTTGATTTGCAGTGGAGGGGCCTTGCAACGTGAACCGCAATGGGAGGCACCGTCCGCCGAAGGCGTTCGAAGCTGATCTCATGGGATGGTCGCAGGGTGATGGCATCCGGCTACCTATGGTGGGGTGCTAGCTGCATCTTTTCAAGCATGCGATATGAGGGGGAGGACTATGCAGCGGACGGCGGCGTAAGGCCCGCTGACGGGCATAGTGCTGCGCTAAGAGCATGTGAGATGCACCATCGGCGCTACGTGGAGATGGGTTTTGAGATTTCACTGACGTCGCCTGGACTGCAGGTGCGAGGTGGGTGAGCCATTTTGAAAATGATCGTGTCCCAGGAAGTGGTGTAACTCATCGTGGCTCTGGCCACTGAGTTTGCCTT
>NZ_BCAV01000091.1:0-3614 GCF_001320125.1 Pseudomonas sp. NBRC 111119
GACCACCACCAGTTGCTGCGTGTGCTGCAAGGAAATCCCGCTCGATGCCGCCTTCACCCCGGAAGGCGCGGAATACGTCGAGCACTTCTGCGGGTTGGAGTGTTATCAACGCTTCGAAGCGCGTGCCAAGACAGGGAACGAAACCGATGCCGATCCGAACGCCTGCGACTCGCTACCGTCAGATTGAGGCATACCCTAACTTGGCGTCAGACCATCCGGCGCTAAATCGTCAGAATAGAGTTGCCTTCCGAATTGATTGACATACGCCGTCAAGGGTCATAGATTTCTTCCTGACACATTTCCCTCAGGAGGATACCTTGCACGGTCAGCGCATCGGTTACGTCCGCGTCAGCAGCTTCGACCAGAACCCAGAACGGCAGCTCGAACAGATCCAGGTGGATAAAGTGTTCACCGACAAGGCGTCGGGCAAGGACACACGGCGGCCCGAACTGGAACGGCTGCTCGCCTTCGTGCGCGAAGGCGACACGGTCGTGGTGCACAGCATGGATCGTCTGGCGCGCAACCTCGACGACCTGCGCCGCCTGGTGCAGGGCCTCACCCAGCGCGGCGTACGCATCGAGTTCCTTAAGGAGCATTTGACCTTCACCGGCGAGGACTCGCCGATGGCGAACCTGATGCTGTCGGTAATGGGCGCGTTCGCCGAGTTCGAACGCGCCTTGATCCGCGAGCGGCAGCGCGAGGGCATCGCGCTCGCCAAGCAGCGCGGGGCCTACCGTGGCAGGAAGAAATCCCTGTCGTCTGAGCGTATTGCCGAACTGCGCCAACGTGTCGAGGCTGGCGAGCAAAAGACCAAGCTGGCTCGTGAATTCGGAATCAGTCGCGAAACCCTGTATCAATACTTGAGAACGGATCAGTAAATATGCCACGTCGTTCAATCCTGTCCGCCGCCGAGCGCGAAAGCCTGCTGGCGTTGCCGGACACCAAGGATGAGTTGATCCGTCACTACACGTTCAGCGAAACCGACCTCTCCATCATCCGGCAGCGGCGCGGCCCGGCCAACCGGCTGGGCTTCGCCGTGCAGCTCTGTTACCTGCGCTTTCCTGGTGTCATCCTGGGCGTCGATGAGCCGCCGTTTCCGCCCTTGTTGAAACTGGTCGCCGACCAGCTCAAGGTCAGCGTCGAAAGCTGGGACGAATACGGGCAGCGGGAGCAGACCCGGCGCGAGCACCTGGTCGAACTGCAAACGGTGTTCGGCTTCCAGCCCTTTACCATGGGCCACTACCGGCAGGCCGTCCAGTTGCTGACCGAGATGGCCTTGCAGACCGACAAGGGCATCGTGCTGGCCAGCACCTTGATCGAGCACCTGCGGCAGCAGTCGGTCATTCTGCCTGCCCTCAACGCCGTCGAGCGGGCGAGCGCCGAAGCAATCACCCGCGCCAACCGGCGCATCTACGATGCCTTGGCCGAACCGCTGTCGGACGCGCATCGCCGCCGCCTCGACGATCTGCTCAAGCGTCGGGACAACGGCAAAACGACCTGGCTGGCCTGGCTGCGCCAATCGCCCGTCAAACCGAATTCGCGGCACATGCTGGAACACATCGAACGCCTCAAAGCGTGGCAGGCGCTCGACCTGCCTTCTGGCATCGAGCGGTCGGTGCACCAGAACCGCCTGCTCAAGATCGCCCGTGAGGGTGGCCAGATGACGCCCGCCGACCTGGCCAAGTTCGAGGCGCAGCGACGCTATGCCACCCTGGTGGCGCTTGCCATCGAGGGCATGGCCACCGTCACCGACGAAATCATCGACCTGCACGACCGCATCCTGGGCAAGCTGTTCAACGCCGCCAAGAACAAGCATCAGCAGCAATTCCAGGCGTCCGGCAAGGCGATCAACGCCAAGGTGCGGCTGTTCGGCCGCATCGGCCAGGCGCTGATCGAGGCCAAGCAGGCGGGCCGCGATCCGTTCGCCGCCATCGAGGCCGTCATGTCCTGGGATGCCTTCGCCGAGAGCGTCACCGAAGCGCAGAAGCTTGCGCAGCCCGAGGACTTCGATTTCCTGCACCGCATCGGCGAAAGCTACGCCACGCTGCGCCGCTACGCGCCGGAATTCCTTGCCGTGCTCAAGCTGCGGGCCGCTCCCGCCGCGAAGGACGTGCTCGACGCCATCGAGGTGCTGCGCGGCATGAACAGCGACAACGCCCGCAAGGTGCCCGCCGACGCGCCGACCGAGTTCATCAAGCCGCGCTGGCAGAAGCTGGTCATGACCGACACCGGCATCGACCGGCGCTACTACGAACTGTGCGCGCTGTCGGAGATGAAGAACGCGTTGCGTTCCGGCGACATCTGGGTGCAGGGGTCGCGCCAGTTCAAGGACTTCGAGGACTACCTGGTGCCGCCCGCGAAATTCGCCAGCCTCAAGCAGGCCAGCGAATTGCCGCTGGCCGTGGCCACCGACTGCAACCGGTACCTGAACGACCGGCTGACGCTGCTGGAAACACAGCTTGCCACCGTCAACCGTATGGCGACGGCCAACGAGCTGCCGGACGCCATCATCACCGAGTCAGGCTTGAAGATCACGCCGCTCGACGCGGCGGTACCCGACACCGCCCAAGCGCTGATCGACCAGACGGCAATGATCCTGCCGCACGTCAAGATCACCGAACTGCTGCTGGAGGTGGACGAATGGACGGGCTTCACTCGGCATTTCGCGCATCTGAAATCGGGCGACCCGGCCAAAGACAAGAACCTGTTGCTGACCACGATCCTCGCCGACGCGATCAACCTGGGCCTGACCAAGATGGCGGAGTCTTGCCCCGGCACGACCTACGCCAAGCTGGCTTGGCTGCAAGCCTGGCACATCCGCGACGAAACCTACGGGGCGGCGCTGGCCGATCTGGTCAACGCACAGTTCCGCCATCCCTTCGCCGAGCACTGGGGCGACGGCACCACCTCATCGTCGGACGGCCAGAACTTCCGCACCGGCAGCAAGGCCGAGAGCACCGGCCACATCAACCCGAAATACGGGAGCAGCCCAGGGCGGACGTTCTACACCCACATTTCTGACCAGTACGCGCCATTTCACACCAAGGTCGTGAACGTCGGCGTGCGCGATTCGACCTACGTGCTCGACGGCCTGCTGTACCACGAGTCCGACTTGCGGATCGAGGAGCATTACACCGACACGGCGGGCTTCACCGATCACGTCTTCGCCCTGATGCACCTCCTGGGCTTCCGCTTCGCGCCGCGCATCCGCGACCTGGGCGACACCAAGCTCTACATCCCGAAGGGCGACGCCGCCTATGACGCGCTGAAACCCATGATCGGCGGCACGCTCAACATCAAGCACGTCCGCGCCCATTGGGACGAAATCCTGCGGCTGGCCACCTCGATCAAGCAGGGCACGGTGACGGCCTCCCTGATGCTCCGAAAGCTCGGCAGCTACCCACGCCAGAACGGCCTGGCCGTGGCGCTCCGCGAGCTGGGCCGCATCGAGCGCACGCTGTTCATCCTGGACTGGCTGCAAAGCGTGGAACTGCGCCGCCGCGTGCATGCCGGCCTGAACAAGGGCGAGGCGCGCAATGCGCTGGCCAGGGCAGTGTTTTTCAACCGCCTGGGTGAAATCCGCGACCGCAGTTTCGAGCAGCAGCGCTACCGGG
>NZ_BCAV01000092.1:0-5163 GCF_001320125.1 Pseudomonas sp. NBRC 111119
AAAAACTTCAAAATAAACGCTTGACAGCAAATGAGGAAAGCGTAGAATGCGCGCCTCGGTTGAGACGAAACGCTCTTAGCCAAACGCTCTTTAACAAATCGAATCAAGCAATTCGTGTGGGTGCTTGTGAGTACGGACTGATAGTCACAAAGATTATCAGCATCACAAGTGGCCATGCGAGAAATCACATAGTCATTTGAGATTGCTGAGCCAAGTTTAGGGTTTCTTAAAAACCCAAGCAGTATTGAACTGAAGAGTTTGATCATGGCTCAGATTGAACGCTGGCGGCAGGCCTAACACATGCAAGTCGAGCGGATGATGGGAGCTTGCTCCTGGATTCAGCGGCGGACGGGTGAGTAATGCCTAGGAATCTGCCTGGTAGTGGGGGACAACGTTTCGAAAGGAACGCTAATACCGCATACGTCCTACGGGAGAAAGCAGGGGACCTTCGGGCCTTGCGCTATCAGATGAGCCTAGGTCGGATTAGCTTGTTGGTGAGGTAATGGCTCACCAAGGCGACGATCCGTAACTGGTCTGAGAGGATGATCAGTCACACTGGAACTGAGACACGGTCCAGACTCCTACGGGAGGCAGCAGTGGGGAATATTGGACAATGGGCGAAAGCCTGATCCAGCCATGCCGCGTGTGTGAAGAAGGTCTTCGGATTGTAAAGCACTTTAAGTTGGGAGGAAGGGTTGTAGATTAATACTCTGCAATTTTGACGTTACCGACAGAATAAGCACCGGCTAACTCTGTGCCAGCAGCCGCGGTAATACAGAGGGTGCAAGCGTTAATCGGAATTACTGGGCGTAAAGCGCGCGTAGGTGGTTTGTTAAGTTGGATGTGAAAGCCCCGGGCTCAACCTGGGAACTGCATCCAAAACTGGCAAGCTAGAGTACGGTAGAGGGTGGTGGAATTTCCTGTGTAGCGGTGAAATGCGTAGATATAGGAAGGAACACCAGTGGCGAAGGCGACCACCTGGACTGATACTGACACTGAGGTGCGAAAGCGTGGGGAGCAAACAGGATTAGATACCCTGGTAGTCCACGCCGTAAACGATGTCAACTAGCCGTTGGAATCCTTGAGATTTTAGTGGCGCAGCTAACGCATTAAGTTGACCGCCTGGGGAGTACGGCCGCAAGGTTAAAACTCAAATGAATTGACGGGGGCCCGCACAAGCGGTGGAGCATGTGGTTTAATTCGAAGCAACGCGAAGAACCTTACCAGGCCTTGACATGCAGAGAACTTTCTAGAGATAGATTGGTGCCTTCGGGAACTCTGACACAGGTGCTGCATGGCTGTCGTCAGCTCGTGTCGTGAGATGTTGGGTTAAGTCCCGTAACGAGCGCAACCCTTGTCCTTAGTTACCAGCACGTTATGGTGGGCACTCTAAGGAGACTGCCGGTGACAAACCGGAGGAAGGTGGGGATGACGTCAAGTCATCATGGCCCTTACGGCCTGGGCTACACACGTGCTACAATGGTCGGTACAGAGGGTTGCCAAGCCGCGAGGTGGAGCTAATCTCACAAAACCGATCGTAGTCCGGATCGCAGTCTGCAACTCGACTGCGTGAAGTCGGAATCGCTAGTAATCGCGAATCAGAATGTCGCGGTGAATACGTTCCCGGGCCTTGTACACACCGCCCGTCACACCATGGGAGTGGGTTGCACCAGAAGTAGCTAGTCTAACCTTCGGGGGACGGTTACCACGGTGTGATTCATGACTGGGGTGAAGTCGTAACAAGGTAGCCGTAGGGGAACCTGCGGCTGGATCACCTCCTTAATCGACGACATCAGCCTGCTGATGAGCTCCCACACGAATTGCTTGATTCATTTGCTGATCAGAACTCAGAAATGAGCATTCCCTGTGAATGTTGATTTCTGGCTTTTGTCAGACCGTTCTTTAAAAATTCGGATATGTGATAGATATAGACTGACACGCACTTTCACTGGTGTGTGATCAGGCTAAGGTAAAATTTGTGAGTTCTGCGCGAAAGCGCAACATGCGAATTTTCGGCGAATGTCGTCTTCACAGTATAACCAGATTGCTTGGGGTTATATGGTCAAGTGAAGAAGCGCATACGGTGGATGCCTTGGCAGTCAGAGGCGATGAAAGACGTGGTAGCCTGCGAAAAGCTTTGGGGAGTCGGCAAACAGACTGTGATCCAGAGATCTCTGAATGGGGGAACCCAGCCAGCACAAGCTGGTTATCTTGTACTGAATACATAGGTGCAAGAGGCGAACCAGGGGAACTGAAACATCTAAGTACCCTGAGGAAAAGAAATCAACCGAGATTCCCTTAGTAGTGGCGAGCGAACGGGGACCAGCCCTTAAGTTGATTTGAGATTAGTGGAACGCTCTGGAAAGTGCGGCCATAGTGGGTGATAGCCCCGTACACGAAAATCTCTTGTCAATGAAATCGAGTAGGACGGAGCACGAGAAACTTTGTCTGAATATGGGGGGACCATCCTCCAAGGCTAAATACTACTGACTGACCGATAGTGAACCAGTACCGTGAGGGAAAGGCGAAAAGAACCCCGGAGAGGGGAGTGAAATAGAACCTGAAACCGTATGCGTACAAGCAGTGGGAGCCTACTTTGTTAGGTGACTGCGTACCTTTTGTATAATGGGTCAGCGACTTATATTCAGTGGCGAGCTTAACCGAATAGGGGAGGCGTAGCGAAAGCGAGTCTTAATAGGGCGTTTAGTCGCTGGGTATAGACCCGAAACCGGGCGATCTATCCATGGGCAGGTTGAAGGTTAGGTAACACTGACTGGAGGACCGAACCGACTACCGTTGAAAAGTTAGCGGATGACCTGTGGATCGGAGTGAAAGGCTAATCAAGCTCGGAGATAGCTGGTTCTCCTCGAAAGCTATTTAGGTAGCGCCTCATGTATCACTGTAGGGGGTAGAGCACTGTTTCGGCTAGGGGGTCATCCCGACTTACCAAACCGATGCAAACTCCGAATACCTACAAGTGCCGAGCATGGGAGACACACGGCGGGTGCTAACGTCCGTCGTGAAAAGGGAAACAACCCAGACCGTCAGCTAAGGTCCCAAAGTCATGGTTAAGTGGGAAACGATGTGGGAAGGCTTAGACAGCTAGGAGGTTGGCTTAGAAGCAGCCACCCTTTAAAGAAAGCGTAATAGCTCACTAGTCGAGTCGGCCTGCGCGGAAGATGTAACGGGGCTCAAACCATGCACCGAAGCTACGGGTATCACCTTAGGGTGATGCGGTAGAGGAGCGTTCTGTAAGCCTGTGAAGGTGAGTTGAGAAGCTTGCTGGAGGTATCAGAAGTGCGAATGCTGACATGAGTAACGACAATGCGAGTGAAAAACTCGCACGCCGAAAGACCAAGGTTTCCTGCGCAACGTTAATCGACGCAGGGTTAGTCGGTCCCTAAGGCGAGGCTGAAAAGCGTAGTCGATGGAAAACAGGTTAATATTCCTGTACTTCCAGTTATTGCGATGGAGGGACGGAGAAGGTTAGGCCAGCCTGGCGTTGGTTGTCCAGGTTTAAGGTGGTAGGCTGAAATCTTAGGCAAATCCGGGATTTCAAGGCCGAGAGCTGATGACGAGTTGCCTTTAGGCGACGAAGTGGTTGATACCATGCTTCCAAGAAAAGCTCCTAAGCTTCAGATAACTGGGAACCGTACCCCAAACCGACACAGGTGGTTAGGTAGAGAATACCAAGGCGCTTGAGAGAACTCGGGTGAAGGAACTAGGCAAAATGGCACCGTAACTTCGGGAGAAGGTGCGCCGGCGAAGGTGAAGGACTTGCTCCGTAAGCTTATGCCGGTCGAAGATACCAGGCCGCTGCGACTGTTTATTAAAAACACAGCACTCTGCAAACACGAAAGTGGACGTATAGGGTGTGACGCCTGCCCGGTGCCGGAAGGTTAATTGATGGGGTTAGCGCAAGCGAAGCTCTTGATCGAAGCCCCGGTAAACGGCGGCCGTAACTATAACGGTCCTAAGGTAGCGAAATTCCTTGTCGGGTAAGTTCCGACCTGCACGAATGGCGTAACGATGGCGGCGCTGTCTCCACCCGAGACTCAGTGAAATTGAAATCGCTGTGAAGATGCAGTGTATCCGCGGCTAGACGGAAAGACCCCGTGAACCTTTACTATAGCTTTGCACTGGACTTTGAATTTGCTTGTGTAGGATAGGTGGGAGGCTTTGAAGTGGGGACGCCAGTTCTCATGGAGCCATCCTTGAAATACCACCCTGGCAACTTTGAGGTTCTAACTCAGGTCCGTTATCCGGATCGAGGACAGTGTATGGTGGGTAGTTTGACTGGGGCGGTCTCCTCCCAAAGAGTAACGGAGGAGTACGAAGGTGCGCTCAGACCGGTCGGAAATCGGTCGTAGAGTATAAAGGCAAAAGCGCGCTTGACTGCGAGACACACACGTCGAGCAGGTACGAAAGTAGGTCTTAGTGATCCGGTGGTTCTGTATGGAAGGGCCATCGCTCAACGGATAAAAGGTACTCCGGGGATAACAGGCTGATACCGCCCAAGAGTTCATATCGACGGCGGTGTTTGGCACCTCGATGTCGGCTCATCACATCCTGGGGCTGAAGCCGGTCCCAAGGGTATGGCTGTTCGCCATTTAAAGTGGTACGCGAGCTGGGTTTAGAACGTCGTGAGACAGTTCGGTCCCTATCTGCCGTGGACGTTTGAGATTTGAGAGGGGCTGCTCCTAGTACGAGAGGACCGGAGTGGACGAACCTCTGGTGTTCCGGTTGTCACGCCAGTGGCATTGCCGGGTAGCTATGTTCGGAAGAGATAACCGCTGAAAGCATCTAAGCGGGAAACTTGCCTCAAGATGAGATCTCACTGGGATCTTGAATCCCCTAAAGGGCCGTCGAAGACTACGACGTTGATAGGTTGGGTGTGTAAGCGCTGTGAGGCGTTGAGCTAACCAATACTAATTGCCCGTGAGGCTTGACCATATAACACCCAAGCAATTTGCTCAGCAGATTGCGGTGGTGAAGACGCTACGAACCGAAAGTTCGCGATTCACAAACATCACATATCCGGATTCGCTGGAGTGTCTACCAAGACCTTCTGGCAACAGAATTTCTTGACGACCATAGAGCATTGGAACCACCTGATCCCATCCCGAACTCAGTAGTGAAACGATGCATCGCCGATGGTAGTGT
>NZ_BCAV01000093.1:0-2802 GCF_001320125.1 Pseudomonas sp. NBRC 111119
GTGCGGTAAAAATTCGCCCAGGGTTGGGCGCCAGCCGTTGTCCCGCTGAGGGCAGGGCATCACCGGAATGCCCCTTATCCTATGCAAGCCCACGACCCATGGCTATCATGCCTGCCTTATCCAACGTTGAGACTGGCATGCTGAAGTTGTTGAACCTCCTCAAGGATGGCCGATTCCATTCCGGAGAAGCTCTCGGGGCAGCCCTCGGGGTGAGTCGCAGTGCGGTATGGAAACAGCTGCAACACCTTGAGAGCGAACTTAACCTCACAATTCACAAGGTCCGTGGCCGTGGCTACCAGTTAGCTGCGCCCTTGGCAATGCTCGACGCAAAGGCTATAGCCGGCTTTGCTACGCAAGACCCGTGGCCCGTCTTCATTCATGAATCCATCGACTCTACAAATGCAGAGGGTTTGCGCCTGGCAGCACAAGGGCAGCAGGCGCCTTTCGTGGTGTTGGCGGAGCGCCAGAGTGCTGGCCGTGGGCGGCGTGGCCGAGAGTGGGTCAGCCCCTTCGCCGAGAACCTTTACTACAGCCTGGTCTTGCGAGTAGACGGCGGTATGCGCCAGCTTGAGGGCTTGAGCCTGGTGGTTGGCTTGGCCGTTATGCGCACCCTGCAAGCATTTGGCGTGAATGCTGTAGGCCTGAAGTGGCCTAACGACGTTCTGGTCAATGGCCAGAAGATCACCGGCATCCTCCTCGAGCTGGTAGGCGACCCTGCCGATGTTTGTCATGTGGTGCTGGGTATCGGCATCAATGTAAACATGCAGGTCAACGCGCAGGTAGATCAGCAATGGACATCCATGCGCCGTGAGGTGGGGGCGGTGATTGATCGCAACCACCTGGTCGCCTCGCTCAGTCAACAATTGCAGCACGAACTTGCCCGTCATCGCCGCTATGGCTTTGCAGCGTTTCAAGAGGAATGGGAGCAGGCGCATCTGTGGCAAGGGCGTAACGTGTCACTGATAGCAGGCACCACGCGTATTGACGGCTTGGTACTGGGCGTCGATGGGCAAGGCGGTTTGCGCCTTGTTGTGGACGGCGTTGAGAAAAGCTTCAGTGGCGGTGAGCTGAGTTTGAGGTTACGTGATGATTCTTGAACTCGATTGCGGCAATAGCTTCATCAAGTGGCGGGTGATCCATAGCCTCGATGCCATGATTGTCGCAGGTGGAATCGTTGAGTCTGACCAGGCCCTTGTGGATGGGGTGGTTGCCCTGCCTGCGGTGCAATTGACAGGCTGCCGAATTGTCAGCGTCAGAAGTGAAGAAGAGACCGAAGCTCTGTGCACACTGATTGCGCAGGTGTTTTCAGTGCAGTCGCATGTAGCGCGTTCTGCCTGGGAAATGGCCGGTGTGCGAAATGGCTATGACGACTACCAGCGCTTGGGTATGGATCGCTGGCTGGCTGCCCTGGGCGCCTACCACCTTGCACGTGGCGCGTGCCTGGTAATAGACCTGGGCACAGCAGCCAAAGCGGATTATGTGGCCGCAGACGGTGAGCATCTCGGCGGCTACATTTGCCCTGGTATGCCTTTGATGCGTGGGCAGCTGCGCACCCATACACGGCGCATCCGTTACGATGATGCCTCCGCTGAGCGCGCATTGGCCACCTTGTTGCCGGGCCGGTCCACGGTGGAGGCGGTAGAACGTGGCTGCGTGCTGATGCTGCAGGGCTTTGCACAGACGCAGATCGAGCAAGCGCATGCCCTTTGGGGGAGTGACTTTACGGTCTTCCTTACGGGCGGTGATGCGCCGTTGCTGAGGGATACGCTCCCACAGGCTCGGGTGGTGCCTGATCTGGTCTTCGTCGGTTTGGCGATGGCCTGTCCATTGAACTGAGGTGCCCTATGCGCTGGTTATTTTTGCTATTGCTGGTACTCAATGCCTTTTATTACGTGTGGCATCAGCAGGGCGCGCCGTTGAGGGTGAAAGAGGTTGCGCCTCTGTCTTTGTATAAAGGCAGCCAGCAGGAAATACGCCTGGTGCGCGAGGCGGGTGTGTCGGCATCCCCCAGGCGTCGCGACGAGTGCCTGATTGTGGGGGGCGCCATGGGCCAGGAGCAGATCGATGCCCTGCGGCAAAGGTTGACGAGCCTGGACATAGCAACGCTTCCGGTGGTTGCACAGCTGCCAGGTGCGGAAGGGCGCTGGCTGAAGGTGGAGCCCGACAGCGAGCGTTTACTGGACACAGCAGCCCTGGCGGCTCTTTCCAATGATTTCAACGACTTAAAACATAAAATTATTTTCTGCCAGGGTATTGCAACTGGTGAATAGCTTGATAGAATGGCGCCCGCTTCGCAGGGAACACCACTCAGGTGGCAGAACTGGAAGCGGTGTCAAAGTAGCTAAGTTTCAGATTTGATTGAAAAAATTTGAAAAATCGCTTGACACTGAGGCGGCATGGAAATAGAATGCCGGCCACATCTGGAGGGATTCCCGAGCGGCCAAAGGGGACGGACTGTAAATCCGTTGCGAGAGCTTCGAAGGTTCGAATCCTTCTCCCTCCACCAGTTTTAGCGAGAGCCGCAAGCTCCGCGGGTATAGTTTAGTGGTAGAACCTCAGCCTTCCAAGCTGATGATGCGGGTTCGATTCCCGCTACCCGCTCCAAGTTTGCTGGATTTTGCACAACGTGTTTCGCTCTTGTAGCTCAGTTGGTAGAGCACACCCTTGGTAAGGGTGAGGTCAGCGGTTCAAGTCCGCTCAAGAGCTCCATATAAACAAGGCAGATATGAAAATATCTGCCTTTGTTTTATCAGCGCAAGACTATTTCTTCTGCGGAGGATTGTATCGATGGCTAAGGAAAAG
>NZ_BCAV01000094.1:0-2743 GCF_001320125.1 Pseudomonas sp. NBRC 111119
CTGACAGCAAGGCGATCTCGCCCACTACCTGGTCGGCGCTCATCCCGCGCAGCAGCCCGACCAGCGCACTGCCTAGCTGCTCGACCTGAACTGGATCGAAACCGGCCTTGGCGTAGGCCAAATTCAGCTCCAGCGTTTGGCCTATATCCACCAGCACGGTCAGTGCATAGTTGGTGCGCTCGTGGTTCGCCACCTCGCCAAACCGTAGCCCGCCCGGCGCTCCCTGCTCGAGGGCTTGGGATACTGGGTAGTTTTCGAAGACCAGAAGGCTATCGAACAGCGCCTCACCTTGCTGACCCGCCCACCGCTGGATATCGAACAACGGCGTATGTTCCTGTTCACGCAGGGCCAGGTTCTGTGCCTGCAATTGTTGCAGCCACTGGCCGATGGTGTGTTCAGGCTGCGGGCTGGCAATGACCGGCAAGGTGTTGATGAACAGCCCTATCTGTTGCTCGACTCCCGGCAAGTCCGCCGGGCGCCCCGATACCGTTGCACCGAATGCAACTGCCTGTTGGCCGCTGAAGCGCTGCAGGATCAAGGCCCAGGCACCCTGCACCAACGTGTTGAGGGTAACCTTGCTGGCGCGAGAGAAGGCAGCCAGGCGTTGTGTATCGGCCTCGTTGAAACGGTAGCACCAGTCATCGTGCCCCCTTGGCGATTCGACACCGGGTGTGACCACACGCGCCAGTCGGGTCGGGCTATCCAACCGCGCTAGTTGCGCACGCCAGAAACCCTCGCTGGTTGGGGCATTCTGGCGTTGCAACCAGGCAATGTAGTCGCTGTAGCGCCCAGCACCGACGTTCACCGCTTCGCCGCTGTAACGTTGCAGCACCTCGCCAAACAGTTGCGCATTGCTCCACCCGTCCAACAGGATGTGATGGTGGGTGTAGATGAGGTGGTAGCTTGCCTCGCCGACACGCACCAGCATCAGGCGCAGCAGCGGCGGATGCGCCAGGTCAAAAGGCTGTTGACGCTGTTGCAAGGCCAACTGCTCCAGCGCCTGTTCCACCTCCTCCAGACCTCGCCAGTCATGTACTGCCAGCGGCAGCTGGACCTGTTTGCGCACCACCTGCACAGGACGTTCGACCCCGCGTGGCCAGAAAAAGCCGCTGCGCAGTATGTCGTGCGCTTCGATCGCGGCTGCCCAGGCCTGGGCGAAAGCCTGCTCGTCCAGCCCCTGTACATCCACCCGCAGCTGGTTGACGTAGGCACCAGAGGCGTCTTCGTAAAGGCTGTGGAACAACATGCCTTGTTGCATAGGTGACAGGGGATAGATATCGGCAATGTCCCCTGCCGGCACCGGCAGGTCATCGAGCTGGCCCTGGTCAAGACGCGCCAACGGGAAATCCGAGGGCGTGACACCGACCTGCCCCGCCACGCAGCAGTGTTCGACCAGCGCCGTCAGTTCTGCCAGGAAATCATCGGCGAGCCTCCCCACCGTAGGCTCATGGAACATGCAGCGGCTGAACGTCCAGCTCAACGACAGCTTGCCGCCATACACCTGGCCATTGAGCGTGAGCCAGTTATCCAGCGGCGCAGTTTCGCTCTGCTCGACACCGGCTGCTTCAGGTGCAGGTACGAACATCGCTGCCTCATCGAACTGGCTGTCGAACTGCCCCAGGTAGTTGAAGGTAATGCGGGGCATGCTCAGGCCGGCCAGGGCATCACGATCAACCCGCTCACCCAGGTAGCGCAGCGCTGCGAACCCAATCCCTTTATGTGGCACGCGGCGCAGTTGTTCCTTGACCTGCACGATCGACTCGCGCAGCCCCTGTGCCGGTGTCAGCAACACCGGGAACAAACTGGTCAACCAACCTACGGAACGGGTTACATCGAGCCCGCTGCTGAAGGTTTCGCGACCATGCCCCTCCAGTTGGATGGCGGCAGCTGGCTGGCCGGTCCAGCGGCACACGGCGCGTGCCAAGGCTGCCAACAACAGGTCGTTGACCTGGGTTCGGTATGCGCCAGGCGCACGTTGCAGCAGACGCTGGGTGACTTCGGCCGGCAACGCCCGGACCAGCGTGACGGCATGACGGTTCTCCAGGCTTCCCTGGGGATTATCACAAGGCAGGTGGGAAGGTTGCGCCAGTTGCGACTGCCAGAACGCCAGCTCTTCGCGGGCCACCCCGCGGGCATGGGCCTGCAAGTGCCCGGCCCAGTCTCTGACCGAACGCGTACGGGCCGGTAACAATGGGGGGTGACCTTGACGCAATGCCTCATAAGCCTGCTGCAGATCCTCCAGCAGTACGCGCCACGAAACCCCATCGATTACCAGGTGATGGATGACCAGCAACAGGCGCTGGCTGCCATCAGCCAAGGTAGCCAACAGAGCACGCATCAGCTCACCACGGCTCAAGTCCAGGCTGCGCTGGGTACGCAGGCCTTCTGCAGCCAGGGTCTGTGCGTCGGGCAGGTCGGCCTGCCACAGCAGCGTGTAGGTGTGGTCGGGCCCGGCGATGTGCGCCTGCCATTCGCCACTCTGCTCACGCAAGCACGTGCGCAAGGCATCATGATGGGTATGCACAGCTTTCAGTGCGCCCTCGAGCCACTTGGCCTGCACTGGCTCACGGGGAATCAGCAGCAACGACTGGTTCCAGTGATGATGCTCCGGAATCTGCGCTTCGAAGAAGCGCTGCTGCATGGGCAGCAGCGTTACAGCACCACTCACCGGGCCTTCATCTACTGCATCAAGGGCAGACACGCGGCTGGCTACTGTCGCCAGACGCTGGATGGTTTGTTGCTC
>NZ_BCAV01000095.1:0-2339 GCF_001320125.1 Pseudomonas sp. NBRC 111119
TTGCGGTGCTATATCCTTGATCGTGATCTTGCTCCAGCACCTCTGGGGGCCCTAGGTGAGCTTTACCTGGCCGGCACTGGGCTTGCGCGGGGCTATCACCAGCGCCCGGCACTGACTGCCGAGCGCTTTGTTGCCAGCCCGTTCGTGGCGGGTGAGCGGTTGTACCGTACCGGCGACCTGGCGCGTTACCGGGCCGACGGGGTGATCGAGTATGCCGGGCGTCTCGACCACCAGGTGAAGCTGCGCGGCCTGCGTATCGAGCTGGGCGAGATCGAGGCGCGTCTGATGGACCACCCTGGAGTGCGTGAAGCCTGCGTTGTGGCCGTGGACGGGACTTGGCTGATGGCTTATGTGGTGCCGCAGATGGGCGCCGATGCAGAGCCTGCGGCGCTGAGTGAGCAATTGAAAGTGCACGTGGGCGAGGCATTGCCGGGTTACATGGTGCCTAGTCAAATCATGGCCATTGCGGCCATGCCCCTGAGCCCAAATGGCAAGCTCGACCGCAAGGCCCTGCCCAAGCCTGATGGCATTGCATCCCAGCGTCCATATGTGGCGCCGATAAGTGAGCTGGAGCAGCAGGTGGCCGCCATCTGGTCAAGCATTCTGGACGGCGTGCAGGTAGGGCTGGAGGACAACTTCTTCGCCCTGGGTGGGCATTCACTGCTGGCAACCCAGGTGGTGATGCAGATGCGTGACCAATTGCAACAGGAGATCCCGATCAAGTTGTTGTTCACGGCCGATGACCTGCGCAGCTTCTGTGCACAGGTCGGGGAGCTCCAAGGGGCCCTGCAGCCGCTGCAGGATGAACTGACTAAATCTCTGGAGGCGCTTAAACGTCTATCAGCCAATGATCTTGAGAAACTGATTTCTTAAATTTGAGGGCTGAAGCGTGCAAGAGTTAATCGAGTCGGTAGGGGCGCTTTCTCCGAAGGAACGCAAGGCGCTGGCCATCCTGCTCAAGCAGAAGGGGATCAACCTGTTCAGTATCGCGCCGATTTTCCGGCGCGGTGCCGAAGAGCCTCTGTTGCCGTCCTACGCTCAGCAGCGGCAATGGTTCCTTTGGCAGCTGGAGCCACACAGTGCGGCATACAACCTGTCCAAGGCCTTGCGCCTTAAGGGGCATCTGGATGTACAAGCGCTGTCCCGGACACTTGATGCCCTACAGGCACGCCACGAGTCGTTACGCACCACCTTCGTCGACGACGGTGAGCAGTTGCTGCAACGCATCGCCGAGCACACACGCTTGCAACTGCCAGTGCACGACCATGCCCAGGCGTGGGCGCGTGAGGGCGAGGATGGTTTACAAGGTTTGGTCGAGGCCGAAATCGGCCAGGCGTTCGACCTTGGGCAAGGGCCGCTGTGGCGGGTGGCGCTCCTGCGTTTGTCCGCCGACGACCATGTGCTGGTATTGACACTTCATCACAGCATCTGCGATGGCGCTTCGATGCAAGTGATGGTGGACGAATTGGTGAGCCTGTATGCCGGATTCAGCCAGGGCCTGCCGGCCCAGCTGGCGCCGATGCCAATCCAGTACTCCGATTATGCCTCGTGGCAACGCCAGTGGATGGAAGCCGGCGAGCAGGCGCGCCAGTTGGAGTACTGGAAAGCCAGCCTGGCCGGTGACCTGCCGGTGCTCGAGCTGCCGACCGACCGTGCGCGCCCAGCTGTACAGAGCTTTGCCGGTGCCTGCCACCAGGTCGAGTTGAGTGCCGAACGCCTTGCCGGCATCAAACGCCTGTGCCAGACCGAAAACGTCACGGTGTTCATGCTGCTGCTGGCGTCATTCCAGGTGCTGTTGCACCGGTACAGTGGCCAGACAGACATCTGCACGGGCGTACCCATAGCCAACCGTGGCAAAGCCGGTACCGAGGGCCTCATCGGTTTTCTGGTCAACACCCAGGTTCTGCGCACTCATGTGGAGGCCGAACAGCCGGTTCACGGCTTGCTCCAGCAGGTGCGTGAAGCCGCACTGGGCGCCCAGGCTCACCAAGACCTGCCATTCGAGCAACTCGTCGAGGCGCTGCAGCCGGAGCGCAGTCTAAGCCACAACCCCCTGTTCCAGGTAATGTTCAACCATCAGGCCCAGGAGCGCCATGGCGCTGACCTGGAGCTGCCGGGTCTGCGCGTGTCAGGGTTGCAATGGGACAGCCACAGTGCGCAATTCGACCTCACCCTCAACACGGCGGAGCATGAGGGTGGTGTCAGTGCAGCGTTCACCTATGCCACCGACCTGTTCGATATTGCCACGGTCCAGCGCATGGCCGACCACTGGCTGCGCCTGCTGGATGCCATGGTATCCGCACCCCACACTCGGGTGCGCGACCTGCCGATGCTGTCGG
>NZ_BCAV01000096.1:0-2210 GCF_001320125.1 Pseudomonas sp. NBRC 111119
TGGTGAGAATGCCGGTCAACAGGCGACGCGTAAGGAAACTTTTGTTGTGGGATGAAAACTGTTGGCAATGATAAGCAGGGCGTTGGCCTACGCCAAATGTCCGATGCACTGCGATGAAGACAAATGTTTCATATTATATTGGTTAGGCTTGTAACAGTGTAGTGGTCTAATGATTCCGGACACCCATTTAGGCGAAAATGCTTGCCACAGAGAGGTGTCTGATGACCAAGCAACGTCGTACCTTTACCGCTGAGTTCAAACGCGAAGCTGCCTGCCTGGTGCTCGATCAAGGCTACAGTCATGCCGAAGCAGCCCCCTCGCTCGGTTTGGTCGAGTCAGCCCTGCGTCGTTGGGTTAACCAGCTTCAGCGGGAACGTGGAGGCATCACACCCGCCAGCAAAGCGTTGACGCCAGAGCAGCAAAAGATCCAAGAACTCGAAGCTCGGATAACGCGCCTTGAACGCGAGAAATCAATACTAAAAAAGGCTACCGCGCTCTTGATGTCGGAAGATCTTGAGCGTACCCGCTGATCCGTCAGCTCAGCGCCCATGAGCCCGTTGATTGGTTGTGCGAGGTGTTCGAAGTCACTCGCTCAAGCTACTACGCCCATCGTCATAGAAGACGAACTCCGGACGCTGAGCGACTGCGATTGCGCAGTCGAGTTAATGAGTTGTTCACGCGAGGGCGAAGTGCGCCCGGCAGCCGTAGCATCAAGGTAATGATGCAAGAAGAAGGTGAGCAAATCGGGCGGTTCGAGGTGCGCAGCTTGATGCGTGAGCTAGCGTTAGTCAGCAAGCAGCCAGGGGTCAAGGGCTTGTTTAAAAAACTTAAGAAAGCTCTTTTTTGTCACGAACACATTCCCAAGTGCCAACCAGTACGCCTGTTCGCACGGTCAGGGTGAAGTAATGAAAGTGTACGCTGACAACTATGCGCAGCTGCAAAGTGTTTCGACGCGGAGTGTTGTGAGGCAATCTAATATTCCACAATTGAAGATTCCAAAAGTCGCGCACGCAGACCTGAGGTTTGAGGTTGTTCTTAAGGAAGATGTAAGTTCTAATTTCAATAGATTTATGACTGAACACGAAAGTACTGCCTATTGGATTTCTGAGTTTAGGCAGCAATAAAAATACTTACCGTGGCCTTGGTTCTACTGAAGGTGAATGACGGAGGTCGGAGATGAGTTGGGACGGATAAACCGGTGGGTAGCTGTTGAATACCTCGTTCCCCAGGGCATCCCGCAAGGACAGCTGAAGTTAGCATGAGGTTAAGCAGATCTGCTCAATACGTGAGCAGATAATTGAACATCAGCCAACGCCAGCCGCTGCGGTGCCGCGTGTATGAATGCGCCCTAAGCTTTCCTCATGTCCCACAGCTTCGCATGGTAGTCCAATAGCTGCCTGCGATTGGCCACCAGCTCCTGAGTGATCCCCTGCATTCTCTCGTGGTGGTAAGGGTTTCTCGCAAACCGTGTGTAGCTCGCTGGCGCACTCACCCGCGATAGATGCATCTCGCGCATGTAATCAGCCAGCAGCGCCTGATGATTTGTAAAAGCCGTGTTCATTTGCTTGGTTAATTCCTTTCGCCTTTTCCATTGCATCACCCCCGTTGCCACTCCGTCGAACGGCGATTGAGGCGCGGCCTGTCTATCGGAAGTGAAGACAATTGTTTGTTGAGCAACTGCGACAGATTTCTGTGAAGTTTGCGCTTTAGAACGAGTGGCGTCATAGTTTGTAGTGGCGGGCGCTGCTTGGGTACGCGCTCTGCGCTGTTTCATGGATTCGATTTGGGCCAGAAGCGCAGCTGCAGTGGGCGCGTGGCCTGTCGGGTCCGATTGGTTGACCGGGTCGCCAACACAATAGGCATAGGCGTTCATGCAATCCGGCTCGAAGGGGCTTTGTGAATCAGGAGCACCGAAACGCATGGTTGCAGTGCTGTAGCGGCGGTATCCCTGCCCCAGTGGGTATGCATCGGTTGGGGGTTCGCGCCATTGGCCATTAAAGCCCAGAACGGGGCCCTGGTTGGCGGCAGGAGCACGATGGCCATAAGGGGTATAGCTCAATGCGAGTCGAGTCATGGTAACCGCCTCATCCTGATGAAGGTCGCTATAGTCTTCGTCTTCCCCAGGGCGCGTGCAACTGGCAAAAATATCGTGGATCAGCCCGTCTTTTCGCGCAGCTGCTCGATCCGCTGATCCTTCTCCACCCACAACC
>NZ_BCAV01000097.1:0-1396 GCF_001320125.1 Pseudomonas sp. NBRC 111119
AAAAAATGCTATTGGCTCAGCGCTTGGGTCCGAAATTGTACCGGACTCATACCATTGAGTCTCAGGCTTATGCGGTGCTGGTTGTAGTAAGTAATATATTCCACCAGTCGTGTCTCTAGATCCTCAACGCTCGAAAACGACTCCAGGTGGAAAAACTCGCTCTTCAGCGTGCCAAAAAAACTCTCCATGGCCGCATTGTCCCAACAGTTGCCTTTGCGAGACATGCTTTGCTTGATATTGCTTTTGGCCAACATGTGTCGGTAGATCGGCTGCCTATATTGCCAGCCCTGATCTGAATGCATGAGTGGTTCGTCGCCCGGCCCCAAGCGCTTGATGGCCTTTTCCAGCATTGTCGAAACCATCTTGAATTCAGGGCGTTTGCTCATCTGGTACGCCAAAATCTCTCCATTGTAGAGATCCATGACTGGAGACAAAAACAGCTTCTGCCCCTTCACTTTGAACTCAGTTACATCGGTCACCCATTTTTGATTAGGCGCTTCGGCTTTAAAGTCGCGCTTGAGCAGGTTTGCAGATATCACACCCTCAGCACCCCGATAGGCGCGGTATTTCTTCTCTCGTACCTGCGATTTCAGGTCCATCAGCCCCATCAGTCTCCGCACCTTTTTCTCATTGATCCGCTCGCCTTGGTTGCCAAGCGCTGCAGTGATTCGACGATAGCCATACCGTCCTTTATGGTCGTGAAAGATGCTACTGATCCGGCTTTTGAGATCGGCATGCTTGTCGGTAGCCAGCGCTTTGACCTGGTAGTAGAAGGTGCTGCGTGCCAAGCCCGCGGCTCGAAGCAACAGGTCGAGCGGGTGTGCGTGCCTTAATCCTTGGACGGACTGCGTTTTTTCCCGGGCGCAGTCTGTTTGCGCTGTTGGATCAAGGCATCGAGCTTTTTTAGGTACGCATTTTCCGCGCGCAGGTAAGCCAGCTCTTTGAGCATTTCTTCAGGGGTGAGCTTAGCGTCGGGAGAATGATCCGTGCTGGATTCCGACGGCTTGGGGGGCTTACGGGGCATAAGGCGGCCTTGATTACGACGTGAATGAAGTGCTTCGATTCCGCCTTCATCGTACAGCTTTTTCCAACGACTGATGCTGCTCGGGCCACGTATGTCAAAGCGCACCGACGTTTGATGAGCAGACAGACCTTCACGCTCCATGTGCTCCAAGACTTCGAGTTTGAAGTGAGCATCGTAGTGGGTGTACTTGTGCATCAAGCCAGCCTCACCATGCTCTTGAAAGCTTGCTACCCATCGCCTCAGTAGAGACCGGCTCATGCCTGTCTTGAGTGCCACCTCGTGGATACTGCTGGACGATTGACATAAATCGACCATCGTTTTTTTGAATGACTGGCTGTGTCTCGTCATGGAGCACCCTAGTAATTAAGTGGG
>NZ_BCAV01000098.1:0-1358 GCF_001320125.1 Pseudomonas sp. NBRC 111119
AGCTTGCCGTTGCGATCGGCGTTACTCCGCAATCCCTGCGAAATTGGAGACAAATGGCTAGAGATAAAGGGTTGATCGTCCCTGGTAACAACAAGACCAGCGATCACTGGTCCAGCACCGACAAATTCAATGCTGTCATGGAAACAGCTCCCTTGAGCGAGATCGAGCTTTCCCAATATTGCCGAATGAAAGGGATATTCCCTGAGCAGATCCAGCAATGGCGCTTGGCTTGCCAGAACGCCAATGCGGCAGTTGAGCCTCAGCCTTGCGCCAAGCCAACCGCCGAGCAACGGCGTATCAAGGAACTTGAGCGTCAGTTGTCGAAGTCTGATGCTAGTCGCAAAGAAGCGGAGGCTTTACTGGATCTCCGAAAAAAAGCCAATGCGATCTGGGGCAAGGGCGAGGAAGACTGATCAGCGCCTCAGATCGCATGCAAGCATTAGGGTTGATCGCCGAAGCTGTCGAGGCGGGAGCAAGACGGTTCCGTGCGTGCAGCGAGCTAGGGCTGTGCCTTCGGACGGTCCAGCGCTGGCGCCATAGCAACGAAGATAGACGTCGGACAGTTCAACGCAAGGCGCCACCGAATAAACTCAGTGTTGCGGAACGACAGGCCGTATTGGACGCTGCGAATCAGCCAGGTTATGCCAGTCTGACTCCGCACCAGATCGTGCCGAAGTTGGCGGATGAAGGTATTTACCTGGCATCGGAATCGACATTTTATCGAGTGCTAAAAGAGGCGAATCAACATGTGCGCCGAGGCCGGGCTAAAGCCCCGAAGCGTCGAGTTTTGACCACGCACAGAGCGGATGGCCCGAACCAGGTGTGGTGCTGGGACATCACTTGGTTACCCACCACGATCAAGGGGCGTTTCTACTACTGGTACATGGTCAAAGACATCTACAGCCGCAAGCTTGTGGCTAACGAAGTACATGAATCCGAGTGCGCTGAAAACGCCTGTGTGCTACTTGAAAAAGGATGTCTGCGCGAACGAACAGCGGGTCGTCCCTTGGTGCTGCATTCCGACAACGGTCTTGTAATGAGAGGCTCTTTGCTACGTGAGCAAATGGTGTCACTGGGTGTTGAGCCTTCGTTCAGTCGTCCGCGGGTGAGCAATGACAATGCCTATGCGGAAACACTCTTCCGTACGGCCAAGTATTGCCCACTTTGGCCAGATCGCCCGTTCGACAGCCTCACGCAGGCGAGACTCTGGGTGCAGAGGTTTGTCGAGTGGTACAACGAAGATCATCGACACAGCGCCCTGCGGTACGTGACGCCCAACGAGCGTCACGAAGGCAGTGCGACTGCCTTGCTACAGGCGCGAGCAGCGCTGTATAGATCTGCCAAAGCAGCTAATCCAA
>NZ_BCAV01000099.1:0-1188 GCF_001320125.1 Pseudomonas sp. NBRC 111119
AGGGAAACTCCGAACAAGTTGCCCATCATCCGGAAATGGACGGCTTGGGCATGCCGAAAAGCCCGATTTTCAGCCGCAGATTATTGGAAAACCAAGGCATAGCCTTGGTTTTCTGCCATCACGGGCGCACCTGTCCCGCGACCGGCAATAGTTGCCGGCGCACCATCCACAGATTCGACAGGGCAAACAGCGTGGTCAGTTGCGCCGTATTCTTGGCCAAGCCACGGAAGCGGGTTTTCACATAGCCGAATTGGCGCTTGATCACACGGAAGGGGTGTTCGACCTTCGCTCGCACCTGCGCTTTGACCTTCTCGATCTTGCGTTTGGCCTTGTAGAGCACGCTTCGTTTGCTCAAGTGTTTATAGGTGCTCCGACGAGCCGCAATCTGCCAGATCACCGGCCTTCTTTCATGCTCCGACCGCTTCTCCACGCCGGTATAACCCGCGTCGGCACAGATAACATTTTCGTCGCCATGCAACAGGTGAGCGACCTCCGTTACATCGGCCACATTCGCCGCTGTACCGTGGACGTGATGCACCAGGCCCGACTCAGCATCGGCCCCGATATGCGCCTTCATGCCGAAGAAATACTGATTACCTTTCTTCGTCTGATGCATTTCAGGATCGCGCTTGCCGTCCTTGTTCTTGGTCGAGCTGGGTGCGTGGATGATGGTCGCGTCGACAATGGTGCCCTGGCGCAACGACAGGCCCTTGTCTCGCAGGTAATTGTTGATGGTTTCCAAAATGCCCGCCGCCAGCTGATGCTTCTCCAGTAGGTGCCGGAAATTCATGATCGTCGTGTCTTCGGGGATCGGAGCGCTGAGCGTCAGGCGAGCAAACTGGCGCATCGAAGTGATCTCGTACAGCGCCTCTTCCATGGCTGGGTCGCTCAACGAGAACCAGTTCTGCAGCAAGTGAATGCGCAACATGGTTTCCAGTGGATACGGCTTGCGGCCACCGCCAGCCTTTGGGTAGTGAGGCTCGATCAACGCCACCAACCCGCTCCACGGAACCACCTGCTCCATCTCGGCCAGGAAACGCTCGCGACGGGTGTGCTTGCGCTTACCGGCGTACTCGAAATCGGAAAAACTCATCTGACTCATGGGATGGCGGGCTTGTAGAGGGGTGTTGAACGAAGGGCTATTTCAGCACAGGTCAGACGGCCTGTGCTGACTTGATCGGAGAATCC
>NZ_BCAV01000100.1:0-1157 GCF_001320125.1 Pseudomonas sp. NBRC 111119
TTTGATCGTTCCCTTCCCCACGTTAACGTCGGCACTATCGGCCACGTTGACCACGGTAAGACCACTCTGACCGCAGCTCTGACTCGCGTCTGCTCCGAAGTATTCGGTTCGGCAGTCGTTGAGTTCGACAAGATCGACTCGGCTCCAGAAGAAAAAGCGCGCGGTATCACCATCAACACCGCTCACGTTGAGTACAACTCGACCATTCGTCACTACGCTCACGTTGACTGCCCAGGTCACGCTGACTACGTGAAGAACATGATCACCGGTGCTGCCCAGATGGACGGCGCGATCCTGGTTTGCTCGGCCGCCGATGGTCCGATGCCACAAACCCGTGAGCACATCCTGCTGTCCCGTCAGGTTGGCGTTCCGTACATCGTGGTCTTCCTGAACAAGGCTGACCTGGTAGACGACGCCGAGCTGCTGGAGTTGGTCGAGATGGAAGTTCGCGACCTGCTGTCCACCTATGACTTCCCAGGCGACGACACCCCGATCATCATCGGTTCGGCTCGTATGGCGCTGGAAGGCAAAGACGACAACGAAATGGGCACTACCGCTGTCAAGAAGCTGGTAGAGACTCTGGATAGCTACATTCCTGAGCCCGTTCGTGCCGTCGACCAGCCATTCCTGATGCCGATCGAAGACGTATTCTCGATCTCGGGCCGTGGTACCGTTGTAACTGGCCGTATCGAGCGTGGTATCGTCCGCGTTCAGGATCCGCTGGAAATCGTTGGTCTGCGTGACACCACCACCACCACCTGCACCGGTGTTGAGATGTTCCGCAAGCTGCTGGACGAAGGCCGTGCTGGCGAGAACTGCGGTGTTCTGCTGCGTGGTACCAAGCGTGACGACGTTGAGCGTGGCCAGGTTCTGGTCAAGCCAGGTTCGGTCAAGCCGCACACCAAGTTCACCGCAGAAGTCTACGTCCTGTCGAAGGAAGAAGGCGGCCGTCACACGCCGTTCTTCAAAGGCTACCGTCCTCAGTTCTACTTCCGTACCACTGACGTGACCGGTAACTGCGAACTGCCGGAAGGCGTTGAAATGGTAATGCCAGGTGACAACATTCAGATGACTGTTACCCTGATCAAAACCATCGCAATGGAAGACGGTCTGCGCTTCGCTATCCGTGAAGGCGGTCGTACCGTCGGCGCCGGCGT
>NZ_BCAV01000101.1:0-972 GCF_001320125.1 Pseudomonas sp. NBRC 111119
CTGACCCAGCCCGTACAGCAGCTGATAGAAGCCCAGGTGCAGCGCACCCCCGATGCCCCGGCACTGGTGTTCGGTGAACACAGCCTGACCTACGCTCAGTTCAACGCCCAGGCCAACCGCCTGGCGCATTACCTGATCAGCCAGGGTGTAGGCCCGGATGTGCTGGTGGGTGTGGCGGCCGAGCGGTCGCTGGAAATGGTCCTGGCGCTGGTGGCCATCCTCAAGGCGGGTGGCGCCTACGTGCCGCTGGACCCGGACTACCCTGAAGAGCGCCTGCGCTACATGCTCGAGGACAGCGGCGTCAAGCTGCTGCTGACCCAGGCATGCTTGCTCGAACGCCTGCCGTTGCCGGCGGGTGTGCGCACCGTGGCGTTGGACCGTGAGGGTTGGCTGGAAGGCTTTGCCGACAGCAACCCGGCTGTTGAAGTGAGCGGCGAGCACCTGGCGTACGTGATCTACACCTCTGGCTCCACCGGTAAGCCCAAGGGTGCGGGCAACCGCCATGTGGCGCTGACCAACCGCCTGTGCTGGATGCAGGAGGCCTATGGCCTGAACGGCAGCGACACGGTGCTGCAGAAGACCCCGTTCAGCTTCGACGTGTCGGTGTGGGAGTTCTTCTGGCCGTTGATGACTGGTGCGCGGCTGGTGGTAGCAGCGCCGGGCGACCACCGCGACCCGGCACGGTTGGTGCAGCTGATTCGGGCGCAGGGGGTAAGCACGCTGCACTTCGTGCCGTCGATGCTGCAGGCCTTCCTGACCGATGCGCAGGTGCAACAGTGCACCAGCCTCAGGCGCATTGTGTGCAGCGGCGAGGCGCTGCAGGTGGACACCCAGCGTCAGGTGTTCGAACGTTTGCCGCAGGCGCGGCTGTACAACCTGTACGGGCCGACGGAAGCGGCCATCGATGTGACCCACTGGGCGTGCGTGGAAGAGGGCGTGGACGCGGTCCCGATCGGCCAGCCGATCGCCAAC
>NZ_BCAV01000102.1:0-949 GCF_001320125.1 Pseudomonas sp. NBRC 111119
CCAGGTCATCACCGTTGAAGCAGGCAAGACTCAAGGCAGCATCGACTTCCAGACCCCGCCGAACGATGTGTACAACAACGGCTCGACCGTCAGCGTAACGATCAAGGACGCCACCGGTGGCAACTTCGAACAGCTGAACGCAAGTCCGACCCCGGCTGTTACCACCATTAATGACAGCATCGACACAGTCACTGTCAGCATCGTCAGCAATGGCAATGTGACCGAAGACCAGCAGCCGTCCTTCACCGTAAAAGTCAGCCAAGCTCTGGATCGCCCGCTCACCGTTACTCTGTCGAACGGGGACAAGGTCACTATCGATGCGGGTAAAACCGAAGTCGTGTACAAGACTGAGGCTCAAGGTGACGATGTCATCAAAGACCCAGGCTCCGTCACCGTGGGTATCGCTGACGCTAGTGTCCCTGGTGCAACGTTCGAGCACTTGGTCATCGGTAACCCAGCCACTGTTCAGATCGCCGATACCATTAGCGAAGTCGTTGCAACGCTGACCGTCGATAAGGCGACTGTCACCGAAGGTGGGCAGGTCACCTACACGGTTACGCTGAGCAATGCCCAAGGTCTGTCCGTAACCCAGCACGGCGCACTTACTTTCACCCTCACCGACGGCACCAAGGTTGTTATCCCGGCTAACAGTGCGTCCGGTAGCGCCACTATTACAGTTGCTGACGATGTCTATGTAGGTGGCCAGCCTGCGTTGGCTAACAAACTCGAGGCAGTCTCAGGGGGCGAGAACTTCGAGAAGCTCACACTGAGCGGCGATACTGTCACTACCACTGTGACAGATGAACCAGGCTCTGGTACTCCTGGTACAGGCAACCAAGGTGATCTGGTGTTGGTCACTATCACCGCTGACCAGACTTCCGTTGCTGAAAACGTCAAACCCACGTTCACCGTACAAATCAACACCGCCTTGGCCCACGACCTGATCGTA
>NZ_BCAV01000103.1:0-942 GCF_001320125.1 Pseudomonas sp. NBRC 111119
CGAGCGCGCATCGGACAAGGGCAAGATCGTTCATCTCGAAGAGGAAGTTGCGCTGTTGCGCCAGCGCCTGTTCGGGCGCAAGACCGAGCAGACAGGCGATGCGGCGACGCCACAGTTGCCGCTCTTCGACGAAGCGGAAAGCCTGGCAGAACCCTTGGATGAGGCTGGCGACGAAGAAGTCGTTGCACCGACCAAGCGCCGTGGTAAACGCAAACCACTGCCGGCTGATTTGCCGCGTATCGAGGTTGTCCACGAACTGCCCGAGCATGAGCTGACGTGCGCTTGTGGCTGCCGCAAACATGCCATTGGTGAAGAGGTCAGCGAACAGCTTGAAATCGTCCCGATGCAGATTCGCGTCATCAAACATGTTCGCAAGGTGTATGGCTGCCGCGACTGCGAGTCAGCGCCTGTAACGGCGGACAAGCCTGCCCAGGTGATCGAGAAGAGCATGGCTAGCCCAAGTGTGCTGGCCATGCTGCTCACCACCAAATATGTAGACGGCTTACCGCTTCATCGCTTCGAAAAAGTGTTGGGGCGTCACGGTATCGATATCCCGCGCCAAACCCTGGCACGCTGGGTGATTCAATGCAGCGAGCACTTCCAACCGCTGCTGAATCTGATGCGCGAAAGCCTGTTGAGCAGTCGGATCATCCACTGTGATGAAACACGTGTGCAGGTATTGAAAGAGCCTGGCCGTGAGCCCAGTAGCCAATCCTGGATGTGGGTACAAACCGGCGGCCCACCTGATCGGCCAGTGATCCTTTTCGACTACGCCACCAGCCGAGCGCAGGAAGTGCCGACGCGCCTGCTGGATGGCTATCGCGGTTATGTCATGACCGACGACTACGCCGGTTACAACGCGCTGGCTGCACAGGACGGCGTGGAGCGGTTGGGCTGCTGGGCGCACGCACGTCGTAAGTTCGTCGAAGCGCAGAAAGTGCA
>NZ_BCAV01000104.1:0-502 GCF_001320125.1 Pseudomonas sp. NBRC 111119
CCCTACCAGCCTTGTGATCGCAGGATCGTTGGGGAAGATGCCCACGACGTCGGTGCGGCGCTTGATCTCTGCGTTGAGCCGCTCCAGTGGATTGGTGCTGTGCAGTTGCTGTCGATGCGCTTTGGGAAACGCCATGTGCGCCAGCACCTCGTCCTCGCACCCGTCCATGAGTGTTGCGATCTTGGGGTACTTTTCGCGCAGTTGGTCTGCAACCAAGCGCCACTGTTGGTGGCATTCAGCGCGGCTATCCTGGGCGAAAACCGTGCGCAGAAGCGCCGCTACCATGGTGCGCTGGCCCTTGCCGACATGGGCCATGGCGTTGCGCATGAAATGCACGCGGCAGCGCTGCCAGGTCGCATTGAAGACCTTGGAAACCGCAGCCTTCAAACCTTCGTGGGCATCGGAGATGACCAACTTCACGCCACGCAGGCCGCGCCGCATAAGGCTTCGCAGGAAGTCCGTCCAGAACGGCTCGGCCTCCGACGGCCCAACCCGCATGCCC
>NZ_BCAV01000105.1:0-689 GCF_001320125.1 Pseudomonas sp. NBRC 111119
TGCCGACAGGGATTAACGCCGATGCCATTTGGGCCACTCTCTCATTCGGGAGCAAAGCAGCACACCAGTGCGGTCTACGGCCTCTTTCCCGCGCATTGGGAACCATAGCAAAGTATTCGGCGGCTGACCTACCCGGATCAGTCGGCGAATGCTTTTCTAGATCTCGATGTCAGTGCAGATCTGACGTCATGCGCATCCTGTTTGCTGTGCGACAGCGCAGCCCGGAAGGGCTGGGTGATCTCTCATCAAACAAAATGCAACCCATTGTTTTCTAAGCACTCAAGCGGCCACCAGTTGATACCCCAGTTTCCGGGCTTTGCGAAGCAAAGCCCGGACCTGCCGGTCTTGGCTTCTGGCTTCGAACTCCTCAAGACCTTGTTCAACATAAGCCTGCTTCTTGGTTAACAGGTTGTACACCAGACGTGCCAACTGATGCGCAGTGGCTTTGATGGCGCAGCTGGTATCCATTCGAGTCAGTCTGGCTCGGTGCGATGCGCCAATGAAACCCTTGTCGTTACGGGCATTGGATGCAGCCTGCTTGAGTGCTTGCGCTGCTCGATTGACTATTTTGGGCCCACCACCTGCCAGTCGATGACCGCCGGAAATTCGGGTAGGGGGAGCCAGTCCCAACCAAGAGCAGAAGTGCTGTGAGGACGGGAAGCGTGATAGATCTGTACCGATCTCCCCTG
>NZ_BCAV01000106.1:0-581 GCF_001320125.1 Pseudomonas sp. NBRC 111119
CCTGGCGGTGAGCAACCACCAAAGCTGGGTCGACATCCCCGCACTGATCGAAAGCCTCAACCGCCGCACGCCGTTCTTCAAATTCTTCCTGAAAAAAGAGCTGATCTGGGTGCCGCTGCTGGGCCTGGCCTGGTGGGGCCTGGACTACCCCTTCATGAAGCGTTACAGCAAGGCGTTTCTGGAGAAACACCCCGAGCTCAAGGGCAAGGACCTGGAAATCACCAAGGCCGCCTGTGAGCTGTTCCGGCGCCAACCGGTGACCGTGGTCAATTACCTGGAAGGTACCCGCTTCACCGAAGCCAAGCGGCTGGAACAGCAGTCGCCCTATCGCCACCTGCTCAAACCCAAGGCCGGCGGTGTGGCCTTCGTGCTGGCTGCATTGGGTGAGCAGCTGGATGCCCTGCTGGACGTGACCATCGTATATCCCGGCAACAAGCCGCCCGGGTTCTGGGACCTGCTCAATGGCAGTGTCAGCCGGGTGATCATTGATATTCAGGTACGCGAACTGGACCCCGCGCTGTGGGCGGGGGATTACGAGAATGATCCGGAGTTTCGCCAGACGGTGCAGGCCTGGGTGAACC